>LNEH01000039.1 GCA_001464505.1 Verrucomicrobia bacterium Ga0077533
CCAGACGGCTGACGCGGGCGCGCAATTCTTCAAATTCAGAGTCGGAGGGAGCCATGAGTGGGTGGCGGCGTTCATGGGCATACTCGCGGCCACGAGCGCGGCACGCAAGGTTTACCTCCGGCAGAACCGGGCGCCCCTCACAGCACCATGAACGAGAACGCCACGATCAGTGTCGGAATGAGCGCGCCAAGGAACAATCCCAACGGTGACACGCCGTCGGGAAAATAACGCTGGAGAATCGACTGCCCCGCCGGATTGGGCGCGTTGGCGATGACGGTCAGCCCGCCGCCGGTGACCGCGCCCGCCACGACCGCGAACTTCAATTCCTCGGTCAGACCCGGCACCAGCGTGGCCAGATAGGTGATGAGCGCGTTGTCGTTGAAGGCCGTGAGGATGATTGCGCCCGTGAACAACGGCCCTTCGCCGAGGCTGCCGAGCACCGGCTGGATCCACCAGCCTTGCAGTCCGCCGTGGATCACGAGACCCGCGAGAAAGAAGCCGACCAACAGCGGACTGCGCAGGTCCACCCGGTTCTGGTGGTGCGCCGTGGCCTGCGCGAACGCGAGGTAGAAGAGGAAGCCACCGATGAACAGCGCCGGGTGGTGTGCCATCCAGACCGTGAAGCCGAGGAACATCAGGTGGACGGCCGTCACCCACACCGGCACCGGTTCGCCCTCCGCCGTGGCGGCGGCCGGAGCCGGCTGCAAAGCGAGCAGCTCTTTTCGGAAAATCAGAAAATAGAAGAGATTGGACAGCACGATGCCGGCGACCGCATGCCAGCCGAACTGCGTGAACATGTAGGCGGTGTCCCAACCCCAAGCCGCCGCCACCATCAGCACGGGCGGCGCGGCAAAATGCGTGAGGGTGCCGCCAATGGAGATGTTGACGAAGAGCAGCCCGAGCGTGCCATACATCAGCCGCCCGCTCGGTTTCAGGGCGTAGAATTGCTTCCCCAGCAGCAGCGCCGCGATGGTCATGGCCGCCGGCTCGGTGATCAGGGAACCGATCAGCGGGGCGAACGTCAGAATGGTGAACCACCACGCCACCGGCCGGCCGCCGCCGAGCGAGGCGATCAGGCGCAGACTCTGCTCGGCCAGCCGCATCACCGGCCGCGTCGAAGCCAGCGCCATGATGATGACCACAAACATCGGCTCGGTGAAATTCACCGTGTCCCCGATGTAGTGGACCACGGTGTCGAGTCCCTTGAACCACACGATGGCCGCGCCGAGGGCGACGGCCCAGATGCCGAACACCGCCTCCACCTCGCCGAAAAAATGCAGGAGCTGTCCCCCGAAACTGACTTCATCCGGCTGCCCGTTGTGGTTGTGGTCTGCGGCCTTCAGTTTCCTGTGCTCCCGGTGCCGGGCCTCCACGACATGGCCCCAATGACGGATCTTCGGGACGACAAAGGTGTGCAGCACCGCCAGGAGAAAAATAACGGTCGCCACCACGTTGAACGGCTCGGCGGCGGCGCGGGCCTGGATGATGGGCCAGACGCCGGTCGTCGTCTCCTCCGGGTAGGACGACAAACTCCGCGGGAACGGCTCCGCCGGCGCCGTGGCCGCCCAAGCCATTGGTGCGGCCAGCAGGAAAATCAACCATGCGAGCCGGTGGGTCATTTGAGCAATTCGGGCAGAGCGTCGAGGCGGTGGATGAAGGCATGGGCCTCGGCTTTGACCTTGGCCCGCTCCGTATAGCGGCCAAATCCAACCAACAGGTCAACGACAGGTTTGGTTTCCAAGTCGCTCACCCCGTCGCCCACCATCACGAGGCGCGCGGGAGCCAGTTCGCGTTTGAGCCGGGCGATGCACTCCGGTTTGCCGCCGGAACGGGTCGTGGGGAATTTCTCGTCGTAACCCGTGTAGTCCCCGGCAGCGTTGAAAAACAAACCCACCGCCTCGACCCGCGCGATGCCGAGGTGCGCGGCCAGCGGCGCGATGGCCTGGCGAAACCCGCCGCTAAGAATCAACGGAGTCCAGCCGGCGGTCTTGAGCCGGCTGATGGCGGCCAGCGCCGTGGGTTCGACCCGCTCCACATAGAGGCGGGCAAGAGCCGCCACATCAGTCTGCCGGGGTCGGACGATAGCCAGCCGGCGCGCGAAGATTTCCTCGACCGGGATTTTTCCCTCCATGGCGGCGGTCGTCAGGGCCTCGACCTCGGCGAACACCTGCGGGCCGCGCACGCGCGCCAGCTCGTCAATGCCCTCGATGGCACTGAGCGTCGAGTCGCAGTCGAAGATGATCAGTTTGGGTTGTGCAACCACCGAACACACGGAACACACGGAATCGGATGGAGGGAAGAACTTTTACCGCGGATAGCGCGGATGAATCCGGATAAAGATTCAATTCCACGATACCTGTCATTCTGAGCGTAGCGAAGAATCCAGAATGCCACACGCAACAGGCATCTTGGTGGATCCTTCGTTTCGCCCAGGACGACAAGCATGGCTGCCTTATACCAATAGCCCGATGAAAATACCCTGTCATTGCGAGGAGCGCAGCGACGAA
>LNEH01000040.1 GCA_001464505.1 Verrucomicrobia bacterium Ga0077533
ACGGTATCAGTGTTCATGTTGGCTGATCGGGTTCAGGTTAACGGTTAACCCGCCCCAAGCCAACCCTCGGAAAATGTGCGAAACATACCGGACGTTATCTTTACCGTGAATGCCTCGGGCTTGCCCCGGATTTTTACTCGGGGGTTGCCAGTGCAGCCCTCCGCGCCTCCCCGGCAATTCCGCCCCGGGGCAAGATATGCGTAGCATCCGCCAATCCGGCGGTAGTCGGATGCCGGCGATCGCGCGATGATGCCAAACGCAGGGGTCCGCCGGCCCCGGCCGCTACCCCGCACCCGAGTTCTCCGCCGCCATGCCCCCCGATCCGAATCAGCTCCCCGCTGACTTCCCTGAATCAGTCCGACTGGCGCGGCTCGAAGCGCGGTTGGCGCGGCTCGAAACCCACCTGGGAGTGCCCACCGAGCCGGAACCACCAACGCCGGTTCCCGCCGCGGACATCGTGCCGCCCGCGGCGGCGGGAACGGACGATGAATTCGAATTCGAGGTGGGACAGAACTGGTTCGCGGTCGCGGGTATACTCGCGCTCGCGCTGGGCGCAGCTTTCATGCTGTCGCTGCCCTATGCCCGGTTGCCCGCGGGCGTGCCGTCGTTGGTCGGGGGCCTCGTCGCGGCCGGGTTGTTTCTCCTCGCCCACGTGTGGCGGCGCTCCTTCGAACTGGTCGCCGGTTATCTGCGCGGTGCCGGCATGGCGCTGCTCTGGTTCGCCACGCTGCGCCTTTACTTCTTCGGGACCAAGCCGGTGCTCGGCACGGAGAGCTTGGCGGGCTGCTTGCCGCTTGTGCTGGCCGTGGCGTTCAACCTGGCCATCGGGTGGCGCCGGAAATCCCCCTGGCTGACCGGGCTCGCGCTGCTGAGCGGCTATGCCACGGCGCTCGCCGTCGGCTCGGCGTGGTTTGTCCTCGGATCGCTCGGGTTGCTGTCCGCGCTGACAGTCGCCGCCAGTCTGCGGGCCGGCTGGCCGCGGCTAGGTTTCGCCGGCATCCCACTGGGCTACGCCACCTATCTCCTCTGGGCGATGGGGAATCCCTTGCGCGGCGGGGCGATTCGTTTCGCCACCGAACCGGCCGCCGCGCCCGCGTTGGTGCTGGCGCTCGTGGCGGTCTTTGCGGTGGCCTCCCTGCTGCGACCGAACCGCGAGACGGAAGACGCGGTCCCCTGCCTCAGCGCGTGCTTCAATTGCGGCCTGGGCTACCTGCTGTTTCTCACGCATACCGTCGCTGCATTCAAGCCCGACCTGGCCGTCGCCCATGGGTTGGCCTCGGCGGCGTTCCTCGGGCTGGCGGTCGTGTTTTGGCTGCGCGAGCGCAGCTGACCGGCTACGCCGCGTTGAGCGTGGCGATCATCAAGGCGGCCGCCGTGCCGGATGTCTTTGTCTGGCTGTCCATCCAGAGTGTCGTGGTGGTGTCGATGGCGATCTGGTTCCGCTCTCGGTTCATCGTCATGGCGAATTTCCTCATCTACGTGTGCATCGTGCTAGGCTACGTCGTCGTGGCGAAAAGCGAGAGCGGCATCAGCATCGGCTTCGGCCTTGTGGCGCTGGTCAGTGCGCGGATCCTGCGCTGGCAGAAGGACCGGCTGGAGCTGAAAACGGAATTGATGCGCAACGCCTACCTGTTCGCCGCCTTCGTGGTGTTCCCCTACGCCCTCTATCACCTCGCCCCCGGCCGGTATGTCGGCCTGGCCTGGGTGGGGCTGGCCCTGTTTTACTACGCGATGAACCTTTTCGTGCGGAGCCCGAAATTCCGCTGGATGGGCCACGCCACCCTGCTCCTCACGGCCATCTACGTGACGGTCGTCGGCAGCAGCCGGTTCGGACCCGTGCTGCGGGTCTTGTCCTTCCTGGCCCTCGGCACCGTCATGCTGGTCGTTTCCCTGGTCTTTACCCGCGTGCGGCAGCGGTCACACCCGAAGAAACCCGAGTAAGGTCCGGCCGGATGCCGGCTCAACCGCTGCAGTGGCAGCCACCGCCACAGCCGCTCGCGGCCGCAACCGGTGCCGCCTCAAGCCCGCCGCCGAGCTGGTCGGACAACTCGCACAGCCGGTCGTAATACTCGTCCCGGGTGATCCCCAGGGCGGCGGCACCGAAAGTCTCCGCCTCGTGGGCGGAGGCAAAGACGCCGTAGTTGAGCGCCACCAGCTGGTAGAGCACCAGCGCGGGCACGAGGTCGAGTTGCGTCATGAAGATCGGATGCACAAACATCGTGAACCCCTCTTCCGGCCGTTCCCCTTTCTGCAGCGGCACGGCAAACTCACCGGGTTCCAGCGGACCGGCGTCGAAGACCACTTCGCAGGGATAACGGACGTAAACCTCATCAGAGAGCAGCCGCTGCAGGCCCGCCCAGTCCAGGACCGGGCCGTATTTGCAAAAAATCTCCACGCCCTTCGCCTCGACATGGGCGGCGAGCGACTGGCGGGCGTCATCGGCGGTGAGTTGCTTGGCCATGGAGTGGGTTGCGCTTAGGGTGGAGCTGATTGGCGCGCTGCCATAATGCCCGTAATGCACCCGCCCGGCTCCGCATTTCTTGCTCCATGCTCCTCAATCTTTGGGCCCATTGGTTGCCAAGGGGCCAGGGCGTGACTTTGCGGCACGCCTTCGGGGTTGGCAGCCGCGCGGAGGGTGTTCTACGGCTTTCCGTTCGGAGCGGGCTGCAGGCTGCGCAGGTAGCTGATGAGATCGGCCAGTTCGCCTTCGGAAATCTTGTCGCCAAAAGCCGGCATATAGATGGGTGGCTTGGGGCCGTTTGGGTCCAGTTTCGCCGGGTCCGGGATGCCCTCGGTGATGAACGATTCGAGGAAAACATCGGCGACATCATTGGCCGCCGTCAGAGCCGGAATCTGCTGATGGGCCTTGGCATTGCGGTTCGGCACGCCGCCTTCACCGTCGGCGCCGTGGCAGCCGCCGCACCCGAATTTCAGGTAGACCGCCCGGCCACGCTCAATCGGCGACGCCTGCGACGGGATTTTCATGAACGCGGAGACGTCGGCTCCGGTCAGCGAGCCGAGGAAGGCAGCCAGCGCCCGGATCTCGGGCTCCGTGAAATTGTATTTGGGCATCACCGTTTCAGGGGAAACCGACGCCGGATCGCGAAAATGTTTCACGATCCAGTCGGCGGCCCGTCGTTTGGTGACGTCATCGAGCGGCGGGCCGACCTTGCCGCCTTTGCCGCCGACGGAGTGGCAGCCGATGCACCCTTTTTGCGCGAACAGCCGCTGGCCCAGCTCTGGACCGGGAATGCTCTTCATCGACACATAATACTCCGTGAGCTGTTCCCCGGTCTGGCCCAGCATGAAAAGCGTGAGCGCCTCGACGTCGGCGTCGCTTCGTTTCAGGGGCGGCATGCTTGAACCAGTCACGAGTTCCTCGGGTGACTTAAAATGCTTGGCGAGCCATTCCGGACTCCGTTTCGCGCCGACTTTGTCCAATTCCGGGCCAAGGTTGCCGCCGAAGCCGCCGAGCTTGTGACAGCCGATGCAGCCCTGTTCGTCGAACAACGCGCGCCCGCGGGCGAGCAGCGGGGAGCGGGGCACATCGGTGGCGGCGTGACACTTTGCGCACGATGCCTCGATATATTTCATTGCCAGCATCGGGTGCTCCCAATGCGCGACGCGGCCGTGCGCGGCCTCGCGTTCGGTGGCGCGCCCCTGGCCCTGATGACAAATCGTGCAGCCGAATTTCTCGAACGGGTGCTGCGCGTGATTGGGATGATAGGCCAGCGGCTGTTTATAGCCGGCGTAACCCGGATCCTCGACCGCGAGGTGACAGGTCGTGCAGCGGTCCACCCGCTGCAACCCCGGCAGCACTATCTGCTTGAGCTCAACGGCCAGGGCGCGGGCCGCTTCTTTTTGTTCCGGCGTGGCGGCGCGGCTGAGCTCCTGGGCGTTGTAGTCCCGCTGCCAGCGTTTCCATTCCCGGAATTCGTCCTTGTAGTAGCCCGCCAGCACCAGTCCCCCGACGGCGAGCCCCAACAGCGCAAACCACGGGTAGAATTTTTTCAAAGAGTCCATGGTTCAGTGAGGGATGACAGCCGACGCCGCCCACGGCCAAACCCAGCCCCAGTTAGGCCCGCGGAAATAGGTGCCGATGACGGTGAGGATCACGGCGGCCACGACGCAAATCGTGAAGAGCGTGACCGCCACGCGGCGTTCGCGCGCAAACCAGACCCCGACCCCCGCCCGTTTGCGGTCGAGGTAGGGCAGAGCGACGAGCGCCACCAGCAACAGCGCCGGCACCGCCACTCCTCCCCAGAACGCCGAGTAGGCCGTCAGTTCCTGCAACCCCAGAAAATACCAGGGCGCCTTGGCCGGGTTCGGCGGATGCGCCGGATTCGCCAGCGCCTCGAGCGGCGCGTTCCAAAACACGCTCAGGAACATGACCACAACCATCGTGGCCAGGAACAAAAGCAGTTCGCGAAACACCAGGTGCGGCCACGCCGGCACCTCATCCTCGGGTTTAAGACCCACGGCGGGCGACGTTCCCCGCGCCAGTTCCATCAGCCCGTAGGTCTTGCTGGTGGCAAGCTGGCCCGTCTCGACTTGTTGCACGAGCACGTCGGGTTCGTCGGGCCGGGAGAGTCCGCCGTCCTTGCGCACGCGCCAGAGGTGGAGGGCGATCAAAAACACGGCGGCGGCGGGCAGCAGGATGACGTGCAGGACGTAAAAGCGGAGCAGCGACGATTCGCCGACGATGTTTCCGCCCAGCAGGAGGAACTGAATTTTCTTGCCGACGACCGGCGCGTAGCCGGCGATGTTCGTCCCGACCGTGATCGCCCAAAAGGCCAGTTGATCCCACGGCAACAGATAGCCGGTGAAGGAAAGGACGAGCGTCATGACAAAGAGCCCGACCCCGACAATCCAGTTGAATTCGCGCGGCGGCTTGTAGCCCCCGGTGTAAAACACGCGGCACATGTGCAGGAACACGCAAAGCACCATCAGGTGCGCGGACCACCGGTGCATGTTGCGCGCGATCATTCCCGCCGACACCACGAACTCTATGTCTTTCATGTTGTCGTAGGCATGGTCCGGGTGGGGGACGTAAAAAAACATGAGCGCCACGCCGGTGATGCACAGGATCAAAAAGAGATAGAGCGAAATCAGGCCCAAGCCCAGGGTGGAGGAGAACTGGAGCGAATGCCGGTGCACCTTGGCCGGGTGCAGGTGGAGCAGGAAGCTCGAAACCATCGCCTGCATCCGGCCCAGATTGCTCTCCGGCAAACCGACGCGAAAGATGGACTGGCCGACGCGCGTCCCGGCAAATTTCAGCCAGATCTGCTTGAGTGATTTCATGCTTGGATGACGAGGGTTTTGTCGTGCGTCACGGCCTGGTCCATGTCGATGACCAGGCGTCCGTCTTTGCTCAGGGTCACCGCGTGCCAGGTCAACCCGCGCGGGGAGGGGCCGCTCATCACGGCGCCGTCGGGGTCGAAATGACTGCCGTGGCAGGGGCAGAGATAGGGATACCTGCCGACGGTGGCGTTCACCGTGCAGCCGAGGTGGGGACAGATGCCGCTCATCGCGCGATAGGCGTTTCCTTTGCGCACGATAAACAGTCGCACCTCTTCGATGAAGGTCGCGGTGTCATCCGGGTAGTCGGCCGGCCGGCCGGCCTTGAAACGCCGGCTCGGCTCATACAGGACATTCGGCACCAGCGAGCGCAGCGTGGCGAACCCGCTCGCGCCGAGCGCAAACAGCGAAGCCAGCCAGCCGAGGGTCAACCAGATAAAATCGCGCCGACTGTCGCCTTTGTCCGGTTGCGGCACCGGGGGGGCGGAGGGAGAGGAAGGGCCTTGGTTCATGGGTCAGACGGGTTGCAGTTGTTCGACGTGTTCCATGGTGATTGCGTGAGTGGGACAGCGCGCGGCGCAGAGGCCGCAGCGGATGCAGGCCGTTTCGTCCTTGATGATCGCCGCGGCTTCCCCGCGGGCGGGCGGCGCGCCGTAGCGCGCGCGGAAGAGCGCGGCGAGCGTTTCGTTGCCATTGATATCGGCCACGTCCACCATCCGCAGACAGGATTCGGGGCAGACATCCACACAGCCGCCGCACAGCACGCAGAGGTCGCCGTCGAAGACCGGACTTATGTGACATTTCAGGCACCGGGCCGCCTGCTGCCGCGCGTCGGCCGCCGCGTAAGTGCTTTCGACTTCGGCGATCCCCACGCGGCGGTCGATGGCGATCGCGGGCGGCTCCCGCCGCGGAAGCTTTTCGTAGCCGGGGAACATCCGGTGGGCATGGTAGCTCCTCGTGCGAATCGTGGCAGCTTCCGCAGGCTTTTGGCCGGTCAGGAACTTCGCAATGGAAAGCGCCGCCCGGCGGCCTTCCGCCACGGCCGTGATGATGATGCGCGGCCCGAACGCGACGTCGCCGCCGGCGAACACGTCGGGGCGCGAGGTCGCCAGCGTTTCGGGATCCGCCTCGATGCTGCCACGCGGAGTGATCTTGAGATTGTCCTCCGGGCGCACCCACGAGAGGTCCGCCGCCTGGCCGATGGCGAGAACGACCCCGTCGGCGGCGACCGTTTCCTCCGTGCCTTCCAGGAAGGTGGGGTTGAAACGCCGGTTTTGGTCGAACACGGAGCCGACCTTGATCAACTCGATGCCCGTGACGCGGCCGTCTTTCCCCAGAATGCGTTTCGGGCCCCAACGCGTGTGCAATTTCACGCCTTCTTCCACCGCTTCATCGATCTCGGCCTTCGTCGCGGGCATCTCCTCCATGCTCTCGAGGCAATACATGTGGACTTCGCGCACCCCGGCGCGCAACGCCTGCCGGGCCACGTCGAGGGCCACTTTCAAGTCCTCCGGCCCTTCCCTTTCTCCCCGGGTGAGTTGATCCAGCGTGGTCGTGGCCTCGCGCAAAATCTTGCGCATCGCTTCCGGGCTCATGTCGTCAATCTGCCCCGCCTGCCGCACGACTGAGCGCGCGACGTCGAAGGCCACATTGCCGCCGCCAATCACGACCACTTTGCCGTGGAGATCGACCTTGTAGCCGAGATTGATGTTGAGCAGGTAATCGATCGCGCGGAAGGTCCCGTCCAGCTCCACCCCTTCGATGTTCAGCTCGCGGCTCTTGTGCGCGCCGATGGCCAGGAAGATTGCTTCGAATCCATCTTGGGTGAGACTGGCCAGGGAAAAATCACGTCCCAGCCGGCTGTTCAGCCTGATTTCCACCCCCAGGTTGATGATCGCCTGAATCTCGGCGTGGATGATCTCCCGCGGCAGCCGGTATTGCGGGATGCCCAGGGTCAGCATCCCGCCCGGCATGCTCTGCGCTTCAAAGACGGTCACGTTGAACCCCAGCAACGCGAGGTCGTGCGCGCAGCCCATGCCCGCCGGCCCGGCCCCGACGACGGCGACTTTTCTTCCGTGGCCCAGCTTCGCCCGCTCGGCGCGTTGCGCGGCGGGATAAACCCGCGTGAGGTCGAAGTTCTCCGACTCCACCCCGCACTGCTCGCACACGAACCGTTTCAGCGCCCGGATCGCGACGGCGGCGTCAATGTCTTTCCGCCGGCACTTCGCCTCGCATGGCGCGGCGCATACCCGCCCGCAGATGGAGGCGAAAGGATTCGGCCGGCGCGCAATGATGTAGGCGTCTTCGTCACGCCCTTCGGTGATCGCCTGGACATAGCCGCCAGCGTCGGTGTGAACCGGGCAGCCGGTGCGACAGAGCACCTGGCGCTCGAAATACGCCACGTCCGGAATCGTGATGGAGTATTTCAAGGGCATTTCGGGAGGGAGGCCTTGGGGGTCCGCCGCCAGCCGGCGCGGCATTCGGGCCGCACTCCGGTCAGCTACTTCTTGAAGGACCGGATATAGGCGACCAGGAATTTGATCAGCTCATCGGATGCGTTTTCGGCGGGCTTCATCGTGTATTTCCCGCTCTTGTTTTTGACGCCCTCCTTGATCGCCCTGAACATTTGTTCGTCGGTAAACCTGGCCTGATTCTGGGGGTCGGTGAAGTTGATCGCGCCAATTTTTTTCCCCGCCTTGGTGTCGGCTTTGCCCTCCACTCCGTGACAACTGGCGCAGTGCTCTTCCCAGTATTGTCTGGTTCCGGCTGGCGGGTCTGCGGCGGCGAGTGTCGCCGGTCCTGCCAAGGCACAAGCCGCTGCGATCAGCAGGGTGTTTTTCATGATAGCGCGGAGTCGAATGTTAGGGGGTATTGACGGCAGGCGGCGCATCCGGCACGCCGCCTTGAGCCAGATTGTCCGCGAAAAGCGGAGAATTAGCTGCCCCGATATTGGCGGAAGCTGTGCATATTTTGCCGGTTGAGCGGACAACAACGCGCGCGTCGGCCAATGTGCTGTCACCCATTGCGCGGACCAAACGCGTCCAGCATGCCGGCCGGGTGCGGAGATGAACCCGCTGGTTTACCGGATTTCGTTGGCCTTGGACATGCGGCCTTGCAGGATCGGCACCGCCATCCGCAGGAAGATCGTGTAGAGCAGCAGGCCCAGCGCCCAGATGCCGAGGCAGACGAGCGTCTCGTTGAGCGTGGGCACGTATTCGACGATCGCCCCGAGCGGCGTGGGAATGAAACCGGGGATGACGAGGCCCATGCCTTTCTCGATCCAGATGCCGATGATGCTGAGCACGCAGGCGACATTGAGGTATTTCAAACCGCGGCTGAGGGGCAGCACCAGCAGCACCATCGCGATGAGGTTGAAGCCGATCGCGGTCCAGATCCAGGGCACGAGCGCATGATGCCCGTGCAGGCCGAAAAAGAGATACTTGGCCGAGGCGCCGTGCGCGGTGCCGGAGTAGAATTCCTTGAACACCTCGCAGGCGAGCAGGAAGACATTGATGATCATCGATACCTGCACGATATTGCGGAGCATGAGCAGTCCGCGATCCGTGATCATGAGCCGCTCGGTCATCCTTGAGCGGACAATCTCGTTCATCTGGGGAGTTCGCATGAGCCGGCGCAGTGACTCCGCCGGCAGGCGCAAAACCCGGGTGGGCTCCTCGGCGATAGCGGTGGCCACGCGCGCGGTTCCGGTGAGGGACGAGACCTCGCCGAACTGTTCGCCCGGACCGACGCTGCGGGTGATCCGGGAACGCCCGCCTTCCTCCCGCTTGACCACCACCCGGCCTTTCAAGATGAAGAAGGCGTCGGTGTCCGTCCCTCCCTGGTGCAACAAAACGGTGCGCGCCGCCACTTCCAAGACCGTCGCGCCGGTCAGGCAGCTCCGGCGATCCGCCGCCGTCACGAATGCCAGTTCCGGCAGGTGACGGGTCAGCAGCTCCAGATCCTCCAGGGTGGCCGCACGGCCCGCCACCAACTCCGGCGCGGTCGCACCCGACCACGGCCACGCGGTCTCGCCGGTGGGGACGGAGGCGGTGACACGGCGGACCACTTGCAGCGCCAGGATGATAAGCGCGGGGCCGGCGGTGAAGGCCGAGGCGAGGAAACGCGGGCCCACGATCGCGGAATTCCAGAACGGCCGCCCGCCCAGCCCGACATAGAGGAAGGCGGTGACCGTGTGGATCGAAATCGCCCAGACAATGGCGAGGAAAACAAACGGAATATAAAACCACTTCGACGCCTTTTTCTTCTGATAGCGGCAATAGAGCAGATAGCCGCAGATCCAGACGTTTAGCAGCAGGTAGCCGTTGAGCACGATCACGTCCCAACTCAGCATCGAGGCGGGGAAGTTCATCTGGCCGATGCCGGGGATGAGGTGCCAGAACCGGTCGGGCCGGCCGAGATCAACCGTCACGAACGCCAGGCACATGATGATGGCGGCGACGGCGAGCAGCTCGCCAAAAATGACGAGATCGTGCAGATCCTCGTTGCCGTAGATGTAGACGGGAATGACCATCATCACCGCCGCCGCCGCCACGCCGACCAGGAAGGTGAAGTTGGCGATGTAAACGCCCCAGGACACCTCGTCGCTCATGCCGGTGACGACAAGACCGTGGACCAGCTGCTTGGCGTAGGCATTGAGGCCCAGAAGGATGATAACACTGAGCGCGCCCATCCAGGCGTAATAACGCCAGTCCCCGACGAAGGCGAGGCCGGCGCTCCGCCGGAGAAAGACCAGGTAGTTGCGGGTCGCGGTGATCATTTCATTTGTCGAAGTAGTAGTAGAACCGCGGCGAGGTGCCCAATTCCTCCTTCAGTTGGATGAACACCCGTTTCTCGCGCAGGATGTGCGAAACCTCGCTCTCGGGATCCAGGATGTTGCCGAATTTGCGCGCGCCGACCGGGCAGACCTCGAGGCAGGCCGGGTATTTGCCCGCGCGGGTGCGCTGGATGCAGAAGTGGCACTTCTCCATCACTCCCACCTTGCGCGGCCGGTTGCCGAGGTAGGCCATGTCGGGATTCAGCCGGTCCTTCGGGATCTCGGGCTTGGCGAAATTGAAACGCCGCGCGAAATACGGGCACGCCGCCTCGCAATAGCGGCAGCCGATGCACCAGTCGTAGTCGATCACCGTGATGCCGTCCTTTTCCTGCCAGGTGGCGTTGACGGGGCAGACCTTCACGCACGGTGGGTTGGCGCACTGCTGGCATTGCACCGGCATGTAGAAAAACCCCTTTTCGGGCACCTGCTTGACGTCGTAGTGGTGGTCGCCCTTCTCGACGTCCATGGAACCATGCGGCATCTTGAGCACGCGGATGTATTGGATCTCGGGGTTGCGCGACTGGTTGTTCTCGGCGACACACGCGTGGACGCATTTGCGGCAGCCGATGCAGCGGGTGAGGTTCAGGCAGTAGACGAACTCGACGCCGTCCATCGGCTTGAGATCGCGGACATGCGGGCGGATGCCGTATTGGTGCTGCACCTCGCGCTCGATGCGCGCGATCACCTTGGCCATGTCCGAAGGCGTCATCTCCTTGTAGTATTTCTGCAGGAACTCCTCCGTGGAGGTGAAGTCGCCGAGTTCGCGCAGGGGCGCCAGGCTCGCCGCCAGCGCGGTGAGGCCGCCGAACGCGGCCGTGCCGCGGAGAAAGCTGCGGCGCGTCATTGCGGCGTCGGAGGTGCGGTCGGGCGGTGTGGGCAGGGCGGACATGTCAGTGGCCTGGTTTGGCCGTCGCGGAGGGAGTCTCGTGCAGCGTATGCGGTCCAGGGGCGGGTTCCCGCGTGGGAATGCGGGGTGCGTGGGGATCGTGGCAGTTGGCGCAACTGAGCCGCTGCGCCTCCCCCAGATTCCGGTCCCAGAAACCGTTGGTGCGACCGTGCGCGCCGATATCCCAGTCCCGCAGCGTCGGGCCGTGACAACTGCCGCACAGCAGCGGGATGTTGTCGAATTTTACCTGCCGCCCGTCGCGCACCTGGAGTGTCTCCAGATTCTGCTCATTGTGGCAGTTGTAACAGAGGTCGTTCCGGTCGTGCGAGCCGTGGCCCATCACGATGTTCGAGTGCTCCTTCGGAATGACAATCTTGCCCTTGTCGTCGAAACGGATGGGCGGCGACTTGCCTTTGTCGTGGCAGGCATAGCAGTCGTAGTCGGAGAGATCCTCCTTGGCCTTCACCAGGTCGGCATAGGTCTGGCGCCAGGGCGTGGTGTCGAGGAATTTTGGGTCAACGAGCGGGATCTCCGCCCGCACCGGCGCGGGACTGCGGGCGCCGGCCAGAAAAATCCCGGCCAGGCCGAAAAACACGAGCGTCAACCCGCCCAGCCAGTAGTTGGCGCTGGTTTCTTTGCCGTTTTCGGGTCGCGTGGGGCGTGGATCCATGGCGACGGTGGCTTGGTGTCTGCTATTTCTTCAGCGTCCGGATGTAGGCGACGAGCGCGTTGATATCCGCATCGGTCAGACCCTCCACCGCTTTCATGGTGGTCTTGCCGCTCTCGTCCTTGACCCCTTCCTTTATCGCCTTGAAGGCCTGCTCGTCGGTGAATTTGGCCTGCACCTGCGGGTCGGTGAGATCCCTGATGCCCAGTTTCTTGCCCATTTTGGTATCGCCCTTGCCGGCGGCACCGTGGCATTTGGCGCAGGATTCCGCCCAATTGGTGGCCGCATCGGCAGCGAAGCCGGTAAGGGCCGCACTCGCGAAAGTGAATATGAGGAGTTTTTGCGGGGTAGTCATAGTGAATGAGCAGTTGGTGGAATGGCGGAAGTGATTCCTGTTGGGGTAACGTGCCATGCAGTATACCCGAAACGGCCCGTGGCAGCTCGCCACATCTTGTCTGGCACCATGCATATTTTGCTCAGAGTGATGCTCCGTCCCAAGAAATGCGCCGTGCATCAATGGAGCCCCGGCCGCGCCCATCACTCATCCGAACCCCCGCCCGGTCTAGTTTCTGTTCGACAAAACCGCGCCGGTTCCTTCTGTTTCCGGCATGGCTTCGCCCGAGAAAAAACCCTTTTCTGTCGTTTCCCTCGTTATCGATCTGGCGCTCACCGCGACGGCGTTTGCCATCTTTTACTGGCTCGTGAACTCCCATGTGCCATCCCGCGCTGGTTGTGCTTACGTGGAGATTGAGTGTACGCCTGGCAGATGCTGAAGGTGGTCTTCATCTTCCAGCGCGACTCGCGGAAATAATCTCGCCCGCCACGCGGCGGGACTCAGATGTTGGTCGCGTCCGTCCGGCGCTGGCCGAGGAAGGACGCCACGAGGATCGCGGCCTCATAGAGCACGATCAGCGGCAGGGCGAACAGCGCCTGGTTGAACGGATCGGGCGTCGGGGTGATGATCGCCGCAAGGACAAAGATGACCACGATGGCATGGCGGCGGTAGCGGCGCAGCGTCGCCACCTCCACGAGCCCCATGTAGACGGCCAGCACGACGAGCAGCGGGAATTCGAATGCCGCGCCCATGCCCAGCACGATCCACATCAGCAGGCTGTAATACTTGTCCGCGGTCCACAGCACCTCGTAGCCCAGGGCGACGTTCAGCTCCAGCGACACCCGGATGGTGCTCGGCGTGAGCAGAAAATACCCGAACGCCGCCCCGCTGAGAAAAAGCAGGAAGGCCACCAGCGCCGTGGGCGCGAGCACCTTCATTTCGCGCCTGGTCAGCGCCGGGGCCACGAACTGTCC
>LNEH01000041.1 GCA_001464505.1 Verrucomicrobia bacterium Ga0077533
CCCACCCCGCCGCCAAGGGCCGGGTGGACTGGAGCAAGAGCGAGACTTTCAAGATGCTTAAGGGCGAGAAACCCATGTCAGCCGAGGAAAGCCTCAAGTTTATCCACAACGCCCAGGGGAACTGGTAAACCGCCATGCTTTGCGCGGATACCAGTTTCCTGTTCTCCCTCTACCTTCGCGACATTCACTCCGAGACTGCTCAGGCGCGGCTCGCCGAGGCCGGCCAAACGCTGGTGCTCTCCAGCCTGAATGAATATGAACTGGGGAACGCGCTGCGGCTGGCTGAATTTCGCGGGCTTCTGCCGGCCGGCAACACGGAACACTGCCTGGAGGCGCTCGCCAGAGATCAGCCACTCGGGCGCTGGCGTCCGAGTGAAATCCCCTTCCATGACATCGTCGCCGAAGCAGGTCGGCTTTCTGCCCTGCACACCGCATCCCCTGCATGTGGCCCACGCCCGGCTGGCCAAGCCGAAGCTGTTCCTCAGTTTCGACGCCAACCAGCTCCGCCTCGCCAAGGCGGTGGGGCTGCGCTGCTAAAGATCTCATCCGTGGCCCGTAATCCGCGGTCAAACTCTGTTTCTGGCACCCAGTCCTGCCGCTTCATCCTAAAAAATGGCAATTGAAACGCAGAGTGCGCGGGGAACGCTGAGGTATCAGCGCAGCACGCCGCGTTTGCGCATGGCCCGGGCGTAGACCAGCAGCAGCACGCCGATCACAAAAATGACGGCGCTGAAAAGGATCGCCCCCGCCCCACCGTGCATGACCTTCAGAAAGTCGGACAGGCCGTAGCTGTAGAGGTTGGTGAAAACCACGCCGACCAGCGACGCACCGAAGAGCTTGATCGCGAAATTCCGGCGCAGCAGCAGGACCACCGAGCCAAGGAAGCCGCCCCACGTGCCGAGACCCCAGGCCAGCACCGACCAGAGGGGGAACCCACGGATGTAGGTCAGTTGTTCCGGCGTTAATCCCTGCAGGTAGGCCGCGTTGTTCGTCAGCGTCATGGTGAAGTCCAGCGCACCCATCGCATTCCAAAGGAGTGAGAACACTCCCACCGTCCAAAGGTGCCAGGGGGTTCTGGCCGCCGGGTTATTTGTATCAGCCATGCGCAGCAGCGTCCATTTTCCCGGAATGTAGTCAATCCCGGGCCATGGGGTGCCGGTGGTTTCCCCCGGGCCAAACGGCGGAGCCGGCCTACGACAAAGAGGCTAATTGCGCCCCCGGGGTTGCAAAGGCACCCTGACCGCGTTTGCTGGAGGCAGTTTATCCCCCCATGCTTGAACCCAGCCTAAGCGAGGAAATTGACGGCCTGCGCCGCACGGTGCGCAACCTGTGTGCGGCCGAGCTCGCCCCGCGGGCCGCCGCGATCGATCACAAGAACGAATTTCCCGCCGACATGTGGCGCAAGTTCGGCTCGCTTGGCCTGCTCGGCGTGACGGTGCCCGAGGAGTTTGGCGGCTCCGGCATGGGTTACCTCGCGCACGTCGTGGCGATGGAGGAGATCTCCCGGGCTTCCGCGTCGGTCGGCCTCTCCTACGGCGCGCACTCCAACCTCTGTGCCAACAATCTTTACCTGAACGGCAACGACGAGCAACGCCGGCGCTTTCTCCCGAAATTGTGCTCGGGCAAATTTGTTGGCGCCCTCGCCATGTCCGAGGCCGGCGCCGGCTCGGACATCGTGAATTCCATGGCCTGCACCGCGGTGAAAAAGGGCGACCACTGGATCGCCAACGGCACGAAGATGTGGATCACCAACGGCCCGGATGCCGATGTGCTGATCGTCTATATGCGCACCGCCACGAAGGAGCACGGCTCCAAGGCGATGACCGCCTTCCTCGTCGAGAGCGGCATGAAGGGCTTCAAGACCGCCCAGAAACTCGACAAGCTCGGCATGCGCGGCTCGAACACCTGCGAACTGGTTTTCGACGACTGCGTCATCCCCGCTGAAAACGT
Source organism: Verrucomicrobia bacterium Ga0077533 (assembly GCA_001464505.1). Taxonomy (GTDB): domain Bacteria; phylum Verrucomicrobiota; class Verrucomicrobiia; order Opitutales; family Opitutaceae; genus Lacunisphaera. The sequence goes on from LNEH01000041.1 coordinate 1,951, forward strand.
GCTGGGCGAGGTCAACGGCGGCTCGCGGGTCCTGATGAAGGGCCTGGACACGGAGCGCTGCGTGCTTTCCGGCGGACCGCTTGGCATCATGCAGGCGGCGATGGACATCGTGCTGCCCTACATTCACGAACGGAAGCAATTCGGCGCGGCCATCGGCACCTTCGGCCTGATGCAGGGCAAGATCGCGGACATGTATGTCGCCCTCCAAAGCGCCCGCGCCTTCAGCTACCAGGTCGCGCGCACGCTGGACCAAGGCCTGGGCCGCGCCGCCCGCAAGGACGCCGCCGCCTGCATCCTCTACGCCTCGGAATGCGGCGTGAAAGTGGCCTTGGAGGCCATCCAATGCCTCGGGGGCAATGGCTACATCAACGAATACCCCACGGGACGCCTGCTCCGCGACGCCAAGCTCTACGATATCGGCGCCGGCACGAATGAGATCCGCCGCCTCCTCATCGGCCGCGAACTTTACGGCGAAACCGCCTGAAACCCCGCTGCTAACGTTCGCTCAGTGCGACACGTGCCAGAATTTCTCGTCGAGCGCCCGGAGCCGGCGGGCCAGGTCGCGAGAGAGATTGAGCATCACGATGCCGTATTGCATGGGCAGGTGCTGGTAAAGCCGATGGAAATCCAGTCCTTTCAGGGTGTAGGCCGTCACCGCGTCCTCCGCCACCACGCTGGCGGAGCGCACGACGCTCTCCACCAGGCTCATCTCGCCGAAAAACTCACCCGGGCCTAACCGGGCCAGCGTCATCGGCTGAGGGCTGCCATGGCCCTTGACCACGGCCACATGACCCGCGCTGACAAAAAACATCCGGTTGCCCGGCTCCCCTTCGCCGATGATCACCGCGCCGGGCGCGTAGGACTCCTCTTTGGCGAGATTGGATAAAAACCTGATGGCCTCGTCATCGAGACCCACCATGACCGGCACCCGGTGCAGAAAGTTTTCCAACGAGGGGTTCATCGGGGCGTCCGATGGGTCTCAGCTACGACAGGTCTCGTCCATGATGCGCACCATGGTGTCTTCGACCTCCTGCGCGGTGGTGGCGGCGGCGGGGGTATTGAACATAGTGAGCAATGCCGTCGGCTTCATCGTGGCGAGGATCGTCCGTCCGCCCTCGGCGTAGACGGCGATCCGGCACGGGAGCGCGGTCGAGATCTCGATGTTATGATTGAGCACGACCTGAGCGTGGCTGGGATTGCAAACCTCGATCACCCGGCACTCGCGGCCGAAAGGCACGCCCTTGCTTTCCATCTTCTCGCGGAGGTTATGCACGGCCTGCACGCCGAATTTTTGCTTGGTCGCGATCTCCGACAGACGGGTGCAGACGGTCTCAAGCGGGAGTGCGGTGGAGCGAATGCTCAGAAGTGCGTTGGGCATATTGGGGGGTGATTGCGGCGACGATACGCCAAAAGCCCCGAATAGGAAAGCCGGGGATTGGAGCGCGAACTGATGGCCCAATCCGGCCGGGATTACAGTCAGCTTCGGCAACGGTTCGGGTTTTCAGTCCGGCACGCTGCAGCCGCCGGGCGACCGGACTACTTCGCCAATTCGTAGAGGTATTCGACGTAGGACGCCGTGGCGCCGTCGAAGCCGCTTACCTTCGGGTTGCTCGACTCGATGACAAAATATTCGTCTGGCGCATGGGCGCCGCCGCCGTGCCCGAGTCCGAAATGGCCGGCGGGGAGACTCAGCGGCGGATCGGTGAAGACAAAACCGGGATAAGAACCCGCGAGCCGCGGCCAGAGGGCGGGATCGATGCCCTGGCGTTTCAGCACGGCCACCTGGGCCTTGATGATTGCCGCCTCGGCGGAGGTGGTGGTCGGGCTGTAGCCGCCGGTGAAATTCACCTCGATGTCGCCGTAACCGTGCCGCGCGAGGTGGGCCTTGAGTTTGGCCAGAATCTCCTCGGCTGTCTGGTTGGGCACGAGGCGGAGGTCGAGTTTGGCCGAGGCCCGGTGAGGCAGGATGGTCTTGCCGCCCGGACCGGTGTATCCGCCGTAGATGCCCTCGATGTTCACGGTCGGCTGCGAAGTAAGCCGCTCCAACGCGGCCTGGAACGGCAGGTCGTCGATCCACTTGGTCGCGCCGGAAGCGACTTGAAACTGCCGCAGGGTGAGTTTCTTGGCCGCCACCGCGATCAGGGTCTTCTCCTCCTCGGTCAGCGGCCGGACGTTCTCAAAAATGCCGTCGATGAGCGGGGTGTTGCCATCGGGCGTGACGAGCGTGCTCAGCGCCTGCACGAGACGCCAGACCGGGCTGTCGACCATGGCCTTGAAAGAGGAATGCGTGTCACGCATCGGACCGCGTCCCCAAGTCTGGGCGTTGGAGGTCAGTTCGACCTCAATCACGCCCTTGGCCCCGAGGTTGACGGTCACACCGCCGTCAATGCCCTGCGTGCCCATCGGGAGAATGACGCCCATGGTCTTGCTGAGCGCCGCCTGCACTTGGGGCTGGAACACGATCTGCCTGATGTTGGGCGAACCGATCTCCTCTTCGCCCTCGGCCACCAGCACGATGTTGACCGGCAGCTTCAGCCCGGCGGTGCGGAAGGCCTCGAGGGCGGCCAAAAACGCCGACTGGGGCCCCTTCTGATTGGTGGCCCCGCGCCCGATCACGACTTTGCCGACACCGGGACGCTCGATGATCGCCGCGTCCAGCGGCGGCGCCGCTTTCCATTCCTTCGGGTCGAACTGCTTCACATCATACATGAAGTAAATGCCGATGGTCTTGGGCGCGCCCGCATCCAGCGTGGCGAACACCCCCGGCTTGCCCGTGGTGTCAATGCGCTCCACCTGCTGGAAACCGACTTCCTTCAGCAACGAAATCAGGTGATCCGCGCCTTCGGGGAAACCGCGATTCTCCGCGGCAATCGCCGGTCGGCGGATCCAGTCCTGCAACCGGATCACGGCGCGGTCGTGGTTCTTGGCAATCTCCGCCTTGAGCACGACGACATCCGCATCCGCTGCCAGCAGCCGAGTCACACCCCCCATTGCAATCCAGGTGACCAATCCGACGAAACGTAATTTCATGGGGGCGAGGATGCCGGAGTCGCTTCCTGTCGCAAGCCAAAGCCGGCCCACGCCGCAACGGCGGCACGCGCACCCGCCGGCAAATTTGGCCTTGGGCTGGTCGTGGTTCTGCGGAATACCAAGAGCATGAGCATAAACCTCCTCCCCACCGCTTCCGCCTCGGGACGCGTCGCGTAGAGCGAGCAGTGGCCGACACGCAGCAGGGCGCAGGGTGTTTTCACCGCCGCCCGTTCCACCCCGGTCCGGCCGGCGAAGGCCGCGCGATGGACTGCGACGCGGTCGATCACCGCTTCATATTCGCCGGGCGGGACATGGGTCTGGAGATACTCGGCCGCGATCAGCACCTCGTGGGCCTGCACCCCACCGGCACATGGCGGCAGATGCCGCAGCCGGCCCGGCACGAGGCCGCCGCCTTTCCAGCGTCCGCTGACGGGCGGTCGAAATTCAGGTGAATCGAGTAATGGCCCGGACCGGTGCAACATGCTAGATTCCCCCCATGACATCACCCACCGAACAACGCGCCCTCTTCGCCTTGCTGCTGCACGCCGCCCTCGCCGACGGCCACAAATCCGACGCCGAACGGGCCGCCCTGCGGCGCATCACCGAAAGTTTTCCGCCCACGGCCGATCGCAGCTTTAACCCGTGGACGCTCTACCAAGAGGTGCTCGACGGCCGCTATCCCGCAGCCGCAGCGGTGCGGGATCTGTCCCGACCCGAGTCCAGGTTGCTAGCCTATGAAATGGCCCTCGGCGTATGCGATACAGACGGTCTTCCCAATCCTGCCGAACAGCAGTTTCTGGCGGCACTGCGCAGCCAGTTGCAATTGCCTGCCGAAGCGGCCGTTGCGGACAAAGCCGCCGAAAGCCTCGCCGCCGCCGTGCCAGTCGCCGCCGCCTCCTCTCCGGCAACGGCAAGCGAACCGGTCCGCGTGGCAGCCGTCGATGTGGCGGCGGTGGAAAAATCCATCCTCAACTACTCCATCCTCAACGGCGCGCTCGAACTCCTGCCCCAATCGCTGGCCACGATGGCGGTGGTGCCGCTCCAGATGAAGATGGTTTATGGCGTCGGCAAAGCGCATGGCTATGCCCTCGACCGCGGACACATCCGCGACTTTCTGGCCACCGCTGGCGCCGGGCTCGCCTCGCAGGCCGTCGAAGGCTATGCCCGCAAACTCCTCGGCGGGCTGGTCGGCAAGGCGCTGGGCGGCGGCCTTCTGGGCGGCTTGGGCCGCGGCGCGATCGGCGCTTCAGCGGGTGCCGCGATCACCTTCGCCGCCACCTACGCCATCGGGCATCTGGCCATCCGCTATTACAGTGGCGGGCGCAAAATGGAGACCGCCGTGCTCAAGGACACCTATCAGCGCCTGCTCGGGGACGGGCGCCGCCTGTTCGGATTGCACAGTGCGGCGGTGGAACAGCGCGCCTCCCAGCTGTCTCCGGCCGAGGTCATCAATCTCGTCCGGCAGCCGTAAAGAATCCCCGGAGCTTGGAGCAAATCAGGCGGAAGATTTCCGTTGGGCCGGCACGGCGATAATCTCGACATAGACGGCGGTCGCGCCGGTCTCCGCGAAGGTGTCGATCGCCCGGCCGACCTCCTTGATGGCCTTGGACTCGGCATGGTCGGGACTGCCGCCGACCTTGCACATGAACTCCCAGATGGCGAAGCCCTCGGGCGGGGTCTTCCGCTGCGAGCGGCGCACGTATTTGTTGACCTCGTGGCGGATCTTGTCGCGCACCCGGGCGTCTTCCTTGCCGGGAGCTTGCAGGGGGAAAGTCTTCTTCATCGGGGTGGATGGTTGTCGGCACCAGCCGCGACTCAATGCGAATATTGCGGCTCGCATTTCAGGCTGACAGGTAGCCCGAGTTCGTCAGTTCAAAAAGCATTGATATTATCGATCAACGTTTTGCGTTATTTAGACCGCGATTTTCGGCACTACATTGGAGATGAGGCGAG
>LNEH01000042.1 GCA_001464505.1 Verrucomicrobia bacterium Ga0077533
TATCACCGCCGTGTTGCTGGTAAGGAGCGGGCGGGAGTCTCTGAGCGAGGCTAAATGGCTGGGGTTTCATCTGGGGGCCTTGTTGGCGGGTGTTGCCGCAAGCTTTCTTTTGCTCCAGACGCTGACAAGCGGCGGGGCCTTCGCCGATGTGACCGGATTGCAATGGGAGACAAATCCCATTGCCAAAATCGGCTGGTTTTTCACCCAACCACTTCCCGCCGCACTCGCCCTGTTTGCCCTGCGGGAAACGGCGGGAATCGGAGCCGTGATATACTGGAGTGCGGCCCTCGGGAGCGTGAGCATCATCGCGGCCGGTTTTTGGACGATGGCGCGGGACAAGGCGGCGGTAAAGAGCAGGAAATGGCTCTGGTGCGTGGTGCTCCTGCCCGTCTTGGCTCACGGCGTGGGCTTGCTGACGGCGGAGCGTTCCACGGCCTACGGGCTGCTGTTTCCCCTGTCTGGCCTGGTGTTGGTGCTGGTCTTGCACCACCTGCGCGTTTTGACCACCGCGCGTGAGATCAAGCCGTTGTTCCACTATCTCGCTCTCGGTTTGCTGGCCGCAGGGGCGGCCTTGGTCGCATCCCGGAACACCTTTGCGCATATCGCAGAGCCGCAGGGACGGGATTGGGACTTGGTGAAGAACATGGTGCTGCGGGCAAACTTCACCAAGCCGACCAGTGTTTTTATCATCACGCCCGCCGCAGGCAAAGCCGCCGAGCGGCACCCATACGGCGATAACTCCGGCTTGCTGCCCGGTGGCCCAGACTTGTGGTCGGTCGAGATGCTCAAGGCCGCACTGCATGAACGCTTCGCCAAAAAACTGCCGAAAGGCGGCAGCTATACCGTGGAAACCGGCCACGAACACCCCAGTGACAAGACCTACGATGTCGTGATTGACCTGCGGCTGTGAAGCCCCGGCCGGTGCCGGGTCACAGGGTGCGATCAGGTCCAGCTCAGATCGGTCTTGTTGAAGGGCAGATGCCGGATGCGCTTGCCGGTTGCGGCGAAGATGGCGTTGCAGACCGCGGGCGGAACGACGGGATACGGAGGCTCGCCGAGACCGGTGGGCGGATTCTTGCTTTGGATAAAGTGGACCGACATCGCCGGGGTCTCGGTGGAGCGGAGGAGGGGATAATCGTGGAAATTGCTCTGCACGGCGCGGCCACGATCGAAGGTCATTTCCTGCAGCCAAGCCATGCCCAGACCGTCGATGATGGAGCCTTGGACCTGATTCTCGGCTCCGCTGAGGTTAATGATGGGGCCGACATCAGCCGCGGAAGTCACGCGGCGGACCTTGAGCGTGCCGTCCCGGGTGACGGCCACCTCCGCCACCATCGCGACGTAGCCGGAGTGGCTGAAATGAAACGCGATGCCGCGCCCTTCGCCTTTCGGCAGTTTGCCACCCCAGCCGGATTTCTCGGCCGCGAGGCGGACCACGCCTTTCATGCGTCCGGTATCATAGGGCGTGCCGCGCTGGCCCTGGGTCGGCGGCACGACGCGGTCTTCGCCGAGCAATTCAAGCCGGAACTCCACCGGATCGCGGCCGGCGGCGTGCGCGAGTTCGTCGATGAAGCTCTGCATCACAAAGGCGAGGCCGTTGCTGCCGGGAGCGCGCAGCGGGCCGGTCGGCACCATCGTGGACATGATCGTCTGGTCGAGGCGGTAATTCGGGATGAAACGTGCGGGGAGTTCATCGGGGCTCAGGCCCGCGCCCGAGGCGGTGCGCTCGGTGTTCTTGTAGCCGAAGGTGACGAAGTGGTTGTGCCAGGCGCTGATCTTGCCGGCGGCATCGACGGCGCCCTTGAGGTAGTGATAGCCGGCCGGCCGGTGGTAGCAGTCATGCCGCATGTCGTCCTCGCGGGTCCAGGTGAGCTTGACGGGTGCGCCGCCGGTGCGGAGGGCGATGGCCGCAACCTCGACCATGTAGTCGTTGGCCAGTCGCCGCCCGAAGCCGCCGCCGCGCACCAGGTTCAGCTTCAGGTTTTCTTTCGGCAGTTTAAGAGTGTCCGCGATGAGTTGCTGGCCCGAGCCGGGAGTTTGCGAAGTGGTCCAGAACTCCATGCCGCCGTCGCGGGCCCAGGCGGTGCAACCCTGCGGTTCAAGCGTGGCGTGGTTGAGGAACGGATAAAAATAAGCTCCCTCCACCACCTTCCCGGTCGCAAAGGCGGCGGCGACATCCCCGTCGCTGCGCACAGTCTTGCCGCCGGCCTTGGCCGCTTCGGCCGCGCGGGCGTCGTAGTCAGCGCTGCTGTGTCCAGCACCGGCGCTCTCGTCCCAGACGATCTGCAACTGGCGTTTCGCGGAGAAGGCCGCCCAGGTGGAATCGGCGATAATGGCGACGCCCGGTTTCAGGCCGTTAATGTTGTCGGTGCCCTCGATGATGAACGCGTCGCGCACGCCGGGCAGACGTTTGATCCGGTCGAGATTGGCGCTGATTACCTTGCCGCCATAGACGGGGCATTTCTCATACGCGGCGTAAACCATGCCGGGCAAACGCTGGTCCATGCCGAAGAGGGCCTGGCCGGTGACGATGGCGGGATTGTCCACGCCACCGACGCGGGAGCCGAGCACCTTGAACTCATCTTCGCTCTTCAGGCGGATGTTCTTCTCGTCGGGAATCGGCAGCGTCGCGGCCTTGGTGGCCAGCTCGCCGTAAGTCAGGCTGCGCCCGGTGGCGGCGTGGATGACCCGGCCCTTGTCCGTGGTGAGTTCGTCGGTGCGGACGCTCCAGGTCTGGGCCGCGGCCTCGATGAGCATGGCCCGGGCGGTCGCACCGGCGCGGCGGAGCGGCAGGTAGTTGTCGGGGGTCGACCGGCTGCCCCCGGCGAACTGGGCGCCGACATCGGTGCGCAGGGTCGCCTGCTCGATGACCACGGTGGAGAAATCGGCGTCCAACTCCTCGGCCACGATCATGGGCAGCGAGGTCTTCACGCCCTGGCCCGTCTCGGGATTTTTCGCGAGGATGGTGATGATGTTCTGCGGAGTGATCTTGATGAATGGCCCCGGCGTGAACGCCTTGGTCGTATCGTCGAGCGCCGTGGCCACCTGGCCCCAGGCTGCGCCGGGCAGGGTGAGGCTGAGCATGAAGCCACCGCCTGTGAGGGTGGTGACGCGGATGAACTCGCGGCGGGACAAAGCCTGTAGCGGCGGTCTGTGACCGCCGTCGGGATTGTCCGTGGAATTATTGCGGCCAAGGGCCGCTGTTACAGGAGTGGTGCTGGGTTTCATTTCGACCCTCCTTTCTGGATTGCGACGGCGGCGTCTTTCACGGCGTTGCGGATGCGCAGGTAGGTGCCGCAGCGGCAGAGGTTGCCCGCCATGGCGCCGTCGATCTCTTCCTCGGTCGGCGAGGGGTTGTTCTTGAGGAAAGCGGCGGCGGTCATGATCTGGCCGGTCTGACAGTAACCGCACTGAGGCACGTCGTGCTCGCACCATGCCTGTTGCAGCGGGTGCTGTCCGTCAGGCGACAGGCCTTCAATGGTGGTTATCTCAACGCCGCCGACGGTGGAAACGGGCATCTGGCAGGAGCGGACCGGCACCCCATTGACATGGACGGTGCAGGAACCGCAATGCCCCTGGCCGCAGCCGTATTTGGTGCCGACCAGTTCAAGATTATCGCGCAAAACCCAGAGCAGCGGGGTGTCGGCGGCGACATTCACCCGGCGGGACTGGCCGTTTACTTTGAGAGTGTAGGAGGGCATAGGGAGAAGTGACTACTACGGTGCCCAACGCGGCCGTGGCGTCAACGCTAGGCTAGGCCGAACCTCCGCATTGGGAGAACCGTCCGGTTGCTGGCTACGCCGGCCCGTTGGCTTTCAGCACGATTCTTTTCTTCGCCGAACGTGTCGATCAGCTGCAACGGCCAATCGTAATGTGAAGACTAGGTGAGTGCATGCTTTCTTCCATGACTGTTACCGGAGCGGTTGACAAGCGTGGGCCGTTGTCAGCTGTGGCGACCTTGTTCGAAAGCCGCGTGGATCGGCTGGGCGAAGTCATCCGGACGACACTCGGGAAGTCGGCGCGCCCTTCGAAATTAGGGTGGTTTTTGAAATCGACCGACCTTGCTTCAGCGCTAAAATCGCCGCCTGAGAGCCGCGAGCGGGCTCTATCGGCGATGAGCCAGAGCGCGGCTCTCAGGCGGCGATCCCGCGGCCTCTCGCGGGCCGTCGGTTTCTCCCTCTTCTTTTCTGGGCTCGGCTCTTTCCGGAAAATCGCTCGGTCACTCCATTAGCCCCATCAAGCGGCGGGAACAGTATATTCACCGGAACTGGATTCTGGTTTTCACGGGTTGATAAATCCACCACACGACAGCGGTTAAACACTTGAAGCGCAATGCCGCAGTTTGTTGAGTTCGGCTTTTCCGGGTTGATCTTTTACCCGCGTAAGGCCGAACTCGTTTTCACACGGTCAAGGGCATGAAACATGATCCCGTATCATTTCCCGGTTGGAAGGGAGTGCTCGCTCAGGCGAGTCTGAGCCCGGCGCTGAAGTCGGCCTATACACGTGAAATCATCACGTTTCTGCATCACTGCAAGGTCAGTCGCTCGGCCGCGAGCGTCGAGTTGGCCAAGCACTATTTGAGCATCCGGGAAAAACAGGCCACCGGGCCGGCCCGCGCGGCCCTGCGCTGGTTTTATCGGGAAGGCTCGCGTATACAGGTTGTTTCGGGCGCGACGGGGCTTGGTGTGGCTCCGGGATCGGCGACTCCGGCTACAGTCAGGCCGTCGGCCTTGCGGCCCATGGAACCCCGCCCCGCCGCTCAGGACTTGGGCACGTCCGAATGGGAAAAAGCCCTGATAAAAACCATGCGCGTGCGGGGTCTGCTGTGGCGCACGGAGGAGACCTACCGGATGTGGGCCCAAAGATTTGCCGCTTTCATCAACCCCAAGACCCCGTATGCGGCGGCAGCGGAGGAGGTGGGCGCGTTTCTCACGGATTTGGCGGTGCAGAGTCGGGCCAGTCCGTCCAGCCAGCGACAAGCGCTGAACGCTCTGGTCTTTCTTATGCAGGAGTCGTTGGGCCGGGACTTGGGAAAATTGGATTTCAAGCGTGCTTATCCTCGGGTGCGGGTTCCAATTGTCCTGTCGAAAGACGAGTGTCAGCGGCTATTCCGACAATTGGAAGGCACGACGCGACTGATGGCAGAGCTGGCTTATGGCTCAGGTCTGCGGTTGATGGAACTGCTGCGCCTGCGGGTGCAGCACATCGACTTGGGCAGGATGCAGCTGGTGGTGCGGGGCGGCAAGGGCGACAAAGACCGGATGACGGTCATTCCCCAGTCGTTGGTTCCGGCTTTGGAGCGGCAGCTTGAGCGCTTGCGCCAACTATACGCCGAGGATCGCAAGGCCGGACTGCCCGCAGTGTGGTTGCCCGATGGGTTGGAGAAGAAATTCAAACGGGCCGGAGAAAAATGGGAATGGCAGTGGTTTTTCCCTTCACGGGAGGCGAGTTTTGACCCTGTCACAGGTATCACGCGCCGACACCACATCTTGGACAGTGCTTTTCAAAAGGCCGTCGGCAAGGCGGCGGCTGGTGCTGGAATCGACAAGCGGGTGACGCCGCATGTGCTGCGGCACTCGTTCGCCACGCACTTGTTGGAGTCGGGGACGGATATCCGCACCGTGCAGGAGCTGCTCGGCCACCAGAGCGTGGAGACCACGCAGATCTACACCCACGTCATGCAGCGGCCGGGGCTCGGAGTGCGCTCGCCGCTGGACACGGCGCCCTGAACTCTTGTAGTCTATTAGATGACAAACAACCCATGAGCATCGAATATCCATATCCGTTACACCCTCGTCTGCGGCCCTACGTGGAGATCATTGAGTGGCTAACTGAGGCGGCCGCCGAATCCGCCAGGCGCACCGCGGGCAAACTCAGGCGGCGGCCCCCCAGACGCGGACTCACCCTGCAGCCCGGAGTGGGCACGCCGCTGTGGAACGAACTGGTGAAGCAGGTGACGCCCTTGCTCCGTCAGCGCGGCCGCAAGGTGCATCTGGCGCGCATCCTTGGAATATCCCGCCAGCGGCTGCATGTTTGCCTGAAGGCGCAGGCTGGCTGCCTCGATGCCGAGCGCACGTTGCTCCTGCTCGCGTGGCTGTGCGCCCGTCGGCAGGGGCGCGAGCTGGTCTTAGGCGTGTGGTCTTTGTAGTCTATTAAATGACAAATGGGCCAGACAGATATTGTCATCTAATAGACTACAAGGACACCGCTAGACTCGCCCGTCGCGTGATGCACCCTCATTCGCCAAGGCTACGCAGGGCTAGGAAGCCGGGAATCGGTGTGCGCTCGCCGTTGGACCAGCCTGGATTTATTTTTGCCTGGCCCGCCGCACTACCCATTCGATTGTGGCGGCGTCGTGGTCGAGGTTGCGCCAGACGAGGCTGAGGAACTCGGCGGGTTGAATGTTGTGCTGCTTGAAAAAGCGCCGGTCGCCGCCGCAGCAATACATCAGCGAGTCGGGCAGCTCGCCGCGGAGCTTGGCCTTGGTTTTCGGAATAAGGCGCGGAAGCCACTCGATGCCCTGCACCGCGTCGGTCTTGGCGGGCAAGGCGGCCACCTTGAGAACCTTGGTCGAGGTCTTGCCGTGCTGGACGTTCAAGAAATAGTCGCGACGGACGCTTTCGATGGCGAGTGCCCTATCGTAGCCCGGTTCGCCGTAGCCGTGATGATCCTCCGCATAGTCGTAGAGATTTTGCGCCGAGAGGCCGTTGGCCGCGAGGAAGGCCGATTCAGCGGGGGTGAAGTAGCTGTCGGCCCCGGTTTTGCCGGAGGCGTAGAGCTTCACGGCCTTGTCGTAGAGCGCGTGGAATTTATCGGCGAAGTCGTAGTGTTTCATGGAGGGGAAAACTGGAATTTGGCCACGGATGGCACGGATGGACACGGATATGATTGGGGAAGCAGGGAAAGGCTTCTGTAGTGAAAAGCAAATCCGCCGGAATTGCGTTTCGGGGTCCCGATACCAGCCGACCTAAATCGATCCGTGATTATCTGTGCAATCCGTGGCTAAACAGACTGGAAGTTCACGGCACCGTGAAGTCGATCAGGCGCTTCTGCCGGTCGACCTTGTCCACGACGACCGGCACCTTGTGCCCGAGCTCGAACTTGCGCTTGAGCTTGCGGCCGATGAAGGCCGTGCCGGCGCCGTTGAGCACGTAGAAGTCGTCCTTGAGCGACGACACCGGCACCATGCCGAAGGCGCCCGCCTCCGCGACCTCGATGAAGAAGCCGTGGTTGCGGACGTCGGTGATGATGGCGTTGAAGACGGTCTTCTGCTTTTTCCCCGCCTCGCGCTCGAAATACTCCATGAGCTTGACCTTCACCGAGTCGCGCTCGGCTTCGGTGCTGTTGATCTCGGTCAGACTGAGATGCTCGGCGAGGTGGTCGATCTGCGCGATGCGGTAGCTGGCGGCCGGTTTGCCCTGGCTTTTGCCGAGATGGGTGTCGAACACGCGGTGCACAACGAGATCCGCGTAGCGCCGGATGGGCGAGGTGAAGTGGGTGTAGTCGGTTTTGCTCAGTCCGTAGTGTCCGTCGGGCGAGGCGCGGTAGCAGGCCTTGCGCATGCTGCGCAGGAGCTGGGTGCGGAGGATGTAGCCCTGCGGGTGGTCTTTGAGGACGGCCAGCAACTTCACGACCTCGGAGCGGTTGGCGAGGTCGCCGGTTTTAATGCCGAAGGTGCCGAGAAACTGGCGGAGTTCCGCGAGCTTATCCTCATCGGGGTCGTCATGCACCCGGTAGAGTGAAGGCAAGTGGTGGCCGCGGGTGAGGTGGGCGACGGCCTCATTGGCGAGGAGCATGTATTCCTCGATGAGCTGGTGGCTCTCGTCGTTGTGAATGAGTTCGATGCGGTCGGCGTAACCCGCGGCGTCGACGAAGATCTTTGTCTCGGGCATATCGAGGTCGAGGCTGCCGCCCTGCATGCGTTCGCGGCGGAGCTTGCCGCCGATGGTCCAGAGCTGACGGATCCAGGCCTGCAACTCGGTGAGTTCCGCCGGGGGCAGCTCGCTGAGCGCGCGGCCCGTAGCGCCGGTCTGGTGTGCGGCGGGCAGGGGCAGCTTGCGGATCTTGCCTAGGTCGTCCTCAAACATCAGCGCAAAGGCCTGCTTGTAGGTCAGGCGCTTGCGGCTGCGGATGACGGTGTTGGCGAACTCCGTGCTCTTCAGGCGGCCGTTCGGGGCGAAGGTGAAGAGCGCGGCCTTGGTGACACGATCCTGCGCCTCGACGAGCGAGCAGAGGCCATTGGAAAGTTTCTCGGGCAGCATCGGCACGACGGTGCCGACGAGGTAGGTGGAATTTCCACGGTTCTGCGCCTCGCGGTCGAGGGCCGTGCCGGGTTTGACGTAGTGGCTGACATCGGCGATGTGCACGCCGATGCGGATGTCGCCGTGGTCGAGATGCTCGATGGAAAGGGCATCATCGAAATCCTTGGCGTCGTCCGGATCGATGGTGAAAGTCGGGATGGCCCGGTAATCACGGCGTCCGGCCAGGTCGGCCGGACCAACCACGGAGGGCAGGGTGACGGCTTCACGCTCCACCGTCTCGGGAAACGCGGTCGTCAGGTTGTATTTGTGGTAGATGGCCGCGAGTTCGGCGCGGGGCTCGTAGGCGCGGCCAAGGCGCTCGATGACCACTCCGTCGGGGTTGAGGTGACGCTCCTTCCACTCGTTGAGCTTTACCACCACCTTGTCGCCGACCACGGCCGGCGGCTTCAGGTGGGCCTTGCCGGGATCGGGCACGATGATGTCGTGGCCGATGCGCGGATCGTCGGAGACCACGTAGAAGTAGGCCCGGCCGCGCTGCAGCGTGCCGGTGAGGGTGGCGCTGCCACGCTCCAGGATCTTGATGACCTTGCCCGCCTGCTCGCCGGGTTTGAGGAAATGGGGAAAGTCACGGTCCTTGGACGACCGGAGCCGCACGACGACCTTGTCGCCCTGCAGCGCCACGCCGGTGTCCTCCGCCGCGACAAAGATGCCGGGCTTGCGGGGCTCGGTGACCTTGACCTCGGGAAACACCATGGCCGAGCCTTTCTGGCGGAAATTGATCTTGCCGGTGACGAGGTCGGCTTCGCGCGGCACGCAGAGGCGGTCGCCCTTGATGACCACCAGCAGGCCGGAGCGGAGGAGCTCCTCGACCTGCTGGTTGAACTTGCGGCGATCCTTGGGGTTGAGGCGCCACTCCCGGGCGATGGCGTCGGCGGGGGCCGGGACATAGCTGCGGCGGTTAAGATGGGCCAAAAGGCGGTCGGAATAACTCATAAGCGGAAGACGGAACACCGGCGGGTTTCAGCGGGGCTCGTCCTTTGCCAAGGCTACGGACGACAAGCCGGGATTTTCTAGTGGAACCGTGCGCCGGGGCCGGTAGGGTTGCAATATGCGAATTGCCCATGTGGCCAGCGAATTGTTTCCGTATCTCAAAACGGGCGGGCTGGCGGATGCCGTGGCGGCCCTGACGGGTAGCCTGGCTGACCGGGGACACGAGCTGGCGGTCTTCATGCCCGGTTACCGCTCGGTGCTCGACGGCCCGCACGTGGCCGGCTGCAGACCCAGTCACAAGTTGAAAATCGAGATGGGGGACACGTTCCTGGCCGGCGATGTCTATACGTTGAAACCACGCCCGGGGCTGACGCTCCATCTGGTTTGCCGGGAGGAATACTTCGACCGCAAGCTGCCTTATTGGACGGGCGAGCGGGATTACGATGACAACGACGCCCGCTTCATTTTTTTCCAAAAGGCCGTGGTCGAGCTGCTGCGCCTGACCGACTTCAAGGCCGACATCGTGCATTGCCATGACTGGCAGACGGGGCTGCTGCCGATTTTTCTGCGGGACGCCGAGCGCCACTACGCGGTGACACTGGCCCTCAAGACCGTCTTTACCATTCACAACATCGCCTATCAGGGGGTTTTTCCGCGGCAGTCCTACGCGCTGACCAACCTGCCCGAAGAGCTGCTGACCATCGACGGCTTGGAATACTACGACCAGATGTGCATGCTCAAGGCCGGCATCGTCTACGCCGACAAGGTCACGACGGTCAGCCGGCAATACGCGAAGGAGATCCAGACCCCGGAATTCGGCAACGGCATGGACGGAGTCATCGGCACGCGGCTGGACGATCTGCACGGCCTGCTCAACGGCATCGACACGGCGGTTTGGAATCCCGCCACCGACCCCAACCTGCCGGCGCGCTACAGGGCCGACGATCTTGCCGGGAAAGCCAAGTGCCGCGCCCGGCTGCTCAAGGAGTCCGGTTGGAGCGCGACTTTCAAGGGCCCGGTCTTTGGGATGGTGTGCCGCTTTACCGCCGCAAAGGGTCTCGACCTGGTGCTTGAGGCCAGGGAGTTTTTCGCCAGGCAGAACTGCCGCCTGGTGGTGCTCGGCAGCGGGGAGAGGAAATACGAAGAGCTGCTCCACGACTTCGCCGCCGCCCATCCCGGCAAGGTGAGCCTCTGCGTCCGGCACGACGAGGCGATGAGCCACCTGGTGGAGGCAGGTTCGGATTTTTTCCTGATGCCATCGCTGTTCGAGCCTTGCGGCCTCAACCAGATGTATAGTCAGGCTTACGGCGCCGTGCCGCTGGTCAGCAAGGTCGGCGGGTTGGTGGACACAGTGACTGACATCGATGCCAGTCCCGAAACCGGCACGGGCATCATGTTTGCCCCGACACAGGTGGAATTTGCCGCGGGTTTGACCAGGGCCCTGGCGCTGTTCGCCGACAAGCCGCGTTACGCGGCGACTCAACGCCGCGCCATGCTGAAGGATTTTTCCTGGACGACGGCGGTGACCGCCTACGAGCAACTTTACACCGACGCGCTCTGAGCTGGTGCACCGGTTGCAGGTCGGATTATCCGCAACCCAACGTGGATCATGGAGAAGCGCGGGCCTTGAGCGGCGCGAAGGGTCGGAGATCCAGTCCCGCACTTCCCGGAAAGATTCCTGAAATCGGGGCTTTTCAAACGGAGTCTGAAAAGTATGGTGGGCCGCTTATATGCAGAGAACATTCATAATATTTAAGCCGGATTGCATGGCCCAGCGCCATGTCGGTAACGTGCTCAACCGCTTCGAGGCCGCAAGATGATGCGCCTGACGCCCGCCAAGCTGCGGGAGCACTACGCGCACGTGGCCGACAAGCCTTTTTACCCGGAGATCGAGGCCTTCATGAGCTCGCGCCCGGTCATGGCCATGGCCCTGGAGGGCGACAACATCGTGCAAAAGGTGCGCGACCTGCTCGGGCCCACCGACTCGCGCAAGGCGGCCAAGGGCACGATCCGGGGCGATTTCGGCACCGAGATGATGAGAAACGTCGTCCACGCCTCCGACAGCGACGAGAACGCGAAGGCCGAACTGGCCCGCTTCTTCGAACCCGGCGAGCTGTTCAAGGCCTGAGTATTTTATGCGCACTTGACGGACCGCCGCCGGGTGCTTGTTTGTTCTTTCGGGTTTCCGCCCCTATCGTCTAGCGGCTAGGACAGCGGCTTCTCAAGCCGTTAACCCGGGTTCGATTCCCGGTGGGGGCACCACTTAGTTCACAACAGGGGTGAAAGCGGCCGAAGCGCCGCCTCGGCAAATTTCAGCCGGAACGCACGACGGGCAAAGACAACGGGGTCGATTTCCCGACAAAGCGCAAAATCCTGTTCCAAGAGCTGCGCCAGCGCCGCGTTGGCCTGAGGTGAGCGGAAAAGCAAGTTGAGTTCAAAATTCAGCCGGAGTGACCGGTAATCCAGATTGGCCGAGCCGATCATCGCCCACTGCCTGTCGGCCAGCGCGATCTTGGCATGATGGATGCCGGCCGAGTATTCAAAGATGCGCACCCCGGCGGTCAGCAGCTCGCCGTAATAGGACCGCCCGACAGTCAAAAGCAGCGGATGATCCGTCCGGGCGGAAATCAACAGCCGCACATCAACGCCGCGGCAGGCCGCAAGTTCAAGCGCGGCCAGCACGATGTCATCCGGGACAAAATATCCGGTGGCGATCCAGGCCCGGTTTTCCGCTTCATTGAGCAGGCTGACAATGGTTTTGCTGATGGGTTCATTCTGGCGGTCGGGTCCGCCCAGCACGATATGCGCAAGTTCCCGTGGTGGCCCGGGGGATGTCGGGAAAAAACAGGCCTCGGTGATCCTCTCTCCAGTGGCGAAGAACCAGTCGTCCGCAAAGACCTCCTGCAACTCGCTCGCGATGGATCCGGTGGCTTCCACCTGGACATCGCGCCAAGACCGGAGAACGGGCCCGGGATATTCGTGTTCGCGGCCGATGTTCATCCCCCCGACAAAGGCAACCGCGCCGTCGATGATCTGCAGCTTGCGGTGATTACGTAAATTCATGAAAAATCGGAGCCGTTTGGGATCCAGGCTTTGAAACCAGGAAAAATGCCCCCCGGCCTGCCGATAGGCGGAGAGGTGGTCTCCGGCCAGACCGGATGATCCCACGCCATCAAGGAGCAGCCGGACCACGACACCACGTCGTGCGGCCTCGGACAGAAGCTGCAGAAATCTCCGGCCCGTGGGGTCGTTTTGCCAAATGTAGAATTCCAGATGGATATGATGCGTCGCCTTCCGGATCTGCTCCTCGAGGGCGGGATAAAATTCGTCAGCGTCACGCAGAATCCGTAGCCCGGTTACGGAGCTGACCGGCAGTTGGTTTATACGGGAGAGCAATTGCAGAAACTGTTGATCCCGGCCCGGCAGCTCGCGCAGGAGACGGGCCGTCGGCGCGTCGGTCGCATTTGCGGGGATCTGTTGCCGAGAGATTCGGGCGGAGAAGAGATTGCGGCGCTTGAGCCGCCGACGTTTCAGCCGATCCGTGCCGAACAAGCCATAGGCCACCGCACCAAGCAGTGGGATAAAGAGGATCGCCCAGAGCCAGGCCAACGTGGCGGCAGGGCGCTTCTTGAGCAGTAACAGGTGTGGGATAAAACCCCACGTCGCAAAATAGCAGGCGAGCCAAAGTGCTTTCATGCAAACCTCGGCTGGAACCGGGCCGTCCCTCTAGTCGCGGGAGGAAGGGCGAAGAGAGCCGCAGCATCCGCGCACAACGCCGATCAGAATCGGTGCCCACTGGATCAATTTGCCCAGCAAGTTGAGCCGAGGAGCAGCCGGACGTTGCAGCAGCAGCCCCAGGGGCACCAAAACCAGTTTGGAGTAGGGCGAAAGTTGGCGCCAGACGCCAGCGAGTCGATCCAGCCAAGCCACCGGCTGCAAAGCCCGCGCCGCCAACTCGACGCAGCGGGTGCGCTGCCAGCCAATGCGTCGGCGCATCTCGGCCTTGTGCGCGGCCAGTCGGGTCAGTTCCCGGTCCGAATGCATGCGCGATCTGCTCCAATCTCCTCGAGGGTGGAGGCGAAGGGTTTGGGCTGGCGGGCCAGATTGCGGCGAAAGGCGATGATCATCGTGAGCAGAGCCCCGGCGTAGAACAAAGTCAGTCCACCAAGAACCGTGAGCCGGGCGCTCTCCCAGAAGAGATAAACCAGAGTGAGGCTGGCGAACATGATGGCCATCATGCCCAGGAAGATGACCGCGCTGATCCAGAAAAATATCTGGATCAGGCGGAATTTTTCTTCCTGCAGTTCAAGGGAGAACAATCCGATCCGGTCTTGGGCGCTGGCCAGCAGCCCATCGGCCAAGGAGCGCAATGAGTCCATGATGCCGGCGGGCGGGGGAGGCGGCGTTTCCATCCGGCTGAAGGATCACTGGCCGCGACGGGCGAGCAGGAGGCCGACGAGCAGGCCGACGCCGCCCGCGATGGCGAGTGATTGATAAGGATTCTCCCGGATGGCCTCGTCGGTGCACTTGGCTCCGGCGACGACGCGCTTCCTGGCGCCATCATACATTTCACTGACCCGCTCCTGGGCGGCGTCATAACGGGTGCGCATGGCACTGACGGCATCAGCGGTGTGTTCGGAGAGGGATTCGCTCATCATTTTTTCTGCTTCGCTGACGAGGGACTGCAGATCGTTGAGGAGCTCTTTGGGGGTTTGGGCGGTGGATTTGTTGTTTTTCATGGTATTATTGATTGAGGGTTGGTTGAGGGAAAAGAGTGTGCCGTCAGGCCTGCTTGCCGCGGAATAGCGTGACGACGAATAGAAAGAGAAATAAGATGAAACAGATTTTGGCGATCAGGGCGGCAGTGCCGGCGATGACACCGAAGCCGAGGATACCGGCGATCAGCGCGATGAGGAGAAAAGTGATGGCATAGCTGAGCACGGGCGGAGGAGTTAGGGTGCTTTCTCACCACGGAGCAGGCCGGCAGCGCCCACGATGGCGGCGGCGATGCCACCCAGGAGCAGCCACATGGTCTTGTCGGTCGGGTTGCCGGTGAAGAAGCGGGAGATTCCGGAGGCCGTGGAATCGGAGGCGGCCACGCCGGAGATGATGAGGATGACGCCGATGACAAGCAGGGCGAGGGAGATGGGTCTATTCATGTTATTTGTTTTTTAGGGTTGGTTTTATTTGGATTCTTCTTCTTCGGTTTCGAGCTGGGCGCGGAGCATCCAGGCGGATTTTTCGTGCCAAGCCATCAGTCCGGTGAGGAAGTCGGTGGTGCCGGCATCTTTGTAGCGCGTGGCGCAGGTCTCGCCGTCGCTGCGGATCCGGACGATAAGTTCCTCGTGCAGGGCGAGCAACGCCGCGAGCATCTGCGGCGCGGGCAATCCCATGCCGGCGTCGGCGGAGGAGCGGGCGGCCTTGACCAGGTCTGCCCAGTTGCCGCGCGCGCCCGTGCCGATGGATCTCGCTCGCTCGGCGATGTCATCAATTCATTGCGCAATCTGCTCGTATTGGGCCTGGAATTGCTGGTGCAGGCTGAGAAATGCCGGGCCGGTGACGTTCCAATGATAGTCCCTCGTCGTCACGTAGAGCACGAATTCGTCGGCGAGCAGGAGATTGAGGATCTGTCCCACTTCCAGACGGGCTTCATCATTCAATCCGAGATTGGTTTTCATCTTGGGCGGCGGGAAAAGTAGCGCGGCCGCCAGTAGGGGCCGCGCGGTGGTATAATTTCGGGTCAACTTTCAGCTCTTCTTCACGCTCATGTTGTTGCTGACTGACGCTACGCCGCGGACGTCCTTGGCGAGTTTGGTGACGAGGGACTTCTCGGCGTCGGAGGCGGCCTCACCGGTGACGATGACCACGCCGTCAGTAGTGACGATCTTGGTTTTGAGGGCGCTGGTGGACTTGTGGGTGAGCAGGGCAAACTTGACCTGGCTGGTGATGGAGGCGTCATCGATCTTCTCGCCGATGGTGGTCTTGTCGGTGACGACCAAGTCATTCTTGACCGACTTCACACCGTCGATGTCCTTGGCGTAGAGGCCGGTCAGTTCCTTCTGGGCGGCGTTGTCGGCCGTGCCGGAAAGCATCGCGTGGCCATCCTTGACCTCGACCTTGGTGCTGGCGGCGCTGACGTTGCCCTTGACGAGCAGGCGGCTGCGGATCTTGAAGGCCATCCAGGCGTCGGACTTTTCGGGATGGGCCGGCTCGACCTTGATCTCGTTGTTGACGGACACAACGCCGGGGATGTTCTCCACGGTGTCAACGGCCAGGGCGGAGTCATCCTTGTCCTGGACCTTGCCAGTCAGGGTGACGACGCCGTCCTTGGCCTGCACTTTCACGTTATCTTCAAGGACGGTGCGGTAGTTGTAGGAGGCCTTGGCGGCGTCCTCGATCTTGCGATCGGTGGCATAGGTAGCGAACAGCGCGAGGGGGCTGGCGAGGAGAAGCAGGAGAGCTGACAGATTTTTGTTTTTCATGGGTTGAAGGGCAGAAGATACGCGTTGCCGACCGCCGGTGCTATGGGGCGTTGACCTACTTAGCGGGTCGGCGTTCGGCCGGGGCGGACCGCCAACGGAAAACCCCCGCCGGCAAAAGCGAGGGGTTGAAACCGAGCCGCCGGAGCGGGATCAGAAGGTGATCGAGACGCCGGCGTTCCACTCGCTGAGCACGCGGGTCGTGCCGCCGCTCTGGGAGCTCACGTCGGTGTAGATGAGGGCGCGGGGGCCGAGCACCAGGTCGACGCCGGCGCTGTAGAGGGCGCTGTCGCGCGGGGCCCGGCGGGTCCGGACGGAGTAGCTGGCGTTGCCGAACGAGGCGCCGATGCGGCGGGAGTCGTTGTAGAACTCATGGAGCCAGGCGGCGCGGACATGGGGTTGGAACAGGCCAAACTTCGCGCGAGCCTCGAGGCCGACCTGGGAGCGCAGGGAGGTGGCGGCCTGGCGGCCGACGTTGGCGGAGAACGCCCCCGCACCCTGCTCGTTGAATGCATTGGCCGACCAGCGGCTCAGAAGCAGGCCGCCGAAAGGCGACACCGCAAGGGAGCCGGCCTTCAGATGTTTGCCGACCGTCATGCCCGCGGTCCACTGATGGCCCTTCGTGGACGAAGTGGCGACGGTCGTTGTGCCCGGGAACACGACGGGGCGCGTGGACTCGTAACGGTTCCAGCTGTAAGCGAGGAGGGTCTCCGCGAAGAGCGGGCCGTCGGCCCAGCCGGCGCGCAGGCCGAGGGTCTTGTTCTTCACGGTCGTCTGGCTGCCCGCTGAGCCGAGGCCGCCGGTGGTCCGGCCGAAGCCGAAGAAGGCGCCGAGCGTGGAGTTCGGGTTGACGGCGCGGTTGCCGCCGACGAGGCCCTGGTTGGTGGTGTAGCGGCTCGAACCGACATCGAGGTCGGAACGGGAGCGGCCGCGGATCTGGCCGGCTTCGAAGTAGTATTCGTCGTGGCCGGTGACCGCGCGGTCATCGCGCAGGAGACGGTCGGCCAGAGAAGTCGAGTGCGCGAAGGCGAAGTCGGTCCAGACCTGGTAGCCCTGGGGCGAGATGGCGTTGAGCGAGGCCGGGAACTGGCTGGCCAGCGGCACCGTGTTGAGCGCGGCGGTCTGGGCCGGGGTGGCTTGCGCGGCGTTGCCGACGGCTGCCTGATTGGGCGTCTGGGCAAATCCGCTGTAGGGTAGCTGCGTGAAGACCAGGGTGGCACTGGCAGGGGCATAAACCACATTGACCGCCGTGGCGGCGCTCGGGGTGGTGCCGGTCAGAGTGCCGAAGGTGCCGCTGACGGACGAGGCGGTGAGGAAGGTGAAGGACTGGCCGAGCGGGTTGTAGCCGCCGAGGATGGCATACTGCAAGGTGCCGGCAAGGGAAGCCGTGCCTGTCATGATGAGCCGGTCGAACGACGCGGCCGAGGCGCTCTCAATGAAGAGGAGCCCCGTGGAACCTTGCGTGTAGTTGCCGGAGACGTTGATCGTGCCGGGCGAAGTGCCCGGGCTGACTGTGCCGTTGTTGACCAGGTTGCCGGTGATCGTGCCGTTGCCGCCCAGGAGGGCGCCCGCCGCGACCGTGGTCCGGCCGAGACCGGAGTTGAACATGAGCGACCCGGCCTCGACCTCGGCCGCGGAGGTCGTGGTGTTGGCCAAAGTGAGAACGCCCGCGCCCTGCTTCCGGATGGTGCCGCCGGCGACGATGCCGGTAAAGGTGGCGCTGGTCGGCTGGTTGAGGATAAGGGTGCTGTTGTTGTTGAGGACGACGCCGCGACCGAC
>LNEH01000043.1 GCA_001464505.1 Verrucomicrobia bacterium Ga0077533
CCGCCAATACAAGATCGGCGACATCAGTTTCAAGGGGAACAAGATCTACTCGGAGCGGATCCTCCGGCTGGTGCCGCGCCAGAAGAAGGGCATGATCTTCGTGCCCTCCAAACTCGACAAGGACGTGGAGACGATGGAGGAGTTCTACGGCCAGGTCGGTTATCTCCAGACCCGCGTCCGCCTCGTGCGCAAACCCAACCTGGCGACGGGCGACATTGACATCGAATACCAGGTCAACGAGAGCGAAAAATTCCAGGTCGAGTCCATTGTCATCGAGGGCAACAACAAAACCAAGAGCATCGTCATCCTCCGCGATTTCGACATCGAGGTAGCCCTGCTCGTTGTAATAGTCGCGGAGCTTGCCGAGGTCGTCGTCAAACTCCTCATCCTTCAGGCGGCCGCCGCCCGTGAGCCAGGAGAACAGGTGCCATTTGCTGGTTTCCATCTCCTTGCGCAGTTTTCGGGCTTTGATGTGGTCGTTGCCGACAAAGTTTATGGCGCCGATCTTCACCCGGGCCCCCTCGCGAATCTTGAAGGTGACGGTGCCAAATCCGGTGCTGCGGTTGCGGTCGATGCCGTAGGTGACCTGCGCCTGGTTATAGCCGCTTTTTTGGTAGAACTCGTGGATTTTCTGCGCGTCGTCCTTGATCTGCCGCTCGTCCAGCGAGCTGTTGGCGACAGATTTGATTTCCTTCAACAGCCGCCGTTCCTTGTAGGCCTTGTTGCCCTCAAATTTCACGGCGAGCACCCGGAACTTGGGCGTCACTTCGAACACGAAGTTGACGACGTTGCCCGCCGCTTGCTCGCGCTTGGCCTCGATGAATTCGAACAGACCCGTCTTGTAAAGCGAACGGATGTCGCGATCGAGCAACGCCTCGTCCAGGTCGGTGTCCTCGCGCAGGGCCATGTTGGCGCGCACGATTTGCTCGCTGACATTGGCCATGCCCACGAACTTGATGGTGATGGTGCCCACCCGTAAGATCGGGCCGGCCGGTGCCCCCGTCTGTCCTGGCGCGGGTTCGGCTTGGGCAAATGCGCCGATGACGGCGAAAAACAGGGAAATGGTGGCGAGTAGAACCCGCGCAAACGGGTTACTGGGTGAAGTTTTCAAAGCGCGTAATTTCTTGAAGGAAAGTTAGTTTCAAATCACCTACCGGTCCGTTGCGCTGCTTGGCAACGATTAAATCCGCGACGTTGGCGGCGGTTTGGAATTTTTCGTCGGAATCCTTGGGACGGGACAACATGAGCACAACGTCGGCGTCTTGCTCGATGGAGCCGGATTCACGCAAGTCCGACAGACGGGGGGTGCGGTTCTCCTTCTCCGATGAGCGGTTAAGCTGGCTTAGGACTATCACCGGCAGGTCTAGTTCCTTCGCCATCGCCTTTAATCCGCGGGAAACCTCGGCCACCTGCTGCTCGCGCAAATAATCGACGATGATCAGGCCCAGTTTCTTGCGGGCGTAGATGCGCCGCGCCTTGGCCCGCATTTCCATGATCGTGAGGTTGCTGGAGTCATCGACGAGGATGGGCGTCTTCTTGAACTCCTCCGCCGCCTGCCCGAGCGCATTGACCTCGTGGCCGTCGCGGCTGACCAGGCCGTCACGCAGCAGCTTCATGTTCACCCGGGACCGGGCGCAGAGCATGCGCAACGCCAGCTGGGCCGAGCTCATTTCCAGCGAAAAGATCAGGGTCGGCACCGGGTCGGCCTTGCCCGGCTTGGGCAGAGCGGCCGCCTCGGCGACATTCAGCGCGAAACTGGTCTTGCCCATCGAGGGCCGCGCCGCGACGACAATCATTTCCTGCCGCTGGAAGCCGAAGGTCATCGCATCGAGATCCTTGAAGCCCGAGGTCACACCCGTCAGCTCGCCCTTCTTCATGAGCAGCTTGGCGATCACCGTGTTGGCTTCCTTGACGGATTCCTTGAGCTCCTGGGCGCTGTCGCTCACCCGGTCCTGCGTGACCTTGAAGAGATCCTGTTCGATCTTGTCGACGAACTCCTCGAGCCCGCCGGTGAAACCGTAGGCCTGCTCCACGGCGCCGGTGGCGGTCTTGATCAGCTCACGCAACAGGTGTTTCTCGCGGACTTTCTCGATGAAATAGCCGGCGTGCGCGGTCGTCGGGATCTTGCCCGTGACCTGCATCAGGTAAGGAAAGCCGCCGATTTGTTCCAGCAGCCGGCGGGTGTTCAGCTCTTCCGCCAGCACCTCCAGGGTCACCGGCTGGCCTTTCTGATAAAGCTCGATGATCGCCTGAAACAACAGCTGGTTGTAGGGCCAATAGAAGGATTCCGGCGTCAGCCGGGCTTCCAAACACCGGGCAATCGTGTCGTTCCCATCCAGCAAGCAACAGGCGATGACGTGCTGCTCGGCCTCCTCGCTGGCCGGCATGGTGCGACTCAACCCGCCGGAACCACCCGCGCTTTCACTGCGTGCGCGCGGGACTGCCTGCGAGGGAGAATCAACGACGGGGCCGGCCATGGGTTACTTTGAAGGCTGGGTTATCACCGCCATTGTCAATGTTCGGTTATTGGCAGTTTGTTCACCGAACACGCAAGGCAGCAGCAGCCTGCCTTACGAGGCGGCGGGCTCGATCGGGTTTTCGGAGACCACATCGAAGCTGAGTTCGACGCTGACTTCGGGGTGCAGCTTGATCTTCACCTCGTGCTTGCCGAGGGTCTTGATGGGCTGGCCGAGGTGGATGCGACGCTTCTCGATCGTGATCCCGGCGGCGGCCAGCTTCTCGTGGATGTCGTTCGCGGTGACGGCGCCGAAGAGCTTGCCGCCCTCACCCGTCTTCACGGCGATGGCGATGCCGGCCTTGGCGATTTGCTTGGCGAGCGCCTGCGCGCCGTCGAGTTCCTTGGCTTCGCGGAGGCCGCGGGCCTTTTTGAGGGCCTCGACATGCTTGCGGTTGGCCTGGGTGAGCGGCACGGCCTTGCCCTGGGGCAGGAGGAAATTGCGGGCGTAGCCGGCGCGGACTTTGACCTGGTCGCCTTCGGCGCCGAGGCCGTCGACCGGTTGGGTGAGGAGAACTTCGTGATTAGCCATGATCGGATCTAGATTGAGGGATTGGTTTGAATGAAGGCGACGGGCGCGGCTCAGAACGGCACGTCTTCGTCGAGATTTTCCTGCGCCGCCGGGGGGGCGGCCGGCTTGGGGGCGCTGCTGGCGCGGGGGGCGTAAGTGCGGGCTTCCCCACCCTCGCCGCCACCCGGGGCGGCGCCGTCGCCGCGGCCGCTGCCGAGAAACTGGAAGTTCTCGAGCACGACCTTCATGCGGCTGCGTTTTTCCTTGGTCGTCTTGTCTTCCCACTGGTCAAGGCGCAGACGGCCCTCGACGAAGAGCGGGCGGCCCTTGGTGCAATACTTGGCGATGGTCTCGCCCTGTTTGCTCCAGGCCTCGATGTCCACGTAGGTGACTTCCTCGCGCTCGCCGCCGCTCTCGTCCTTGAACTTGCGGTTCACGGCCAGGCTGAACTGGCAGATGGCGGTGCCCTTGGGCGTGACCCGGAGCTCCGGGTCACGCGTCAGGTTGCCGATAAGCATGACTTTGTTGAGATTGGCCATGGGAGTTGGGCGGCGCGAGGACGCGGGTCAGGCGTTCTCGACGAGCGCGCGGTAGACGCTGTTGTTGAGCCGCAGGCGCTCGTGAAGCTGGGCGGGCGCGCCGGCGGGCGCGGAGAAGTTCACCTGGATGTAAACCCCCGAAGGGAACTTGTCGTCGGTCTTGCGGGCAAAATCGCGGCGGCCGACGTTCTCGACGGCGGTGACTTCGCCCTGCACGGCGGTGATTTCTTTCTTCACGCCCTCGATGATGGTCTCGACGGAGTCTTCCTTGCCGCGATTATCGAGGATGAAGGAGGCTTTGTAGTTACGCTTGGTCTGGCTCATGGTGGTCCCTGCGGTTGAGGAGGTTCATGGCTTCGGCGGGCCCGCGCTTGATGAGCAGGCGGAGGCCGTCAACGAAGGTGGTTAGTTTTTGATCAATTAGTTTGGTTTGTTCTGGGGAAAATTTTTCGAGCACGAAGTTCTTGAGGTCCATCCCGGCGGGCCGGGGTTCGTTGATCCCGAGCCGATAGCGGATGAATCCGCTGCCGAGGTGCTTGAGCAGGCTGGCGACGCCGTTGTGGCCGCCGGCGCTGCCGCGGACGGACACCTTCACGCAGCCGGTGTCGATCGTGAGATCGTCGTAGACCACGACGAGGTCGCTCACGGCAGCCCTGTGGAAGTCGAGCAGGCCGCGCAGGGCGCGGCCGCTGTCATTCATGAAGGTCGTCGGCTTGACGAACAGTCGTGTGACCCCGGGTCGGACATCCCAGCGGGCGGTCAGGGCTTCAAAGCGGGATTCTGATTTCCACTTGAGGCCTTCGGCGGCAGCCAGCGCCTCCACCACGGTGAAACCGAGGTTGTGGCGGGTGCCGGCGTATTCGCGCCCGGGGTTGCCCAGTCCAGCGATCAGCGTGACGGACATGACTCAAAGAACAGCGTGCAAAACGGGCCGACCGCGGACGGACGGCCCGGGAACATAAATTATTTCTTGGCGGGCGCAGCGGCGGGTTTGGCCCCCGCGGCGGGTGCAGCGGCCTTCGCATCGCCCTTGGCGGGCGCGGCGGCGGCCTTGGCATCGCCGGGCTTGGCCCCGGCGGCAGGTGCGGCGGCGCCAGCAGCAGCACCTTCGGCAGGTGCAGCGACGGTGCCATCGGCGGCGACAGCTCCCTCGACGGGCGCGGCCACGGCAACAACTTCCTCGGCCGGCGGCTCGACGCAGATGACGACGGCCTGGTTTTTGTCGTCAAGGAACTCGACGCCCGCAATGGGCTTCAGCTCGCTGACGTGGATGGTCTCGCCGACCTTCAGCTCGGTGACGTTCACCTCGATGAAATCAGGCAGATCCTTCGGCAGGCAGCGGATGCGCAGGCGGTGCGAGGCGGTCTCAAGGATACCACCCTCGGTCTTGACGCCATAGGCCTCGCCGGTGACATGGAGGGAGACATTGATGATCATCTTCTCGTTTTCCTTCACTTCCTGAAGGTCGAGATGGAGATATTTGTCGGTGATCGGGTCGCGCTGGATTTCCTGGAGGAAGGAGAGCGCGGTGGCGCCGGCATCGCGCTTCAGCTCGATGAGGGCGGCTTTGCCCCCGATCTCCTTGCGGAGCTTGACGAATTCCGGGCCGTTGACGGCCAGATTCTCGGGCTTCGTGTGCTTGCCGTAGAGGATGGCGGGGATCTTCTCGGCCTTGCGGAGGCGGCGGGAGGCGCTGCGGCCGGTGCCTTCGCGCGTTGCAACAGTGAGTTGGTATTTTTTCATGATTTCGTTCCCCCTGTGACTCCGGGATTGGAGGCAGGCGTAATGGAAAAGGGTGTCGAGTTGACTGCCCGAGGCAGAGCGACGCAACCAA
>LNEH01000044.1 GCA_001464505.1 Verrucomicrobia bacterium Ga0077533
GCTCTCGATCTTCTTGTCGATGACGAGGCGGTCAAAGCGCTCGGTGCGGAGAATGAGTTTCTCGCCGAGATCGGCGAGGTGCTTGCCGACGGGCCCGAGGGCGAAGAGGGCGGCGAGGGCGTTGATCTCGGCGGTCTCGATGCGCTTGGAAATCTCGACTTCCTGCTCGCGCGTGAGCAGCGGGACCTGGCCCATCTGCTTGAGATACATCCGGACCGGGTCGTCGAGGATGTCGTTGTTCGACGTGCGCGACTCCTCCTCCTCGGCCTCCTCCTGGCGGGCCTTGTAGCCCTCGACTTCCTGCGGATCGAGGATGTCGATCTCGAGGTTTTGGAGGACGGAGATGACGTTCTCGATGTCCTCGGGGTTGTCGACGGACTCGGGCAGCGCCTCGTTGATATCGGCGTAGGTGAGGTAGCCCTGCTCCTTGGAAAGACGGATCAGGTAGCGGATCTTGTCGTTGAGGTCGCCGGAAAGATTTTCGAGCGCCTTCTCCTTGAATTCCTTCGTGGCATTGGCGACCTCGGCGAGCGGCACGCTGTTTTTGGTGGGCTCGGGGTGCTTGCCGGGCGTGACGGCATGGGCGGGAGTCGGGGGCCGGGCCACCGGTTCATGCTGCGCCTTGGCCGGCTCGTTGTGGTGCGATTTGGTGTGGCCGTGGTCCTTCAGGGACTTTTTGGCGGCGGCGGCGTGCTTGGATTTGCTCGGCATAACGTAAATAATATGGCCCGTGGAGGGTTACGGTCGGTCAGCGGGTGAGGACAGGCTTCACAAACCCAACGAAAGCTTCGGCGTATTTTGGAGCTGTCGGTGGATTTCGGCGCGCTGTTTCAAGAGGGAAAGTAGGGCAGATTCAACATCCGTGCCTTTGGAGGCTATTTCAAGTTCTATTTGGCGCAGCCGCGGCTCGAGAAAACGGCGCTGCAACGAACGCAATCCCTCGTGGGCCATCTTGGCCAGGTCATCGTCCGCCGCGGCCTCAAAGAGCAGCGAGGCGACGAGGGTCTTTTCCTCCTCAGTTTCAAGGAGTTGGTCGAGGTTGTCCCGCCCGGTCCAGCCGTTGTGGGCGACCTCGGCCAGCAGCCGGTCGAGGAGCCGCCCGGCGGCGTGGGATTGGTCGATCCATTCGTGGGGCAACTGGGTGGCGAGGGCGCGCAGCAACGTCTCGTGGTGCAGGCAAAGGAAAAGCAAATGAGCCTCGGTTCCCTGCCTTTGCGTTTCCACGGCCAAGCCCGGTTTGGTCTCGGCCGTCGGCGCCCGGCGTTTTCTCAAAATGGCGATCTCGTCGCGAATCGCCTCCGGCTTGATGCCCAGGGACAGGGAGACTTCCCGCAGGTATTGGTCCCGGGCGACCTGGGTCTCGGCGTGCAGGGCGATCTCCACCATGCTGCGCACCGCGTTCATGCGCTCATTGAAGGAAGCCTTGTCGGGATCGGGCAGGTAGGCCTGCTTGGCGAACTGCATCGCGGACAGCGAGCCGCGTTTCATCTCCTCGTAGGCGGCCAGGCCTTTTTCGAGGAACAACAAATCGGGGTCGAGTTTCTCGGCGCCGGCCAGCATGAGGAAGCGCACCTCCAGCCCGGCCTTCAGCGCCATCGGCAGGAAGCGCAGCGCGGCCTTCTGCCCCGCGCTGTCGCTGTCGAAGAAGCACTCCACCTGCGCATGATAACGGCGCAGCAACGCGAGCTGGCCCTCGGTGATCGAGGTGCCCTGTGGCGCGATCGCGGTCTTGAGGCCCACGCTCCAGCAGCGCAGCGCGTCGAGCTGGCCTTCGACGAGCACAAAGGGGTGGCCCTCGGTGGCGTGCGTGCGGGCGCGGTCCAGATTGAAAAGCAGGTTGCTCTTCGTGAAGATCGGGGTCTCGGGCGAGTTGACGTATTTCGCCTCGCGCGCCGGGTCGTCGGCGGGGGTCAGTTCGAGCTGGCGGGCCGTGAAGGCCACGACCCGGCCCTGGTGGTCGCGGATCGGGATCATCAGCCGGCCGCGGAAGCGCGGGCGCAGCGCGCCGAGCGTGGGCAGGGCGCCGTCGCGCATGAAGAACAGGCCGCACTGGCGCAGGGCCTCGTCGGAGAACTTCCGCC
Source organism: Verrucomicrobia bacterium Ga0077533 (assembly GCA_001464505.1). Lineage (GTDB taxonomy): Bacteria > Verrucomicrobiota > Verrucomicrobiia > Opitutales > Opitutaceae > Lacunisphaera. The sequence continues at coordinate 2,082 of LNEH01000044.1, forward strand.
TGAGCAGCGCGGCGGCGAGCCCGCTGTCCTCCGGCGGGGCGAAACCGATCTTAAACTCGTCGGCCAGCTCGGGGGTGAACCTCCGGTTCTGCACCCAGTAATCGCGGATGAACTCGCCGTGCGGGGATTTGGCCAGAAAAGCCTGCCGGTAGTATTCCGCGGTGAGATCATGGATCTCGAAAATCTCCTGGCGCAGCGAACGCGACTCTTTCGACGGCCCGCCGGAGCCTGCCTCGTATTCCAGCGTCACGGCGAAGCGCTGCGCGATGGCCTCGACCGCCTCGGTGAACTGCAGGCCCTCCGTTTCCATGACGAAGTTGATCACGTCGCCCGCCTTGCCGCAGCCAAAGCATTTGTAGAATCCCTTGTCGGCCGAGACATTGAAAGAAGGCGTCTTCTCGGAATGGAACGGACACAGGCCCTTGAAACGTCCGCTGCCGGCCTTCTTGAGGGCCACCACGCGCACCACGACGTCGTGGATGTTCACGCGGTTCTTCAGGTCGCGCAGGCTGTTGGCTTTGATGACGGGCACGGTGCATTAGCTGTAGCGGCGGTCTGTGACCGCCGCCGAGCACAAAATGGGCGGGAATGAGCCTTACTGTAGCGGCGCAGACCGCCGCTACAGGATTTGCCTGCGGAAATCCTCCCCCGATTAAACTTTTAACAGCAGTCAGGGTCTGTCACGTTGCGCGCCCGGTTCATCCGGACCGCCGCGCACCCCCTATCATGCGTTCCCTCCTGCCGAAATCCGCCCTTGTTCTCGTCCTGCTCGCTTCCGGTGTCGCCCCTCGACAAGCTCTGGGCCTTGAGCCTGTCGAAACGGCCGCCCGTGCCGCCCCGCCGCCTTTGCCTGCGGATGCGAAGCATTTGCCTGACGACGGTCAGGACAAATCCCGGGCTGGTAGCAGCCAGCAACGGGAATCCGCCGGACAAACACCGGGCTGGCAGCCCCTCGACAAGCTCGGGGCCTTGAGCCTGTCGAAACGGCAGCCCGCAACGGTGCAAGCGCCGGTGTGGGAGCACCGGCTCAGCGACTTTACGGACGCCGATTACCGCTACGCGGTCGAGGAGGTGCTGCAGGACTACGAGAAGGCCACCGGTCGCCGGCTCGTGCCGGGCGCGCGGAAAAAGGTCGGCCTCAAGATTTATGCCGACTCCGGCCCGGGGCTCGCGACGCCGTTCGGCCTCGTGCGCGCCCTCATCGTCTCGCTGGAGAAACGCGGCTTTGAAAAGCAAAACATCTTCCTCGTCGGTCTGAATCCCCTGCGCCTGCGTCTCACCGGCTACCTGCCGTCGTTCGCGACCGGCATATTGCCGTTCCCCGGCCATCCTGTCTACGTGCTCGAGTCGGGCAAGTTCTACGATCCGGCCTGGTTCTACGACAGCCCGCTGCCCTCGCGCTTCGACCCCATCTCGAACGATCAGGCGGTGAAAAACGCCGCCGGAGGCAAGGCCACCACCACCACGGAGGAGGACCGCAAGAGCTTCCTCGCCACGCCGCTGTTCCTCGACGCCGACTTCTGGATCAACCTGCCGGTCTACACGGATCACCCCGTGCTCGGCATCAACGGCGCGCTCGTCAATGCGACGCTCTGGAACGCCTCGAACACCTTCCGCTTCTTCCGCAGCCCCGCGACCGCCCCGGCCGCCGTCGCCGAGATGGCCGCCATCCCCGAGCTGCGCGAGAGCTGGGCCCTCAATTTCGCCAGCCTGCAGCTCTACCAGTTCATCGGCGGCCCGTATTTCAACTCCCTCTACACCGCTTCCGAACCGCTCCTGCTGATGAGCACCGACCCCGTCCTGCTCGACTCGATCATGCTCGAGCGCATCAACGCGGTGCGGAAACACAACGGCTTCGATCCCGTGACGGAGGAGGACGCGCGCATGCTCGACTTCGCCCAACAGCTCGGCGTCGGTTCCACTGACACACAGCACGTCAACTGGCGGCGCGTGAACGAGGGGAAGTGAAGGTGGAGCGCGCTGACCTCAGCGCGCTTTCTGCCCCTCTCGAACCAACGCGTTGGGGTCAACGCGTTCCACCTTATTCACCACAGCGCCACCCGCAGCGCCTTGGCCTCGGCGGCGAGTTCGCGGGCGGCGGCCAACACCTCGGCGTCGCCGGCGGGGTAGGGCGCGGACTCCGTTCCGCGCTCCGGCGGCGAAGGGACTCGCCGCCCTACTTCCTCCGGGTCGCCCAGGCCGCTGTCGCGGAAGCGCCGCAGCCGGTCTTGGATCAGGTCGCGAATCTCGTGGGCGTTGTCCACGCCGTGAAAGTAACCCGTGTGCAAATCGTCCTGGGGCTTGCCGTGAGGATTGTCGCTGCCGCCGGCGGACTGGACCTTGACGTCGGCCAGGCCGAGCAACCGTTGCAGCGGACCTTGCGAGACCTCCACCTGCTGGAGGTTGGCGAAGCTCATCGTGCTTTCCTGCACGCTCCACACGCCCGTGCGGATGCGCAGGCTGCGGTCCGTGACGACATACCAGCGCATCTCGAAATCGAGGCGACGCACGGCGTAGGTGATGGGCAGTTGCAGGAGGTAGCCCGCGAGCCCGATGATCTTGAGCCCCCAGATGATCGGAAACGCCCACGGCGGGAGCACCATGGCGATTTGGACAAATATCTGGATGAACCCGTTCCAACCGCCGCTGCGCACGCGCTGCCGTAACTGCTTCTTGGCGGATTTGGCAGTGTCCTTGCCCTTGGTCTTGAGGTCGGCTTCGCGCGAGGCCTTCATGGCCGCAAGGGCCTGGTCCGCCTGCTCGACCAAGGTGGCTTTTTGGCCGGGCTTCGCCGTCGGACCCGCTTTGACCGCCTCGACCCTGTCGCCCGGGCGCGTGATGTCTCTGATCGAGTCGCGAAGCGTGGCAGGGGGCTTGGCCACCGGCGCGCCGCGCCGCAGTTTTTCGAACCGGGCGGTTTCCTCGGCACTGACGAACACAAAGACCCAGAACACGATGCCGGCAAACGCCATCAACTCGGCGAAGCCCCAGCCGAACATCCGCAGCTTGTAATAGTTTTTCCCGGCGCGGAACACGCGCAACGACGCCGGGTCACCGAACGGCGGGTGCGGCTCCGGCGGGACCTTCAGCCAACGGAGAACAAGGTCGCGGTAGCGGTTATACATGGAAAGAAAATTTGGCCACGGATGACGGATGATCCATGCTACCCGTCATCCTGAACGAAGTGAAGGATCCATAAGGATGCAGGCCAACGGACATCACACTGGATTCGCTGCGCTCAGAATGACAAACCAAGGGGGCTGAGTCTTTATCCGTGTTCATCTGTGAAGGTATGTGGTTCTCACCAATGAGAACTGGCTGGAAAGAATTCCGTCCCGGGGCATCGTCAGAGCCTGTGGGTGAGGAAGTGCAACACCAACAGG
>LNEH01000045.1 GCA_001464505.1 Verrucomicrobia bacterium Ga0077533
GCGGAAAGCAGCGTGGCTTCGGTGTAGCGCGGCGGCGGCTTGGTGGTCTCCTCGTGCAGCGTGGCCGCGATGGTCCTGGCCTTGGCCTTGTCCGCGGGGGTGAGGGCCGGCAGCGCCTTGGAATCAGGGGAGTCGCCCTCCACCGTGTTCCTGCCGTAAACCGCGAGCCAGCCCGGCGCCGTGAGCACCTTGCCCTCGGTCTTGAAGGTGTGGCCGGCCACGACACTGAGGCGGGTCGTGATGTCGAACTCCGCCGGCGGGTGGAAGGTCGCGACGAAACGCCGGGCGATCATGTCGAACAGCTTCGCCTCGGCCTCGTCGAGGTGCTTGGCCTCGTGCTGGGTCGGGATGATGGCAAAGTGGTCGGAGACCTGGGCGTTGTTGAAGATCCGCTTGTTCGGCTGCACCCAGCCGGCTTCAAGCACGCGCTCGGCGTGGGGTTTCAGGTCGCCGTGCAGGTTCGCCAGCGTCTGACGCACGAGCGGCATGTAGTCCTCCGGCAGGGCGCGCGAGTCCGAGCGGGGATAGGTGATCATCTTGTGCCGTTCATAGAGGGCCTGGGCAATCTGGAGCGTGCGTTTCGCCGGGAAGCCGAAGCGCCCGTTGGCTTCGCGCTGCAGCGTGGTCAGGTCGTAAAGGCGCGGCGCACCTTGCGTGCTGGCCTTCTTTTCCTCGCTGACCGCGGCGACGGGCTGGCCTTGGCACGCGGCGACGATGGCCTCGGCGGTCTTCTTCACCCACAGGCGGTCGATGCGATCGTGCTCGTCGTCGCTCTTCTTGTAATCCGGCCGCTGGTAGGCGCCCTCATAATTGCCCTTGGTGAGGCCAAAGTTGGCCGTGATGCGCCAGTAGCCGCGCGGCACGAAATTGCGGATCTCCAGCTCGCGGTTGTAAACGATGGCGAGGGTGGGGGTCTGGACGCGGCCGACCGAGGCCACGTTGCCGGCGCGGGAGCCGAACATGCGCTTGGTCAGCGCCCGCGTGCCGTTGATGCCGATGAGCCAGTCGCTCTCGCTGCGGCAGCGGGCGGCGTCGGCCAGGCCCTGCATCTGCTCGGCGCTGCGGAGATGATTGAAGGCCTCGCGGATGCCCTCGTTGGTCATCGAGGACAACCACAGCCGTTGGAACGGTTTTTTGCACTTCGTGAGCTGGTAGATATAGGTGAAGATCAGCTCGCCCTCGCGGCCGGCGTCGCAGGCGTTGATGACGCGGTTGACGTCCTTGCGGGCGAGCAGTTTTTTGAGCTGGCCGAACCGCTCCTTGCCCTCGGGCAGGGGCTGCAGCTCGAATTCCTTCGGAATGATCGGCAGGGTCTCCAGCCGCCAGTAGCCGTATTTCTTTTTGTCGATGTCTTCCGGCATCAGCAGTCCCACCAGATGGCCGACCGCCGACGAAATGACGTATTCGTCGTTCTCGTAGTGGTCGCCTTTTTTCGGCACTTTGCCGAGGGCGCGGGCGAGGTCAGCCGCCACGGACGGCTTCTCGGCGATGATGAGACACTTCATGTGGGGGCGAGCCGTTAGGGGCCGCCGCCGACAATTTCAAGCAATACTTTTTCCCGGGAGCCGGACAACTGTGCGCACGACAGAGGGAAAATGCCGGTCATTTCGTGCCTAACTCGGCAAGCGAGGCATCGAGCGCGTGGAGCAGTGTCGCGATGGTCGCGTCGGTTTCGTCGCCCATGTTCGAGATGCGGAAGGTCTGACCCTTGAGCTTGCCGTAGCCGCCGTCGATGACGAGGGCGTGCTTGGTTTTCAGGATATTATTCAACGCGACGAGATCGATGTTCAGGGTGTTGGTGAAGCAATTGAGCGTGATGGAGCCGTAGTCTTCCTGTGGAAACAGCCTGAAGCCCCGGGCGAAGGCCCAGTCGCGCACGGTCCTGTTCAGGCGGACGTGGCGGGCATAGCGGTTCTCCAGGCCTTCGGCGGCGAAATCCTCGAGCTTGGACTTAAGGGCATAGATCAACGGGATGACCGGTGTGCTGGGGGTCATTCCGCCCTCGTGGTTTTTCTGGAACTCGAGGAAATCAAAATAGTAGCCGCGATCGGTGATCGTGGCGGCCTTGGCGAGGGCGCGCGGCGAGACGGAAAAGATCGAGAGGCCCGGCGGCATCGCGAAGGCCTTTTGCGAGCCGGTGATCATGACGTCGATCCCGAGCCCATCCTTCTTGATTGGCAGCGCGCTGCAGGAGCTGACGGTGTCAACGATGCTGATGACGTCCGGGAACTCTCGCAGCACTGCCATGAGGGCCGGCAGGTCGCTCATGCAACCGCAGGAGGTTTCGTTGTGGATGAGGGTGGCGGCGTCGTATTGGCCGGTAGCCAGCTCGGCGCGCAGGGCGGCGGGATCGACGGGCTGGCCCCATTCGACCTGGAGCGCACCGGCGGCCAGGCCGCAGCGCCGGGCGACATCGAGCCACTTGTCGGAGAAGGCGCCGTTCATGCAGCAGAGCACCTTTTTCTTCACCACATTCCTGAGCGAGCCCTCCATGACACCCCAGGAGCTGCTGGTGCTGAGGTAAACGGGATCCTTGGTATAAAAAAGCGCCTGCAACGGCGGCGTGATCGACCGGTAGAGCGCCACGAAATCACTGCTGCGGTGTCCGATCATGGGCTGCGCCATCGCGCGCAGGGTTTTCTCCGAGACGGCGATCGGGCCGGGAATGAAAAGCTTGTAGCTCATGGCGGGTGGCAGAAGCCGGTGTTGCATGTGGCAAAACCAATGGCTAGCAATGACTCACAACCGCCCACTCCGTAGCGTCAAAGCCAATTTGCTCATGCCCAACCGCTGGTTCCGTCATAAAGCCGATGAGTTCGAGCAGTTCGCCATCGATGTCATCATGGGCCGGCGGGAAGGGACGCTGGCCGCGGTGTTCGGCGCCTTCCTGCAGGTGTGCTCCTATCTCTTCAGCGGCATTGTGCAGCTCCGGCTCTGGCTCTACCGCCACCGCATCCTCCGGGATCAGCCGCTCGGCTGCCTCGTGGTGGTGGTCGGCAACCTGACGGTCGGCGGCACGGGCAAGACGCCCGTGGTCGAGATGTTCGCCAAAGCCCTGCGCGATCGCGGACTGAAGGTCGCCATCCTGTCCCGCGGCTACAAGAGCAAGGCCCCGCCGCTCTGGCGGAAATGGTGGTTCTGGCTTAACCACACCGAGGAGCCGCCGCCGCGCATCGTCAGCGACGGCGACAGGGTGCTGCTCGACTCCGAGATGGCCGGCGACGAACCGTTTATGCTCGCGCGCAACCTGCCGGGGGTGGTCGTGCTCGTGGACAAGAACCGCGTCAAGGCCGGAGCCTATGCCATCAAGGAGTTCGGCTGCGACACACTCGTGCTCGACGACGGTTTTCAATATCTGCCGCTGAAAGGACGGCTCAACCTGCTGCTGGTGGACAAAACCAACCCGTTCGGCAACGGCTTCCTGCTGCCGCGCGGCATCCTGCGCGAGCCGGTGAAGCACCTGCAGCGCGCCTCCTATGTCTTCCTCACCAAGTCCAAGGGCGTGCGCGATGTGGAGCTCGAGACGCTGATCCAAAAATTCAACC
>LNEH01000046.1 GCA_001464505.1 Verrucomicrobia bacterium Ga0077533
AAACTCCGGGGTATTGGACCCAAAGGGAATAAACCCGGCCCTGTAGCGGCGGGCTATGACCGCCGGGCGAAGGCTACTTGGTTTTCGACGGCGGTCATAGACCGCCGCTACAGCACGAGGCGCGGTCAGTCAGATATCCGGATAGGCTCTAAGCGCTTCAGCAAGCCTGCCACTCAACCCAGCCACAAGGTCGCCAAGCCAAGGAAGAACCCCATGCTCGCCACATCGGTCGCGGTGGTCAGAAAGATGCTGGACGCGGTCGCCGGGTCGAAACCCAGCCTTTTCAGGGTCAGCGGAATCATCACGCCCGAGACCCCGCTGAGAAAGCAGCTGCAGGTCATGGCCAGAAACACAATCGCACTGAGCTTGAAGGCGGATTCGCTGGTGCCGTGCATGGTGGCGTAGAAAAACATCCCGAGGCCCGCGCTGAGCCCGACCATCATGCCATTGGCGAGGCCGAGGGCCGCCTCCTTGACCAGGAAGCGATGGCGATCCTCGGGTTTTAGCTCCCCCAGCGTGAGTCCGCGCAGCGCGATCGCCATGGCCTGGCAACCCGTGTTGCCGGACTGCCCGGCGAGCACGGGCAGGAAGACCGCGAGCAACGTGATGCGCGCGATGGTGTCCTCGAACAAGCCGACCACGGCGGCCGCGACAAAGGCCGTCAGCAGGTTGAACTGCAGCCAGGGGTGCCGGAATTTCAGACTGGTGAGAAAGGGCGTGGCGGCCCGCTCCTCCTTCTCGACACCGACCATGGTGCCGGCTTGCGCGCTGATCTCGACCGCCTGTTGCTCGAAAATGCGCGACCCACGGACAATGCCGATGAGCACGCCCGCCTCGGTGCATACGGGATAGGAAGGGTAATGCTTGTTCACCGTCAGGCGCATGGCTTCCATCATGTTCATCTCCGGTCGCAGCGAGAATGGCTGGCGCAACATGAAATCCTCCAAGCGATCGGTTTTCTGGTGCAGCAGCAGATCGCGCATTGTCACCACCCCCAGCAGGACGCCGGCCGCATCCGCGATATAGCCGTAGGTGAAAAGACGGGAGCCGGCCAACTCCCGGATCTCCTCGGTCGCCTCGGCCACCGTCATTTCCTTGGGGAAAACCGCGATGGGCGGCTCCATCAAACTGCCGATGCTTTGCTCCGGATAACTGACAGGTGCGTCATCGTATGGTGCCATGGCTCGTAGGCCGGCAGACTAGGAGGATCGGCTAGCCGGTGTCGAGCGAACGCCACAGATACCAGCTGGCGACCGAACGATACGGTTGCCAGGGCCGGGTGTGCTTCAGGATGGCCTCGGGTGTCGGGTCTTGGCGTTTGCGGTAGAGATTCTTGAACGCGAGCCGGATGGCAAAGTCACCGGTGGGCATCACATCGGGACGGCCGAGATGGAAAATCAGCAGCATATGCACCGTCCACGGCCCGATGCCACGCACCTCGGTAAGCCGTGCGACCAGTTCCTCATCCGAAAGTCGGCGGGCCTCCTTGAGTGACGGCACGGTGCCATCGCGGCATTTGCGGGCGAGATCGCGCACGGCGAGCAGCTTGTTGCCGGACAACCCGGCTCCGCGCAGCGCAACATCCGGCACTTGGGCCAGCGCCTCCAGCGTCGGGCCCCCGTGGATCGCCAGCTGGGCCAGCACCCGGCCATGGATCGTGGCGGCCGCCTTGCCGTGCAGCTGCTGGTAAACAATTGAGCGCAACAACGCCGCGAACAGGCTGCCGGCCGCCTGCAATTCCAGCGCAAACGGTCCGACGCGGTCGATGAGCGCCGCCAACGCGGTGTCACTGGCCCGCAAATGGGCGACGGCGGTGGCCGGATCGAATGTGAATTTAGGCTTCATGCCGGGCAAGCAGCCTCGCCGTAGCCTGAAAGGCGCAGGCGGGTCATTCCGAGAGCAGTTCCGCGCCTTCGAGTGCGAGCAGGCGGGTCTTGGTGCGGACACCGCCGGGGGCGGAGAAACCCGTCATCTTGTCGCCGGTCGAGACCACCCGGTGGCAGGGCACGATGAGCGGCCAGGGGTTGGTGGCGAGCGCGACGCCCACGGCCCGGGCCGCCTCGTGGCCGAGCGCCATCAACTTCGCGATCTCACCGTAACTTTTCTTGTAGCCGGGCTTGATGCCCTGGGTCTGGAGATAGACGGCCTGTTGGAAATCCGTCACGCGCGACCAGTCGATCACGGTGCCGGCGAAATCCTGCAGCTGCCCCTCGAAGTGCTGTTGCACGCGCGTGATAATGCGCTGCACCCATTCGGGTGGCGCTCCCACCGCCAGTTGGCTGCGGGCCTTGCGGGCGAGTTGCTGCTCCGTCAGCGCGTCGGTCTCCTCGGGCAGTTGGAAGCCGGTCAAGCCGGTGTCGTTCCAGGCGATGCCACAGGTGCCGAATTTGGTGGGAATGAGCGCGTGGGGCATGGGGGGACATTGTTGTGGGAGCGTGCTGGCACGCGACTCAAAATAGTCGCGCGTAAACTCGCTCCCACATGAAACGGCCACAAGGCCGTAAACCGGGCGGCTAATTTTCCCCGATGTAGCGGCGGAAAAACTCCTCATACCGCACCAGCGTGTCCAGCCGCTGCCTGGGCTCGCCGCTGCGGCTGAGCTCATGCGTGGCGCGGGGGTAGCGGACGTATTCCACCTCCCGGCCGAGTTGCTTGAGGCTCTTGTAGAGGATCTGGCTTTGGATCACCCCGGTGCGGAAATCCACGTCACCGTGCTGGATGAGCAGCGGGGTTTTAATGTTGGAGACGTAGCTCAGGGGCGAATCACGGTTGAGGAGGGCGCGAACCTCCGTCTGCCAAGGATAGCCACCCCAGTAGAGCGGCACGAGGAACCAAGCGTTGCCTTCGCCATAAAAAGTCGCGAGGTCGTAAACGCCGCGCTGGGCGACGGCGGCCTTGAAGCGGTGATCGTGGCCAATGATCCAAGCCGTCAGATAGCCGCCGTAGGAGCCTCCCGTCACCACCTGCCGGCTCCTGTCAATGTAGGGTTCCTTGGCGACAAAGCTCGCAGCCGCGAGCACGTCACTCGCCGGGCCGGTGCCCCAATCCTTGAAATTCGCCCGTTGGAAATCCTTGCCGTAGCCACCCGAGCCGCGCGGGTTGGCGAACAGCACGACGTAGCCGCGCGCGGCGTAGAACTGGAACTCGTGCCACATGGTCGCCTCACCGGGGCCCCACATGGCCGCCGGTCCGCCGTGGATCTGCACGAGCAGCGGGTATTTTTTCGCCGGATCGAAATTCGCCGGTTTCAATGTCCAGTAGTCCACGGTGATGCCGTCGCCATTCACCAGCCGGTGGGGCTCATAGGCGCTGAGCTTCCGGTCCTTCAGCCAGGCGCTGTTATGCGCGGTCAGGGGTTGGGGGCTCTTGCCGTCGGCAGCGCCATGATAGAGTTCCCAAGGGCTGCCCGGATGCGTCACGATCTGCGCGAGCGCGTCGCCGCGGACATCGTAGTCCCGGATGCCCCAGTCATTTTGTGCGGTCAATCTCTCCGGCTCGTTCCGGTCGGGGCTCACCCGGTAAAGCGGGAATCGGCCGCGGTCCGGGGCGGTGAAATAGATGAACTTGCCCTCGTCCGACCATTTGAGACTCGTCGCCGCGCGGTCGAGGTTCGGCGTGAGCACTTTTGGCTTGCCGCCACCGGCGGGCACGATCGCGACCGTGGCTTGCTCAAAGCTCAGTTCGCCGCCTGTTCTTACCGCGTAGGCTATCCACTTGCCGTCGCGCGAAGCCACCGGGCCGGAATAATTGCAACCGGGTTCATCGAGCAGCACCTTTGCCACGCCGGTAGCGACATCGATGGTGTAGAGGCTGCTCAACCGGTCGCGGTCCGGATGCGCCTTCAGGTCGCGTGGGCCGACGCAGACAATGCTCTGGCCGTCGGCCAGCCACGCGGCGTCGGCATAACCTTCGTAGCCCAGCGTGATCGCCACGGGTTCGGCTCCATCCTGCGCCGCCACGGTGTAAAATTGATTGAACTCGGGCTCGAGGGCGAGGTCGCCTTCGGCGAGAAAGTTGAGCCGGCTGGTGACGCGCGGGTTTCCGTCGGCTTCATTCTTGGCGAGCCAATCGCGGATTTCCTGCCGCGTGCCGTCAGCCTTGGCTTCAGCCTTCGCCGGGCCTACGGCTGACAAGTCCGGCTTCTTGGCGTCCTTCAGCGCCCAATTGGCCGTGTCGTTGGGTTTGCGGTGTGGCTTCTCGTCGCTCCAAGCGGGGGCGGCTTCCTTGCTTGTCTTTTCGAGTGCGGCGCGAACCTGGGCGTAAGTCAGCGAGCTGGTGAACAGAATCCACTTGCCGTCGGGCGACCAGCGCGGATTGGTGGCGCCGGTATCGAGCTTGGTGAGCGGCAAGGCCTCGCCCCCGGCGAGCGGCAGCAGGTGGATTTGCGGTTTCTCTTTCTCCACGCTGCGCACAAAGGCGATGTGGTCGCCGGCCGGGGACCAGGCCGGGCTGGAATTACGGGCGGACCCGAAGGTGAGCTGGCGCGGTGCTGTCCGGCCATCCGTGGCGGCGAGCCAGAGATGCGTCTGATAAACCCAGTCGTCATTCATGCTCTCCGACTTGTCCGCCATAGGCTTGGCGACGGCGGAAGCCTTGGCGGAGGCGGCCGCGGCCGGCTTGGGCTCCATGGAGCGGACCACATAGACGACCCGCTGGCCGTCGGGCGAAAGGGCGGGGGACTCGAGCTGCTTGATATTCAGCAGATCGGTGGCGGTGATCAGGCTTTTGTCCGCCGCTGGTTCGGCGCTTTGGAGGACGGGGGCACAGGCGACCGTTAAGATAACGAAGCTCCAGATTGGAAGCAGACGACTGTAGCGGCGGTCTATGACCGCCGTGGGGAGCTTCGACGGCGGAAACGAACGTGGCATAAGGCTGGCATCCTGCGAAATCCCGTGCTTCTGTCGAAACGAATATGCCGCAGAACCGTTTCTACAACGCCTTTGACCTGCAGGAGTGGGGCACCGCCCGGAAAATCGACTACCGCAGCCCGTTCCAGATCGACCGCGACCGGATCATCCACGCGCACGCCTTCCGCAAGCTCCAGTCCAAGACCCAGGTGTTCCTCAGCGGCGAATACGATTTCTACCGCACCCGGCTGACGCACTCGATGGAGGTCGCGCAGATCGGCCGCTCCATCTGCGCGTGGCTGCTCAGTCGCGGCGACCCGCTGGGCGACGACTTCTACATCGATTCCGACCTGGTGGAGGCCAGCAGCCTGGCCCACGACATGGGCCATCCCCCGTTCGGCCACTCCGGCGAGCGCACGCTGCAGGAGCTGATGAAACGCCGCGGCGGCTTCGAGGGCAACGCCCAGACCCTGCACCTGCTCTGCGAGACGATTTACCAGAACGAATCCGGGGTGAAGGGCATGCAGCCCACCCGCGCGTTGCTCGACGGCGTGCTGAAATACAAGAAACTCTACACCGAGTTCGCCACGCCGCCGCTCAATCATTTCATCTACGACGGGCAGGCTCCGGTGCGCGACTGGGTGTTCGGCGGGGCCAAGATTCCGGGCAGTCTGATGCTCGGCGACGCCCTCAACGACTGCAAAAGCGTCGAGTGCCAGATCATGGACTGGGCCGACGACGCCGCCTACTCGCTGAACGATATCGTGGACGGGGTGCGCGCGGGATTCCTCACCGTCGAGCGCGTCGAGCGCTGGGCGGACGGCGAGACCATCGGCGCCGCCGAGCAACGGCACCTCGACACGCTGTTCGATGCGCTCCGGCACGACCGGCTGGAAAACACTTTCTCGAAAAAGATCGGTGCCTTCATCCAGGCCTGCCGGCTCAAGCCCCGCGACCACTTCATGGCGGATAAAACCAACCGCTACAAATATGAGCTGGTCATCGATGAGGTGGCGCTCAGCGAGGCGGTGTTCTTCAAGAAGATGGCCAACGACATCATCTTCGAAAGCCCGCAGCTCGAGCAGCTCGAATACAAGGCCCGCGTCGTGATCAACGCCCTCTACAACGCCATCTGGGAAAACTACGCCGAGCGCAACGAGCGCGTCATCCGCATCCTGCCCGCCAACGTCAGCCGGCTCATCGAGGCGGAGAAGACGCAGGACGGGAAGGCCCGTCGCATCTGCGATTTCCTCGCCGGCCAGACCGACGGGATGGTAGTGCGCACCTACCGGAGACTGCTTGATCCCGAGTTCGGTAGCTTCCGTGATTTGAGCTGAGGCAGAGCTAGAAGGCTGGGTTTTATGGATATTTCCAAGATTATCATTTGGATCTGTTTTTGTGTCCTCGGCCTTCCCCTAATGTTGGCAACCTTGTTTGAATTCTGGAAGAAAATCTGGATCACGACCGCGGGGGAGGTAATTGCGGTGGAGAAGGCCGGGCGAATTCAAAAATCGATGTATAACACAGAGCAAATGAAGGTCAGGATCCGCTACCGCTTTTCTGTCAGAACCAAGGAATACATTTCCGAAGAGATCCGATTACTAGACATACCGGCCTACGTAGATGCTGCTTATTACGAAGGGCAGGTGGCGGAATTCCCTGTTGGAGGGGAAATCACTGTCTTCTATCCAAGATTTGTGCCGGAGATTAGCTCGATTACGCCGGGTGGAGCACAATTGCCAAGACTGGTTACAAGCTTCCTAGTGTTTGGTCTTTTTATCTGGTTGGTGTTTTATGACTGAAATGGAGCCGATGGATTCACGCCAACTGCCACAAAGTTACATATTTAAGAGTATCTCACTTGGTCGACGCGGAAAGCGTTCAAGCGAATCGGGACGGGGTGGATGGGTTTGGTGCGCATAACTTCCGACAGAGACATTACCGAGGCTAACAGCAGCCACCTGATCGAGGCCGAGAAGACTCATCACGGGCAGGCCCGCCGCCGATTTGCGATTCCCTCGCCGGCCAGACAGACAGCATGGTGGATCGCATCTAACTGCACACTCGCTCGTTGACGGTGACGACAGGCTCGGGCTTATCGGTGAGCATCCGTGCTATCCGTGGCCAAACCTTCCGAGTCGTCGCTGCGTGTCTATTGGACGGCGTTCATCGGGCTTTTTTTCGATTACTACGATCTCTACCTGTTTGTCTATCTGGAGCAGGTGCTGGCGAAGGAGTTTGGGCTGACGGCGGCGCAGAGCGGGTGGTCCCAGTTCACCGGGTTGGCGGGGGTGGGACTGGGGGCGCTGGTTTTCGGTTACCTGGCGGATCGTTTCGGTCGCGGCCGCATGATGCTGGCGGTGTTTGCCGTATATGTGGCGGGCATAGCCGGACTGAGCCTGGCATGGAACTATGAGAGCCTGCTTTGCTTCCGGTTGCTGGCGTCGTTGTCGCTCGGGGCGGAGTGGGGCATCAGCCACACCTATCTGACCGAGCGGGTGAGCGGGGAACGACGCTATCGGTTTTCGGCGCTGCTGCAGTTTTCGATATTGGGAGGATTGCTCGCGGCACTGATGGCACGCTATGCGTTGCCCGTAGTGGGTTGGCGGTGGTTGTTCGCGGCGTCGATCGTGCCGGTGGTCATGCTGTCGATGGTGCGGTGGCGGGCGCTGGCGGGGGAGGAACGGGCAGCGGGGACGCCGTCCCTCCAGGAGTCGCGAGCAAGCTCGCTCCCACAGGCAATCATCGCAAACTGGCGGCCGTTTCTGCGGTGTTTCGCGCTGGCGAGCCTGACGATCGCCAGCGGGACGGTGAATATATTTTATGCCAAGGATCTGCCGCAGTCGCCGGTCTACACGGTGTTATTCTGGGGCAATGTCGCACCGGGGATGCTGATCGGTGCGTGGGTGGTGCGCCGATGGGGGGTGCATCGGGCACTGGTGCTGTATGCGGGCGGCCTACTGCTCTTGTCGTGTGGGACGTGGCTGGCCCATTCGGCCGGCGCAGGGCAGGTAGGACTGGTCTTCGCCTTGGTTTTACCACTGCTCAATGGCATCCCGTTCGGACTGATGGGCGCGTGGTTCAACGAGTTGTTCGGGTCGTATCGAACGATGTTGTCCGGCGCGGCCTACAACCTCGGACGCATCCTGGGGGGCTTCGCTCCGGTGCTGATCACGGCGCTCGGTCTGCATGAAAACGGACGCTACTTCCTGTTCAGCGCGCTGCTCGGGTTGGGCGTGCTGGGCATGGCCGGCGTGATGCGCAGCGAGCGGCGGGTTTGACCCATTGAATTCGCGGCGGGAAGGTGTATATTCCCGGCAAAAGCCATGAATGCTGTAACCAACCCCGCAGCACTCTGCGGGACTTCAACGGTGGAATCAGGGCAACGCCCGCAGCGGGCGTTGTTCCATACCCCAACCCTCCGGGCACGGCTCTGCGCCGTCGCGGTGCTGGCACCGCTCACGCTCCTCGGAGCGTTGAATGATGAGATGGTCAATCAGCTCAAGCTGACCAGCTACACGGAGCCGAACTTTCCCGGGAGCGCCCGCTTGGAGGGAATTCCCGACGGGATTGTCACGCTGGCGATCAGCCGCGATGCGGCCGGTGTGCCCGGCGACATTCTGGTAATCGACGCCACCGATCAGCGGTTTGGCGAAGCGGCGGTGGAGGCGGCGCGGCAGTGGCGATTTGCCGCCGTTCCGCGGGGCACGGACCTGCCGCCCACCCTGGTGCGCATCGGCTTCAGGCTGACCGGGGTGGTATTTGTCAACTCCTTCAGCACCGAGCTGGCCGGCTTGGACGGCAGCACGGTGGCAAAAAAACTGCGCGAACCGGTAATGGTTCCTGAGCTGCAGTCGCTCCCCGATGCGCCCAAGGCTCTCAATCAACCGATGCCCGCGTATCCCACTGCCCTGACAGGCAAGGCTGCTGAAGGCACGGCCAAGGTGCGCTTTTATATCGATCAAGAGGGCCGGGTGCGCCTGCCGCAAGTCAGCGAGGCGACTGCGCCGGAGTTCGCCGATGCCGCCTTGGCGGCCGTCGCCCAGTGGCGCTACGAGCCGCCGAGAAAGGGGATGCGGCGAATCGTGGTGGCTGAAAACTGGTCGTTTAAATTTGCGGCGAACAATTGAAAGGGCACGGCCCGCCGTCATCCTGCGGGCCACGGCGCGGCGCGTTTGGCGCAGCTAAACACGGAAGATCGCCCCGAGCTTCTTGCCGAGCAGGATCGACATGGCGGCGATGGTGATGCCGAGGAACGCCATCGCCCAGACCCCGAGGGCGGAGGCAATGAGCTTGCCGTCGCCGAGCAACTGGAAGAGTTCGTAGATGGCCTTGGTGATCGGGTAATACAGCTGCTTCTGCGCGAGGATGAGCGAATCGGACACCTCAAGCATGGCGAAGGAGAAGGCCAGCAGGCCGCCGGCGATCAGGTTGGCGGCGATGAGGGGCAGCGTGATCTTGAACACGGCCTTGAGCGGCGGGCAGCCGAGGTTCTGGGCGGCTTCCTCGAGCGTCTCGCTGGTCTGTTGGAAGCCGGCGGCGGCCGCCCGGACGACGTAGGGCAGGCGGCGCACCGAGTAGGCGATGATGAGCAGGATCGTCGGGTCGCGCACCGGGTTGAGGAAGGAAAAGAACTTCCCGTCCTGGCTCATGGCCAGGTAGCCGAAAGCCAGCACGAGGCCCGGCACGGCAAGCGGCATCATGGCGAGAAAGTCGAGGATCTGCCGCCCGGCGATCTTGGAGCGAACAATGACGTAGGCCAGCGCGATGCCCAGCACGAGGTCGATGAGGGTGGCGGCGCTCGCGTATTTGAGACTGTTGGCGATGGCGGACACGGTGAGTTCGTGGCCGAGGGCGACCTCGAAATTGCGCAGGTTGATATTTCGGGGCAGCACGCTGGCATACCAGTCGCTGGAGAAAGCCACGAGCACGACGCCGAGGTGGGGCAGGATGGCGAGGAAGGTGATGCCGGCGAAAAGCGCGGTGCAGAACCAGGCGCGGCCGCGGGTGAGGAGCTGTGGTCCACCGGACGAGGTGGCTTTGGCCATCATGGCGTAGTGGTCACGGCCGAAAAGGCCTTTGCCGACCGCGTAGAAGGCGACCGAGCTGAACAGCATCACGGCGACGAGCGCGTAAGGGAACGGGTTGCCCCCGAGGTCTTTCAGCCCGTAGAAAATCTGCACTGAGGTCACCCGGGCATAATCAAAAATCAGCGGGACGCCGAGGTCGGTGAACGCCCAGATGAACACGATGGTGCCGCCGGCGAAGAGACCGGACTTGATGAGGGGCAGGGTGATCCTGACGAATTTGCGGAGGCCGGTGCAGCCGAGGTTTTCCGCGGCCTCCTCCATGGCGGGGTCGATGTTGGCGAGGGCCGCGACGGCGTTGAGGTAGATGATGGGGTAGAGGCTGAAGGCGTTGACGAGGGCGATGCCGAGAAACTGGTTCGCCCCGAGCCAGTCGAAGGTCCAGCCTTCGGGCCGCAGTCCGAGGTTGATGATGAGGGCGTTGAGCGCGCCGTATTGCCCGAGGATCTGCTTGATGCCGATGGCGCCGACGAAGGGCGGCAGGATCATCGGCACGAGGATGAGCGAGCCGAGAAAGCCCTTGAGCGGAAACAGGAACCGGTCGGAGACAAAGGCCAGCGGCATCGCGATGAGCAGCGCGAAGCTCGTGGTCGTCAGCGCGAGCAGGAACGAGTTCGCCAGGCCGCCGAGGTAGATCGGGTCGGACAGGAGTGAGCCGAGGTAGGCGAAGGTCAGCCGGCCGTCAGCGTCGATGAACCCGCCTTTCAGGATCTGCAGGATGGGCCAGAGAAAAAAGGCGCAGAAAAAAACCAACATGAAACCAAAGACGAGGCGCGCGAAGTTCTGCGACATGCACCCGAGGAGATGCACCGGCCGGCGGGTGGAGACAAGTGCGAAGGCGTCCGGCGGGCAGATGGTTTAAGGTCTTGGCACGGATGCTTGTATCATTAGACACGACGGATGCGTCCCCGTCTGTCATTTCTCCTGCTGCTGTTGAGTTTGCTTGGCCTGACTGCGAGTCTGTCCGGGCAGATCACCGAGTGGCCCAAGACGGTCCAACCGGGCCGGTTCCTCCTGGAGATGGATGCCCTGTCGCTGTCAGTGGACAAGGAGCCGGGCTACAAATACACGGCCTTCGGTGCGGCCAAGACCTTCCTGACCACGGGGCTGGGCGACAACTGGGACATCCAGGTCGGAGCCGAGCTGTTCTTCAGCCAGAAGATTGAGACGAGCGGCTTGACGGAGCGCGACAGCGGGATCGGCAACGTCTATGTGCGCACGAAGTGGCGTTTCTATGACGAGGGCGGTTCGGCGGTGGCGATCATGCCCTTCATCAAGCTCCCGACCAAATCCAGCGGGGTGGGGAGCGATTCCATCGAAGGCGGAATCATCGTGCCCTGGGCCACGGTGTTGCCGGGCGATTTCAAGGTGCGGGCCATGGCCGA
>LNEH01000047.1 GCA_001464505.1 Verrucomicrobia bacterium Ga0077533
GCTCCGGCTGCGGTATTCGTAACCTTCTTTTGTGATGCCGATCCCGAGATCCTGGCCCTCCAGATCGGCAAACCGAAAGTAACCTTGTGCGTCGGTGGTGGTCTTGACCTTCTTCTCCCCCGCCTTGGTTCCGGTGTTGTAGAGCACGACGCCCGACACTTCCGCACCCACCACCGGTTTCCCAAACTGATCGAGCGCCCGCCCGTAAAATTCGATGGGATTATGATTCAGGGTCTTGAACGTGCGTTTTAACTCCGGACTTGGTTTCTGCGTCGGCGGGATGGGCGGAAGCGGGGGCGCGGCCACCGTGGGCAAAGCAATGGCGTCGGTGCGGCGGACGACGTGGCCGAGTCGCGCATTGCCGTTGAGCGTGACCTTGTGGGTGGTCGGCGTCGTGGCACCCGTGCCATCGAGCGTGCCGCCGTAGGTGGGATTGCCGTTCAGCCGCACCGTCGGCGTGCCCGGCACGAGCAAATCGCCCGTCACCACGGCGCCACCGTTGAGCGTCACGCTCTCCGCCGTCATCACCTGGACCGACCCCTCCACCGTGCCGTTCAACGCCGGCGCACGCCGCACCAAGGCGGCGCCGGGGGACTGAGCTGAAGCGAGCGCAGCAGGGATAATCAGTATGATTATGGCAAATTTAAGCGCGCTCATGTTACTTCAGCCCTCCGCGCAGTTCCGGGGGGACATCGTTGATCGTGCCATGCGCCGCGCGCTGGAGGGCGCGCACATAGGCGACCACCGCCCAGCGGTCGTCGGGGGAAAGCTTGTCGGCGTAGGCCAGCATCGTGTTCTTGCCGTGGGCGATGGTGCCATAGATCTCGCCTTCAGCCATGGCGCGCAGACGGTCGTCGTGGAAGGTCGGCGTCGTCAGCATGCCGTAGGATTTGGTGATGCCATTGCCGTCACCCAAGGTGCCGTGACAGGGGGCGCAGTAAATCTGATAGCGGCCCTGGCCACGCTC
Organism: Verrucomicrobia bacterium Ga0077533; assembly: GCA_001464505.1. GTDB lineage: Bacteria > Verrucomicrobiota > Verrucomicrobiia > Opitutales > Opitutaceae > Lacunisphaera. The sequence continues at coordinate 968 of LNEH01000047.1, forward strand.
GATGAATTCGCGGGTGACCTCGATCTGGGTCGGGAATCCGCGGCCAAAGCTGCCGTCGGCCAGCTTGCCTTCATAGTGGAAATCGTCGGCGCGCAGGAAGGCGGGGTCGGCGAAGTAGGTTTTACCGTCCTTGTCGCGCTTGGCCACGACGTCGCGGCCAAAGGGCACCGTGCCGGGGGGCAGCGGCCGGTCGGCGCGGCCATCGGCAAAGAACTTGGAACCGGCCTGGGGCTTGTATTTGGCCTGGCGATCCATGTCCGGGAAAACCTCGATCGGCGGGCGCGACGAGCGCAGGCCCCGAAGGCCCATGACGGAGAGCAGGAGGACGACCACGAAAGCGAGGGTATAGTAGGCGAAGCGCATCGGGTCAGGCCTCCAGCTCCACGATGTCCTTGCCGCCGGTCTTCGCGAGCAGGTCGCGGGTGGCGGTAACGTTGAATTTCGGGTCGGTCGCCTCGATCACGATGTAAAACCGGTCGTCGGTGGCACGGACGAACTGCGGGGCCTTCAGCACCGGGTGGTAATGCATGGGCAGGCCGTTCAGGAAGAACATGCCGCCGATGGTGGCGAAGGCCGTGAAGAGGATGGTGAGCTCGTAGGAGACGGGGAACGCGAACATCGGGCTGAAGTAGGGCTTGCCGCCGACGAGGAGCGGATACTCCCAGGCGCCGACCCACCAAATAAACGACATGCCCACGCAGAAGCCGGTGATGCCGCCGGTGAGCGAGAAACGCGGCACCTTGGAACGGCGCACCCCCATGGCGGCGTCGAGGCCGTGGACGGGGAACGGCGTGAGCGCGTCCCACTGCGAGTAGCCGGCGTCGCGCACCTTTTCGCAGGCATGATAGAGCTCCGGCACGGTGTCGAAGGCGGCGATGATTCCGTAGTTCTGGTTCATGGCGGCGCCCTAGTGGTGGGACGATCCGTGGGGATCGGCCGCGGGGATGACCGCCTTCACTTCCGACATCGGCATGATGGGGACGAAGCGGATGAACAGGAGGAACAGGAACGAGAACACGCCGAAGGTGCCGAAGAACGTGAAGATCTCCACGATGGACGGCGAATAATAGCCCCAGCTCGACGGCAGGAAGTCGCGGGCGAGCGAGGTGACGATGATCACGAAGCGCTCAAACCACATGCCGACGTTGACGAAGATGGAAAGGATCCAGACCAGCGTGGTGTTCTCCCGGACGGCCTTGAACCAGAAGAACTGCGGGGTGATGACGTTGCACCCGATCATGATCCAGTAGGCCCAGGCGTAGTGGCCGAACGCGCGGTTGATGAACGCGAAGCCCTCGTAGGGGTTCGCGCCATACCAGGCGATGAAGAACTCCATCGAGTAGGCGTAGCCCACCATGGTGCCGGTCGCCAACGTGATCTTGCACATGCAGTCGATGTGATACTGCGTGATGAGATCCTCTAGGCGGTAAACCGCGCGGAGGGGCAGCATCAGCGTCATCACCATGCCGAAGCCCGAGAAAATGGCCCCGGCCACGAAGTAGGGCGGGAAGATGGTCGTGTGCCAGCCGGGAATGAGCGAGACGGCGAAGTCAAACGACACGATGGTGTGCACGGAGAGCACCAGCGGGGTCGAGATGCCGGCCAGGATGAGGTAGGCCATCTCGTAGTTGCTCCACTGGCGGTTGGAACCGCGCCAGCCCATGGCGAAGAAGCCGTAGATGCGCGCCTTGAGCAGATTGCCGGCGGCGGTGAAACGGTCGCGCATCGTGCCGAGGTCGGGGATGAGGCCGACATACCAGAAGAGCACGGAAACGGTGCCGTAGGTCGAGACCGCGAACACGTCCCACTCCAGCGGCGAGCGGAAATTCTGCCAGATGCCGTTCGCGTTGGGGAACGGGAACAGCCAGCCCGGCATCACGGCGAACCAGATGCGGCCGACGTGGAAAACCGGGAAGATGGCGGCGCGTGCGCCATTTCTGGCGCAGCAGGCAGAGGATCGCCGAGATGAGCGTGCCGGCGTGGCCGATGCCGATCCAGAACACGAAGTTGACGATGTCCCAGGCCCAATTGACCGGATTGGCGTGGCCCCAGACGCCGACGCCCGTGGCGACGAGGTAAATCAGGCCGGAGACGGTGAACGAGGCGACAATCGCCGCGAGGCCGAAGCACCACCACCACCACACGGGGGTCTTGCCCTCGACGATGCCGCAGACTTTTTCGGTGATCCAGTGGAAGTCGCGGCCGTGCTCCACCAGCACCCGGCGGGGGATCACCACGGGCTTGACCTCGGCGAGGATGGCGGGAGCCGCAATCGCGGAATTTTCGGCGTGAGACATCAGCTAGAGAGTATTTTCAAACTGGTTTGTCATTCTGAACGAAGTGAAGAATCCCAATGTGGGGCGGACGCCCTCGTCCGCCATGCCTCGCGGGGTGAGGGCACCCCGCCCACAAGAAATGGCCTTGACCGGCGTGGCTACACCGGAGGCGAAGTAAAGATCCCCGGAGCCAGCTCCGGGGCATTTCAGAAAACTGTTCCATCTATCTGTGGGAGCGAGCTTGCTCGCGACAGACACGTCCTGAGTCGCGAGCAAGCTCGCTCGGAATCAAGGGACAACGCATCCATTACTCATGCCCTCCGTGCTTGGCCGCCGGTTTCTTCGCGCTGTGGCCGGCGTCGGGCGCCGGATAGTTCTTGTTTTTGTATTCAATGCGGCTGAGCGGGAGGGTCGCATAGTCCGGCATGGCGGGATTCGGGTTGCGCAGCTTGCCCAGGTAGGTCGTGCGCGGGCGGACATTGAGGTAGCCGAGGACGGCGTAGTCGCGGTCCTGCGCCTTGGCGATGGAGACGGCGCTGTGCGCGTCCTTGATGTTGCCGAATACGATGGCTTCGACCGGGCACACCTGCTCGCAGGCGGTCTTGATCGTGCCGTCGGGAATCTCGACGTCGCCCGTGGGGCCGGCCTGGCGCTTCCGGGCGATCTTGGCCTGCTGGATGCGCTGCACGCAATAAGTGCATTTTTCCATGACGCCGCGCATGCGCACGGTGACATCGGGGTTCTTCACCATCTTGACCAGCTCCGGCATGTCGCTCTGGTGGCCGAGCGGGCCCAGGTAGAGGGCGTCGAGCGAGCGCTTGTTGAAGTCGAAGAAATTGAACCGGCGCACCTTGTAGGGGCAGTTGTTCGCGCAGTAACGCGTGCCGATGCAGCGGTTGTAGGCCATGACGTTGAGGCCTTCCTCGTCGTGGACGGTGGCGTTGACCGGACACACGACCTCGCAGGGCGCGAGCTCGCAGTGCTGGCAGGTCATGGGTTGCATCGAAACCTGGGGATCCTCGGGGAGCGTCTTGTTGCCCTCGGCGCCAAAGGCCTCGGCGTCGGCCAGGCCGTCGGAGTAGTAGCGGTCGAGGCGGATCCAGTGCATCTCGCGGCCGCGCATCACCTGGTCCTTGCCGACGATGGGGATGTTGTTCTCCGCCTGGCACGCCACGACGCAGGCGTTGCAACCGATGCAGGTGTTGAGGTCGATCGACATGCCCCACTGGTGGATGCCGTCGAGGTTGGGCGTCTCGTAAAGGGAATTGCCGCGGGGGGTCGTGGTGGCGATGAACGCCGGATCCTTGCCGGCGTCCTTGCCGAGCACGGGCGGAGTGTGCGACTCCATGCCGATGCTGTTAACAAAGTCCGGATTCTTTGCGTAACCCTCCTCGCCCTCGGAGTTGGCCTCGCGGACGATGTCGCGGCCTTCCATCGACCAGTGCTCCTGCGTGTTGGCGAGCTGGAGGCGCCGGCCGGTGTCGCGGAGGGTGGCGCCGGTGGCGAAGCCCAAGCCGTCCGTCGTGCGGAGCGGATAGGCGCTGAAGCCCGCGCCGGTGCCGATGTGGCCGGACTGCGTGCGGCCGTAACCGAGGGGCAGGACGATGGTGTAGTTCGAGAGACCGGGCTGGATATGCACCGGGCCGGTGACCTGGCGGCCGTTCAGCGTGACTTCAAAGACCCGGGCGTTCTCGCGGCCCTGATAAAACTCGGCCGCTTCTTTGCGGGCGACCTGCAGCAGACTGCCGGCCGGCACAATGCCGAGCTCACCGGCGAGGCGCGGGCTGACGAGGATGGCGTTGTCCCACGAGATCTTCGTCATGGGATCCGGGCACTCCTGCAGCCAGCCGTTGTTGGCGAAGCGGCCGTCGTCCATCTTGTGGTCGGTGGTGAACCGGACTTCGAGATTGTTGATGGAAAGCGCGGCCAAAGCCGGGAGCTTGGCGAACGCGGCGGCGGAGCGCGGCGCATCGAAGGCGACGCGGGCGACCGGATAAGCCGACCCCGCGACCAGACCGTCGTGCAGGAATTTCTCAAAGGCCTTCTTGTCGCCGCCGCGGGTGGCAAAAACCTGTTCGTAAGCCCCGGGTTCGGCTTCGCCGGCGAGACGGGCGAGCAGCTCAGCTTCCATCAGGCCGTTGAAGAGCGGCAGGATCATCGGCTGCACCGGCACGATGGTGCCGTCGGCCGTGCGGGCGTCGCCCCACGACTCGAGGTAGTGCGTCGCGGCGAGGTGCGTGCCCGCGAGGGCGGATGTCTCGTCGTAATAGTAACCGTAGCGGATGACATCCGGCACCGACTTCAAGAGCGCGCCGAAATCGAGATCGGCGGGCGCGTTGTAGGCCGGGTTGCCGTTGAGGATGAGGAGAGTCTTGACCGAGCCGGCCCTGATGGCGGTGGCGAGGGCCGGGATGGTCGAGGCGGCGGGGGGCGCGACCTCGACGAAATCCACCGTCTGGCCGAGGTTGCCGAGCCTGGCGTTCATCGCGTAGGCGATGACATGGACGGCCACGGGCTGGTGGGCGCCCACGACGACCAGCGACTCGCCGGGGTGCGCCAGCAGGTCTTTCGCGCACTGCTCGATCCACTGGGCGTTGACGTCGAGACCCTTGGTCAGGCCCTCAAACCTGTTCGTCCCGAGCACGTGGCCGCCGATGGCGGCGGTGAGGGCGAGGATGTGGTTGCTCGCGAGACGCAGACGGTGGTCGGCCATGCTGCCGGTGAGCGAGAAACCGCTCTCGGCCACATAGAGGCGGTTCATCGGGTCGGTCGGCTTGGCGACGCGACGGCCCTTGGCGAACTCGCGGGCGTAGGAGAGCGAGCCGGATTCGGCGTGGAAGAAATCGGCGTCGAGCGAGAGGATGCGTCTGGCCTTCGCGAAACGATAGACGGGCTTCACGTTCTTGCCGAAAGCGGCCTGCGCCGCCGCCAGCGGCGGCTCGTCCTGCACCGGTTCGTATTCCGCCCAGATGGCCTTCGGGAACTTGGCCTTCAGTTTTGCGAGCAGGCGCGCGCGGGTCGGCGAAGCGGACTCGTCGGCGAGAAAAGCGAGGCCCTCGCCATGGCCGGCGTAAGCTTGGTTGATGTTCGCCAGCAGATCGTTGACCTGGGCGGCCGAGAGGGTGTTGCCTTTTTTCGTGTGCGCGGTGGCCCGCTCGGGGTCGTAGAGGTCGAGGACGGAAGCCTGCGCGAGGAGCGAGCTGGCGCCGCCGTGCGGCAGGTAGGTCGGGTTGCCCTCCAGCTTGGTCGGTCGGCCCGAGTGGGTCTCGGCCAGCAACGGGATGGCCGACTTGCGCAGCGGCATCGCGGTCGCGAAATAAAGCGGCAGGCCGGGGATGGTGTATTCGACGGATTTGCCGTAGGGCAGGATGTGTGATTCGGGGCGCCGGCAGCCGGCGAGGCCGAGCCCGCCGAGCGCGAACGACGCCGCCATCAGCTTCATGAACTGCCGGCGGTCCACCCCTTCCATCGAGGACGCGCCCTCGGGAAACTCGCGGGCCAGGTGCTCGCGGAAGCCGGGCGTGTCGGCGAGCTCATCGAGGCTGCGCCAGTATTTCGGGCCGGTCAGCTCGCGGTGCGCGGGGGCGCCGTTCGACAGGCTCAGGCCAGGGGAATGGTCAAATTTGTGTTTCATCAGCGATGGCAGCCCGAGCAGCTCTGGGGCGGCATGACCTTCCAGTCATGGATGTAATCCTTGGCCTTCTTCAGTCCCTCGGGGCCCTGGTCGGCGAGGCGGACCGAATCCAGGTTAAAGACATCCTTCGGGTCGCGGATGCGCCCGGCGGGGTTGCGGTGACAGTCGAGGCACCAGCTCATGCTGTGGGGCTGGTCCTGGTAGACCGTGGTCATCTCATTGACCTTGCCGTGGCACTCGACGCAGCTGACGCCCCGGTTCACGTGGACCGAGTGGTTGAAGTAGACGTAGTCGGGGTTCTGGTGGATCCTGACCCACGGCACCGGTTCGCCGGTCGCGTAGCTTTGGCGCACCACCTCCAGCAGCGGGCTGGCGGGCTTGATGATGCTGTGGCAATTCATGCAGGTCTGTGCGGCGGGAACACTCGAGGCGCCGGATTTCTCGACCGAGGTGTGGCAGTAGCGGCAATCGATGCCGAGCTGCCCGGCGTGCAGGCTGTGGTCAAACGGGACCGGCTGCACCGGCTGGTAGCCGACGCGCAGGTAGGCCGGAGTGGCGTAATAGGTGATCCCGGCCGTCGCCACCCCGCCCAGCACGCCCAGGAAAATGATGATCTGCAGCGGCAGGGCGTTGGCGGACTTCGGGAAAATCTTCGACATGACGGATCAACGGCTGCCGGATTGACGCGGCACGGCGCGGGTTTCGGGCTGCACCGTCACGGAAGCGGTTTTCGCGGCCGGGGTGGATTTGGCGAACAACGCCGGGGCAAGGCCGACCGCCGCCATTGTGCCACCCAATTTGGCAAAGAATGATTTACGCGAACAGGTCGAACTCTCGGTGTGTGTGCGGTTCAAATCCCCGCTAGGGAATGAAGCCCGTCTGCCAATGTAAAACAAAATTTCCAACCAACCCGACCGGCCCGGGCTTTTTGGCGATAACGATGCCGGAAATCTTACCGCCATCGCGGATCGATGGCCTGAAATCACTCCTTACCGCACAAATTCCCCGTCGCGCATGGGCTTGATCTCGTCGCAGCGGTTCGCGATGTCGGGATTGTGCGTCACGAGCACCACGGCCTGGCCGTTTTCTTTGGCCAGGCGGGTCAGCAGGTCGAATACGATGCCCGAATTCTTCACATCAAGGTTGCCGGTGGGTTCGTCGGCCAGGATGATGGCCGGCTGGTTGGCCAGCGCGCGGGCGACGGCCACGCGCTGCTGCTCGCCACCCGACAGCTGCGTCGCCAGGCGATGGCCTTTCTCCCCCAGCCCGACCACCTTCAGCAGCGACTGCGCCTGGTCGGTCATTTGTTCCTCGGTGAGCCGGCCGAGCTTGCGCATGGGCATCATGATGTTGTCCAGCGCCGAGAACTCCTGCATCAGGAAGTGAAACTGGAAGACGAAACCGATGTGCGCGCAGCGCGCGGCCGTGCGGTCGAGGTCGCTGCTGTTCGACATGAGCCGGTCGCGGATCCAGATGGAGCCGTCATCCGGCTGGTCGAGCAGGCCGAGGAGGTAGAGCGTCGTGCTCTTGCCGCAACCGGACGGGCCGACGATGGCGGTCACATGGCCGCTCCGGGCCTCGAAGGAAACCCCGCGGAGCACATGCACCCGTCCCTCCCCCTGCCCGAGGTAACGGTGCAGATTTTCGCAGCGGAGGGCGAAGCCGGCGGCGGCGCCGGGATCAGGGAGAAGGGACGAGGGAGAAGGGGGGGATGCGCTCACGAGAATTTGGTTTCGCGAACCTTGATATAGGCTCCGAGTTTCCGGGATAGCAAACGGGCCTCCTCGATCATGGCGGTGGCGGTTTGGTCGGTCAGCAACCGAACCCGCCGGGCCAGATGCAACTGGGAGCGAATTTCCCCACAGGAACCCTTGGCGTAATACAGAAACCGGATGAAGTCCGCGTTCGAGTCGCGCTCATAACCTTCGGCAATATTGGAGGAAATCGAAACCGCCGCCCGTTGCACTTGATCCCGGAACGAGAAATCGCGGCTCGTCTCCCAAGCCGTGTAAACCGATGCCGCCAAGTCGATGGCCAGTTGCCAGACGATCAGGTCTTCAAATCCTTCGATTTTGCTTTGTTTCATATGGGTTCTTCCCTTCTCCTTTCTCCCGGTTCCTTGTTCCCGTCGCTACTGCGACGTCCCCCGGATGATGTCCCCCGGTTCGAGGCGGGCGGCCCGGCGCGCGGGGATGATGGCGGCGGTCATGACCACCACGGTGGCGGTGATCGTGGCCACCACGTAATGCCAGATATTCCACGAGACCTGGAAACTGTCGGCGGAAAATATGCCGCGGATGCGGATGGGCCACTGGGAAACCCCGTAGGTGACGCCCGCCCCCATCGCCCAGCCGCCAAGGGTGCCGATCACCAGCACGATGGTGCCGAGCCAGATGAAGATCCGCGAAATATCGCGCCGCGTGTAACCCATCGAGCGCAGGATCGCGATCTCCTTGGTCTTCTCGATGACGATCATCGCGAGGGTGTTGAACATGCCGAGGCCGGAAATCAGGATGATGGTCGAGACGGTCAGCGCGGCGGAGATCTGCAGGGCCTGGAAGGCCTGGAGCCAGCTTTCCTCGCGCTCCTGCCAGCTCTTGGTGCTGTGCCGGAGCACCTCTTCCATTTGCGCCGCATCCTGGGGCGCGCGATCGCGGTCAAACAGCGCGACCTGGATGAAGGAGGCCCCGCTGGTTTTTTTCAGCAACGAGCGCGCCTCGCCGAGGTGCAGGTAGATGCGCACCTTGTCGATGTCGCTCACGCCCGTGGTGTAGATGGCGGACAGCCGGTAGCGACGCTGCTCGGTGCCCGCCTGCAGGATGAACGAGTCACCCACCGCGAGTTGCAACCGCTCGGCCAGCACTTTGCCCATGAGCACGCCCTGCGGGGTGTTCCGGAAATCCTCGAGGCTGCCGCTGCCGCGCAGGACCTGGGCCGCCAGATCGGACACGGCCAGGTGGTCGTCCAGCTTGATGCCGTAGACCTTGGCCGAATCATTCTTGAAGGAGCTGTCCGCGATCACCGAGCCATCCACGACGATGGAGACCCCGGCGACGTTGCGGAACTTGCGCAGCGCCTCGGTCAGGAGCGCGGGATCCTCCACCCCGGCGATGTATTTGCGCGCCGAGCGGTCGGTGATCACCTCGAACTTGCTGGCGTCCGGGTTATGGCCGGCCGCCGCCATGGAGAAAATGGTGGCCTGGATCTTGTCCTCGATGCGGATGGCGCCGTTGGTCCCCAGGATGGTCCGGATGAAGAACTGCTCGAACCCGCTGGTCTGGGCCTGGGTGACAATGAAGAAGCCCACGCCAAAGATGATGCCCGCCAGGCTCATCAGCATGGAACGCTTGCGGGCCGTCAGAAAACGGAGGGCGATGCGGAGATTGTTGGACACGGGTCAGGAGAGAGGAGCAGGGAGAAAGGAGAAGGGATGATGAAGCGGTGGAGTTTTCAACCCCCAACGCAAATGTGTCAGTTCACGACTTCTAATTGGTATTTGGAAATGGCTGATGGCCAGCGGTCAGCTGGCAGTGCCTTTCCGATGTTTCACTACCCTTCGCTTCATTTTCCATGGTCCGTGTTCTGTATTCGTTGTTTGGAGTCCTTTCTCCCTGCGCCTTTCTTCCTTCTCCGTTCCTGTTCAGCATTGTCCCTGTCCTTGCTCCCTGCTCCTTTCTCCCTTCTCCGGCCTCCTGGTCCTCAGTTCGAGATGACCTGGGTGCGCACGCGTTCGCCTTCGCGGAAACGATCCTGCTGCTCGACGACCACCTGCTCGCCTTCCGCCAGGCCGCTGACCACCTCGACCTGGTAAAGGCTTTCGTAGCCCTTCGCCACCTTGCGCCGCTCGAGCCGGCCGCCCGCGGCCACGTAGACGTAGTCGCCCACCAGCGCCCGGCGCGGGATGATGACGGCATTCGCCCGCTCGGCGATGACGACACTGACCTCGCCCGTCAGACCCGGCAGCAGCACCCGCCCCTCGGGCAGGGCGAGATCGAGGAAAACGGTGTAACGCTGCGTGGCGGCATCGGCGGACGGCAGGATCTTGGAAATCACCGCATTGTATTGGTCGGCGCCAAAGGTGAGGAAACGCACCGTAGCCTTCTGGCCCAGTTTGATGGCCGCGAAGTTTTCCTCGGTGATCTTGGCCTCGATCGTGCGGCCGACGGCGATGATGGTGGCGATGGGTGAATTGCTGCCGATGAGGTCCCCGACCCGGGCGGTCACGACCGTCACCACGCCATCGGAAGGCGCGACGATTGTCATCTTGGCCTTTTCCCGGGTCTTGGCGCGAAGACTGTTTTCGTAATTTTCCAGCAGGAGGCGGCTGTTGACCTCGTCCAGCTCCATGCGTTGCTCCAATTGCTGGAACAGCCGCTTCTGTTTCTCAAACTCGGCGGCCGGATAGGTGCCGGCCCTGGTCTGGCGGTCCAGGTTCTCCAGCGTGTCCTTCATGTTCAACACCTCGGGCCGGAGCGTGGAACCCAGCTCGACCCGGCGCTTGGCGGCGGTGATCTCGTTCCTGATGCGCTCGATATCGAGGTCGACATCACCCGTGTCGATCTGGACCAGGACATCGTTCTTGAACACCCGCTGGCCGATTTCCAGGGAGCTGGAGCTGACGCGTCCGCCCACCTCGCTCTTCAGCTCGATGGCGAATTCCGCCTTCACCTCCACCGTGCCGGGCACCGTGCGCACGGCCTTGCCTGTGGCGGCGACGGCCACCAGCACCACGGGGCGCAGGGTGTAGGAGATGCCATAAAATATGCCGGCCGCCACGACCGCCAGCACGGCGAGGCGGAGAATCCAATTCGGCGCGGCTGTCTTGCCTTGGCTCATTTGCTTGCCGCCACGTTGGCCAGCACCGGATCTTCCATGATCGTGCCCAGAAAATCTCCGGTTTTAAGCAGGTAATCCGCCCGGGCGTTGTGCGCGTTGATCTGGGCGTCATACAGGTTGAGTTGCGCCTGGCTGACATCGGCCTCGGATTTCACGCCGCGCTTGAACTCCTGTTGCACCGTCTGGAGCGCGCCCTCCCCGTTGCTCAGGAAGCGGTCATAGATCGACATGCTCCGGGCCGAAAAATTGATCAGCTTCACCTGGGTCTGGGCATCCTGGGCCAGCCGGGCGGTCAATTGCCGGTAGTCATTCTCCAACTGGCGGCGGCGGGCCAGGGAACTGCGGACGGCGGCGCCGGAAGCAAAGCCGTCAAACAGGGTCCAGTTGACGGAAATCCCGGCATAAATTGAAGTCAGCGTGTAGCTGTCGATGGTGCCGTAGAGATTGTTTTGCTGATCCTGGCTGAGGCCCAGCGTCACATTCGCCTTCGGTCGCAGGCGGGTTTTGGCGTTGGCATAGTTCAGGTTTTCGACTGCGAGCTGATTCCGGAGCGTGGCCGCCTCGGTGGTGGGCGGATCATTCTGGGTCAGAAAACCGGCGAGCAGCCGGTCGTAAGGTTCCGCCGCATAGCCGGTCGCCGGCAGCGAGTCGGGTATCGCATCATCCGTCAGGACACTCTGGCCGCTCAGGCGGGCCAGGGAGGCCTTGGCATTCTGCAAGTCGAACTCGGCGCGCTCCAGCGAGAGCTGGGCCTGTTCCGCCGTCAGGCGGGCGATCGCGATCTCCGCCCCGGAGATGACCTTTTGCAGCAGACGTTCCTCCTGCTGCTTCAGCTGGTTGTTGGCAAATTCCACATAAAACCGGGTGCGCTTGACCGCCAGTTTCTGCCCGATAAGGCGCAGGTAGGCGCCACGCAATTCCTGCGCCAGCAGGCGGTAGCCCTCGCGATACTGACCCTGGGAGATTTTTTGCTGAATCTCGCCCATGCGGGCGGCATTGCGGCGTTCACCCCAATGATACAGCGGTTGGGACAGGGAGGCGGAGTAAGGCGTCTTGCTGACCCGGTAGGAGTTCGCCGAAGTGGGCTGGTTGGGGTAAGTGAAGGCGTTTCGGTCCTCCGACTTGTAGTAACTGGCCGAGGCGTAGATGCTGGGTAGCAAACCGGCCTGCGCGGCGATGCGGCTGGTCTCGGCAATCTCGAGGTCCAGCGCCCGGTTGATCATGCGGGGGGACTGCTGCACTGCCGCATCCAGAATCGCCTGCAGTTGGGGGAATATTCTCTCCGGCAGGGCCAGTTCAGGGGCGGCCGGGGCCGCCGCCAATGGAGCGAGAGCGAGGCAGGGCACGGCGAGGAGGAATCTGAGGGCTTTCATGGTGGGTGGAGACTGGACAGGCCGCCGCAAAGCCTGTGCCTTGGCAATCCGGAAATTCATGGCGGTGAGGTCGTAACATCGCACGCATAATTTTAATAGCCTTTGCCGGCCCAATTCCCCAAGACTTTAGCCCTCAACCGCTCCTCGCCTCGCAACCGTGCGGGGACGAGCCTCGCCAAAGCCCTGGGCCTGTCGAATGGACGGCGGCGGATCCGTCCTCAGTTCACTTTCACCCTCTCCTTCACTTTCACCCACCCATGTTGCGCCGTCTCTTCCCCTTTGCCGCCGACCTTTGGACGCACCGCGAACTGCTGTGGCAGTTCACGCTGCGCAACGTGGAGTTGCGCCACAAAGGCAGCCATTTGGGCCTCGTCTGGTCGTTTCTGAACCCCCTGCTCATGCTCGGGCTCTATGTGCTGGTTTTCGGCTACATTTTTGGCGGCACCTTTGGCGTGCTGCCGGACGAGACCCGGGTGGACTACGCGCTGGGCATATTCCTGGGACTCACCCTGTTTCATTTCGTGGCGGAAGTGCTGGGCATTTCGCCCGGCATCATCGTAGGCAATCCCAACTTCGTGAAGAAAGTCGTCTTCCCCCTCGAAATTCTGCCGGCGGCGAATGTGGGCGGGGCGGTTTTCCACCTGATGATCAGCCTGGGTCTGGTTATGCTCAGTCTGGTCCTATTCGGCACGAGCATTTCCGTCGGGATTTTTTGGCTGCCGGTCATCGTCCTGCCGCTCATCCTGCTGGGCCTGGGGGTGGCGTGGTTGATCTCGGCCTTGGGCGTGTTCCTGCGGGATATCGGCCAGATCATGCAGTTCCTCAGCCTGGCGCTGATGTTTTCCAGCGCGGTCTTTTATTCCGCCCAGAAAATCCCGGCGCCCGCGTGGACCTTCATGCGCTTCAACCCGGTCCTGCTGGCCATCGAGCTCGCCCGCGACGCCGCGCTGTGGGCGCGCCCGCTGAATTTCAACCATCTCGCCTACCTTTACGCGGTCGGCCTCGCGGCCTGTTATCTCGGTCACCTCGCCTTCCGCAAAATGAAACCCGCCTTTGCCGATGTGCTGTGAGGTAAAGGAGCCCGGATCAGGAATATCTTGAAAATGGCGACCCAGTCGCCATTCTGCGCCTCAAAATGGAATTCATTCCACGAATCTTCACCCCCGGCGAAAGCCATTTTTTTCTGCTCGGTCCCCGCGGAACAGGCAAAACCCTGTGGACCACCCACCACTATCCGGACGCGTTGCGCATCGATCTGCTCGACCCGGAGACTCTGCGGCTGTTCTCCGCCCGGCCCGAGCGGTTGATCGAGGTGGTCGAGGCCAACCCACGGAGCCAGCAGGTGATCATCGACGAAATCCAGAAGCTGCCCGGGCTCCTTGAAGTCGTGCATCTCCTGATCGAGCGCAAGGCCGGGCAGCAATTTGTTCTTACCGGATCAAGCGCCCGCAAGCTGCGCCGGCAAGGGGTGAATCTGCTCGGCGGCCGGGCGGTGCAAAAACACCTGCATCCTTACATGGCGCGGGAACTGGGCCGCCAGTTCAAATTGGCCACCGCTTTGCGGCAGGGCATGCTGCCCTTGGTCTGGGCGGCGAAAGACGCCACGGCCACCCTGCAGGCCTATAGCGGATTGTATTTGCGGGAAGAAGTGCAGATGGAAGGACTGGTGCGCAACACCGGCTCGTTTGCCCGGTTTCTGGAGGCGATGAGCTTTTCCCATGCGGCGGTGTTGAACCTCAGCAATGTTTCGCGCGACTGCCAGGTTAGTCGCAAGACCGTGGAGGGCTACCTGGAGATTCTGGAGGACTTGTTCCTCGCCTTCCGGCTGCCGGTGTTCACCAAACGGGCCCGGCGCGAAGTGGCCTCGCATCCCAAGTTTTATTTTTTTGACCCCGGAGTGTTCCGGGCGAACCGGCCGGCCGGACCACTGGACGCACCTTCTGAACTGGATGGACTCGCCCTGGAGGGCCTGGTGGCCCAGCATTTGCGGGCTTGGTGCGACTACTCTGCCGGGGGCCACCGGCTGCACTATTGGCAGACACGGTCGCAGGTGGAGGTGGATTTCATCATTTATGGACCGTCGGGGCTGTATGCGGTGGAGGTCAAGAATAGCTCCAAAGTCCGGCCGGAAGATCTGCGGGCGCTCCGGAGTTTCGCCGAGGACTATCCACAAAGCCGATGCTTCCTGCTCCATCGGGGTAAAGAACGGCTCAAACGCGACGGCATCCTCTGTCTGCCCTGCGAGGAATTTCTAGCCCAATTGCAGCCTGATCGTTTTGATTTCTGAAAGCCACGCCACCTGGGTCTTATATGCTCTTCAACCCCATCCTCCTCGCCTATCTTTACGCGGTCGGCCTCGCGGGCTGTTACCTCGGCCACGCCGCCTTCCGCAAAATGAAACCCGCCTTCGCCGACGTGCTCTGAACCATGCCTTCAGTCGTCACTTCCGGTCATGTTATCTGGCTCTTCGGGCTCCCCGGTGCCGGCAAATCCACCCTGGCCTCGTCGCTGATCAAACAACTGCAAACCCGGAGCTTGGGCGTGCTGGCGCTAGACGGTGACGCGCTGCGCGCCGGTCTCAATCAGGGGCTGGGATTCGCCGATGCGGATCGCACGGAAAACCTCCGTCGCGCGGCCGAGGTCGCCCGGATCGGGGTCGATTCCGGACTTTGCGTAGTCGCGTCCTTCATCACCCCCCTGAATACCCACCGCCGGTTGATCAGGAAAATAATCGGTGCTGACCGGCTGTCATTGGTTTTCGTCAACGCCCCGCTCGCCGTGTGCCTCCAACGGGACGTCAAGGGACTCTACGCCCGGGCGCAGGCCGGCCTGTTGCAACAAATGACGGGGGTCGGCTCCCCTTTCGAACAACCCGAGCTTGTCGACCTGACTTTGCCCACCGCCGAAGTTTCACCGGAGGTTTCCGCCGCAGCGTTGCTCGCCTTCAGCCTGGCCCGTCTTGGCCGCCCTGCTTGATTTCACCGATGTCCCACTACCACCTCAGCCATTTGGATATGCTGGAGCACGAGGCGATTCATGTCCTGCGCGAAACGGCCGCCCAGTTTGCGCAGGCCGCGATCCTGTTTTCGGGCGGCAAGGATTCCCTGGTGCTGGCCGCCCTGGCCCGCAAGGCCTTCGCCCCGGCCCGGCCACCCTTCCCCCTGCTGCACATCGACACGGGGCATAATTTCCCCGAGACGCTGGAATTTCGCGACCGGTTGGCTTCGCTCTATGGCTACCAACTGCTGGTGCGACAGGTGCAGACCACCATTGATGCCGGCCGGGTTGTTGAGGAAACGGGGCCCAATGCCAGCCGCAACGCACTGCAGACTGTCACGCTCCGCGCTGGGCGGCGGCCGGCGCGACGAGGAAAAGGCCCGCGCCAAGGAGCGCATTTTCTCCCATCGCGACGGCTTCGGCCAGTGGGACCCCAAGCACCAGCGCCCAGAACTTTGGGACCTCTACAACGGGCGCAAGAATACGGGCGAACACTTCCGGGTTTTCCCGCTCAGCAATTGGACCGAGCTGGACGTCTGGGCCTACATCGAACGCGAAAACCTGCCGCTGCCCGCGCTCTATTTCTCCCACCAGCGCGAGGTTTTCCTCCGGCAGGGCACGCTGCTGGCCGCCTCCGCCGTGATGCCGTTGCAACCGGGCGAGATCGTCCGCCGCGAACAGGTGCGCTTCCGCACCGTCGGCGACATGACCTGCACCGGCGCCGTGCGCTCCAGCGCCAGCACGCTGGCCGAGATCATCGTCGAGGTGGCGGCGGCCCGCCAGACGGAGCGCGGCACCCGCTACGACGACCGCCGCTCTGAAACCGCCATGGAAGACCGCAAGCGCCAGGGTTATTTCTGATTCGACGGCTGAAACCCCATTGTTGACGGATAGCTCATTCTGAACCAATTTCCGCCCATGACTCTGGCTAATTTCCCTCAGCTCAAACGACTGCCTCCCCGCCAGCGCCTCCAGCTCGCGGAACAACTGTGGGATTCGGCCGCCAGCAGCTCCCTGGTTGTCCCCGCCAGTCACAAGCGGCTGATCCGCTCGCGGCGTAATGCTTACGAACAGGGCCAGGTCGCAACGCTCACGATGGATGAGCTAAATAAGTCGATCCGCCGCCCCAAGTGAACAGCAAGCCGGTGGTCGCGTTGGCGCAGGTCAGCGAGGATGTGCAACTCGCCCATGATTATTTTGCCGCCCGGCTCGACGCGGGCGGGGACAAATTCCTCAAACGTTATTTCACCGCCACGGATCAAATCGCCCTCAATCCATGGAGTTTTCCCCTGAAGTTTGACGACTACCACCGGGCTCTTGATCCCCAAGAGCGACTTTGCCCTCCATTACTTTCAGGAGCCGGACCGCTCGGTGATTGTCGCGGTCGTCAACGCCCGCCGTCATCCCCGGTTACTCAGGGACTTCGTGCGGGCTCGGCGTAATTAGAAACTCCCTTCCTCGCCCCAGCGTTGAGCGTTAAAAGTTGGGAGTTGAGCGTTGAACGTTGCTGTCGTTCACTGTCCACCGCTCGCCTCGCCGTAGCTTTAGCGTAGGCGGGTTCTCCCCTTCCCCATCTCCTATCTCCCATTTCCACCGTGCCTCAGCCTCCCCCTCCTCCCGCCGCGCCGCGCGGCGACCTCCTCCGGCTCATCACCTGCGGCAACGTCGACGACGGCAAGAGCACGCTCATCGGGCGCCTGCTGTTCGACACCAAGTCCATCTTCGAGGATCAGCTCGCGGCCGTGCAGCAGGCCAGCGAACGCCGCGGGCACACCTTCACCGACCTCGCTCTGCTGACCGACGGCCTCCGGGCCGAGCGCGAGCAGGGCATCACCATCGACGTGGCCTACCGCTACTTCGCCACCCCGCGCCGGAAGTTCATCCTCGCGGACTGCCCGGGACATTTCCAATACACGCGCAACATGGTCACCGGCGCCTCCTCGGCCCAGCTGGCGCTGATCCTGATCGACGTGCGCAAGGGCCTCACCGAGCAGACCTGCCGCCATGCCTTCCTGGCCACCCTGCTGCGCATCAAGCACCTCATCGTCTGCGTCAACAAGATGGACCTGGTGGACTACCGTCAGGAGGAATTCGAGCGGGTGCGCGAGCAGTTCATGGAGTATGCGGAGCGGCTGGACGGCGCCGACATCCAGTTCATCCCCCTGTCCGCGCGCGACGGCGACAACGTCGTGGAGAAATCCGCCCGCATGCCGTGGTATGCCGGGAGCTCGCTGCTTTACTCCCTTGAGACGGTCTATGTGCGCAACGATGCCAACCACATTGACGCCCGCTTTCCGGTCCAGACGGTGATCCGGTCGCAGGATCCCGCGGCGCCGGATTTTCGCGGGTTCGCCGGCCGCGTGGCCAGCGGGGTCTTCCGGCCCGGCGAGGAGATCGCCCATCTGCCCAGCGGGCTGACCGCCCGCATCACCGCCATCCGCGGCCCCGGCGGCAAAGTTGACTCGGCCTTTCACCCGATGTCTGTCGTTCTGGAACTCGACCGCGATTTGGACATCGGCCGCGGCGACCTGCTGGCCAAACCCAACAACCAGCCGGTGAACTCGGGCGAGTTTGAGGCCATGCTCTGTTGGCTGGGGGACCAGCCGCTGGAAGCCGCCCGGCCTTATGTTCTGCATCACACCTCGCGAGAGACCCGGTGCCGGGTGCGGGCGGTGCGCTACAAGCTCGACGTCACAACGCTGCACCGCAGCCCCGACCAGACGCCGCTGCAAATGAACGACCTTGCCCGCATCACCCTGCAGACCACCACCCCGCTCTTTTTTGACAGCTACCGGAAAAACCGGCAGACTGGACGATTCATCCTCGTCGACGAGGCCGCCAACACCACGGTCGCCGCCGGGATGATCCTGTGAACAGGTGTCACCCTCCTCGTCTGCTGTCCAAACGGCGAATGGGCCGCGTCCACCGTTCACCGTTCATGTCCGCCTCAGCAGCCTCAAGCAAGCAGCCCGCAACGCGGGCGCATTATTAACGGCAGCATCCCATACGATTGAAACTTCAACCGTGAAGTAAGCGTGCGCCAGCACATCGCGAAAGCCTGCGATTTGTCGCCACGGAATTTGCGGCTCCCGTTCGCGCAAGGCATCCGGCAAATCTTTTACCGCTTCACCGATGATCTCAAACTGGCGGATTACCGCATCGCGCGTGCGGTTATCGGCTGAAAACCGGCCGGCATCATAACCTTCGACGTAAGCCTCCACCTGTTCACAGGCTTCGACGATGTCTTCCAAGCGCAGTTGGAGGCTACGCGACATCGAGCAACTCGTCCTGAATGGCGGCAATAAATCGGGGTTTGCAGGCACTGCGTGAGACCAGATCGACCGTGCCACCCAGCTGCTCCTCCAGCCAGAATTTCAAATTCATGTAGTCAGCCAGGCCCGGCGGCTGGCTGAATTCCACCAAGAGATCCCAATCACTGCCTGGCCGGGCATCCTGCCGTGCCCGTGAACCAAACAGCCAGAGATGTCGGATCCCGCGCCGGATCAGCTCCGGACGCAGCGCTTTCAGCGTGCGCAAGCCTGCGGCGAGGTCCACAGAGCGAGAGGGAGGGGAAGCCTGCATGGGGAAGTCACTAATCATTTGGCTTAGGCGGTCAATCCCATGGATTAAGCCTGCCCCGGTCCCCGGTTTCGTAGCAACGAGAACCGGGGACATCCGCCGCGGCGACTTGTCTCGCCGAAGTCGGACGTAGGCGGAAGGCCGGCGGACGAACCCCGTGAATCCAGCTCTACGGCAAGCTCAGGGCCCCTTCGGCTCCGGCTCAGGGCCTGAGCTTGTCGAACGGCTTGAGCCTGTCGAAACGGCAGGATTCAACAGGAAACCAGCAACGGTGCCTCCAATTGAAACTTGAGCATTGATGGTTGAGCGTTGAACGTTGAATGTTTTGCTGTTCACCGCTTTACCGTCCTCCGCTTGCCTCGCCATAGCCCTGAGCATGTCGAATGGGCGACGGCGGGTCCTCCCTCCTCCGTCCTCCGTCCACCGTCCTCCGTCCTCCCTTCTCCTTTCCCAAGTGTCCACCGATCCCGTCATTTCCGTGCAGAATGTCAGCAAGGCCTACCGCATCTGGGAGTCCCCCTCGGCGCGCCTGACGGCACCCTTGCTGGAAAGCGCCTCCGGCTTCCTCCCCGGCGCGCCCGGCCAATGGCTCAAGCAAAGGGCGGCCCGCAGCTACCGGGACTTCTGGGCGTTGAAGGACATAAGCTTCGAAGTGAAGAAGGGCGAAAGCGTGGGCATCATCGGCCGCAACGGCTCGGGCAAATCCACGTTGCTGCAGATTATCGCCGGCACCATGCAGCCAACAGCGGGATCAGTGAAAGTGAAGGGTCGGGTGGCGGCTCTGCTCGAGCTTGGCAGCGGTTTCAACCCGGAGTTCACCGGCCGGGAGAATGTCTATCTCAATGGCGCGGTGCTGGGACTGTCCCGCCGCGACGTGGACGAACGATTTGACCGGATCGCCACCTTCGCCGACATCGGTGACTTCATCGACCAGCCGGTGAAGATCTATTCCAGCGGCATGACCATGCGGCTGGCGTTTGCGGTCCAGACTGCGGTTGAACCCGACATCCTGATCGTGGACGAGGCGCTGAGCGTGGGCGACGCCCCTTTCCAGGCAAAATGCTTCGCACGAATCCGGACCCTGCAGGAGCGCGGCTGCTCGATCCTGTTTGTTTCTCACGATGTGACCGCAGTTCTTGCTCTATGCAAAGGAGCAACTCTGTTGTCAGACGGCCTCGCGATATCGCAGGGCTCCGCCAAGCAAGTCTGCGACGACTACCAGCTGCTGTGCCTTCGCGAGAAAGGGATAGCCACCGCACCCACGGCGGGGGGAAGCATTACAGTGCTAAGCGTAACCCGGAATTTGAGAAGAACGCCCAGCTGCAGCGCTCCGGGAACGGCGCGGCGCGGGTGATCGATTGCTATTTGGAAGACAGTGCGGGCAGACGCGTCAGTCTCGTGGACTTCAATCAGGATGTGACCGTCTGTTGGCTGATCCAGGCCCAAGCCAAGATCGATGCCGCCATCATCATTTCCTTTACGACCAAGACCATCAAAGGGCAGAGTTTGCTCTCCGCTACTGACAAACTTAGCGAACTCCATGTCACCCTTGAGGCAGGCGATGTCTCCCTTGCCAGAATGCCCTATCGTTTCCCACTCAAAGCCGACCATTATTACCTTACCACCTCCCTTTTCGCCTTCCAACTCGGAAGAAAATTCGAGAATGGCGCGATAAACTTCGATCAAGCCACCCTTGTCGACCTGATTGAGTATTCATGCTATTTTGAGGTAAATTGGGATCGACGTTGGTGCCACTACGGCCCTGTTCAGCAGGACAGCACCGTTGAACTCATTGCCCTCCCACATTAACTTGAAAACGAGCCCCCGTAATCCGTGACCGCCAAAGCTGCTCACTATCGCCTGGTAATCTGCTGCGGCATGATCCGGTCCGGCTCTACCCTGCAATACCAGATCGCCTTGGCCCTGCTTGAACGAGTCTGCCAAGTTCGCGCGCTTGGCTTCATCGAGCCCGGCGACCGGCTCGCACTTGATCAGGTTGGCAGCCACGAGGTGGCGATCTGCAAATTACATCACTTTGATCCCGAGTTCGCGCAACTTCTCCGCCAAGGGCAGGCCCGGGCCCTGTATTCGTTTCGGGACATACCGGGCATCGCCGCCTCCGCGATGAGGCAATTCAAGAAAACCTTCAGGGAGATATGGGATGATCGCTGGCTACAGAGCTCCGCAAAATACGGCGACCTCTGGCTTGCGGAACCCAATGTCTATTCCGCCAAATACGAGCTGCTCACCCAAGACTTGGTTGAGGAAACCCGCCACATCGCTCGACACCTCGGAATCGAGCCAACCGAGGAGGAAATCCTGCGCGTAGCAGCCGAACACAGCCCTTCGGCCCAGCGTCGAAGGCTTCGGACACTCAAGACGGATAAGGACAAAGGTTACTGCGAAAAGACCCTTTTTCATCCTGGACACCTCTCAGACGAGCCTGCCGCCAAGGCCCTCAACCGCCTCAAATGAATTCTTCGAATGGCGAAAGGCCCGCGGGTATGTGGCTGCCTTGGACGCGCCAGCAATAAGCAACACCACGGATGATGAGCTGTTCGTGCCACACGCCGGCTGGCACAAACATGATCCCGCAGACGAGGTGGCCCATTATCTGCGACAGGGGCTCTATGAGCCCGACTTGCAGGCATTCGCATGGTTGTATGTTCGTCCGGGCATGCGGGTGCTGGATATTGGGGCGCATTTTGGTCTCTACTCGCGCATCGCCTCAATTCAAGCGAGAGAATCGGGCCTCGTCGTCGCCTTGGAGCCCAATCCCGAGTCACAGAAGTTGTTGCAGGCTAATCTGGCTTCCTTGGGAAATGTTCGCATCCTGTCAAGCGCCGTGAGCGATTTTGTCGGCTCCCTGAATCTCCACTTGGAGGGCAACGGCCATGCCTCTCACAGTTATCTGAGCAACACGGAAGGTGGCGTGCTGACTGAAACCACAACGCTGGACGCACTGGTTGCTTCACTGCAATGGCGTGAGGTGGATTTCATGAAAATCGATACGGAAGGGCACGAATTTCAGGTCTTGGACGGGGCCCGGAAGATCATTAGCCAAAATGAACCACTTGTTATCGCGGTGGAATTTTCGGAAGCCAATCTGCTCCGAACCGGCCGGACCTCCAGACAGCTTGCCGACATGCTCCTCGGCTTAGGACTACAACTCTGCAGTTTCAATCTCACAGAGTTACAGCTGGAGAGATACGAGGGCCCCTGGCCCATCTGGTATAAAAATCTTTTTGCTGTTCACAATCTGAAGAAGGTAAACGAGAAACTGGTTGCGGCAACAGCGCAGAGCAAACGGGTGGCCCGTGACATCATCTCTCGGTTCGAAGCATGCAAAAAAATGCAGCTGGCGCCGGAGACCGGAGATCTGGCAAAGCTCGTCCAATTGAACGAGAATTTGAAAAAATGGGCCCACGAGTCAGAGAAACGGTGGCATCTCGAGAGGCAACGCGCCGACGAGGCGACCGCCTGGGCCAAAGAGGCTGAGAAACGCGCC
>LNEH01000048.1 GCA_001464505.1 Verrucomicrobia bacterium Ga0077533
ACCAAGGCCGTTTCCGAACTTCAGGCATGGACCAAAGAGGCCGAACGCCTTTTAAAACTTGAAAAGAAACGCGCCGACGAGGCGACCGCCTGGGCCAAAACGGCGGAACAGCGTGCCGATGACGCCAAGAAACTGGCAGCCACCAATGAGAAATGGGCCATTAACTCTGATGCTAAACTCGCCGAGGCGAACACCACCATAGCCTCGCTCAAGAAACACCTGCTAGATCACCGTGAATGGGCGCTTCGCTGTGAGGAAGAGATCAAGGCATTAAAGAGCCACCGACAAGAATCTTCCCCATGATCGAAATTTGCCTCTGCACGCACAATCCCCGGCGCGATGTGCTTGACTTGGTCTTGCGTAGCATCGCCGCACAAATCGTCCCCGAGGGGGGGATTTTGTTCCTATTGGTAGACAACGCCTCGTCACCCGCGGTGCCCGAGACTGTGCTCGCGCCTTTGCGCAATCGCGGCATCAGCAGCCGACTCGTGCAGGAATCTCGCCCGGGCATTTTCCATGCCCGCAACCGAGCCATGCGCGAATCCAAACAACCGTTGATCCTCTGGATCGACGACGACACCGAGTTCCCGCCGGACTACGTCTCGAAATGCCTGGCCATAGCCCGACAATACCCCGAGATTGGATGCTTCGGCGGCAAACTGCGCATCGGCCCCCAGTGCCGGTTCCCCGATTGGACAGTCCCCATTCATCCTTGGTTGGCCATCATTGATCGCGGGGAAGATCCGATCACTAATAAAGCCGATCACTGGGGCCCTTGGGAACCCCCGACGGCCGGCGCGGTCGTGCGCCGCGAGGTGATCGCCCGCTACCTCGAGTTCGTGGCCAAGCTGCCACAAGCGTATAGCATCGGACAAGTTGGAACCAAAGATCTGATGCGCGGAGAGGACTCCCTCCTGATGCGAATGGCACACCGCGCGGATCTCGCCTGCTCCTATCAGCCGGTCTTGCAGGGCATCCATCACATCGACAACGGCCGCTTTGCTCTTCGCTATCTCTTCCGCCTCTTCTACGGCTACGGTCGCTCCTACGTGCGTTTGGAACGCATACTGGGAAAAGAGCTGCCACCACTGAGTGTGAAAAGCGCCTGGGATTTCTTCTGGACCACACTGCCCCGCAGGGAGCACCCCAATTGGGGCGTCTTTCTTTTGATGAAGACATGGAACCTCGGCTTCATCGCTGAGCGAACGATCCGTCGCGCATGAGGCACCCTGTGGTCAGCATCATTATCCCGACCTACAACGCGGCCGCCACCTTGGCTCGCACCTTGGACAGTGTGCGCCATCAAACCTATAAGCACATCGAGGTGCTGCTGATTGACGGTCTCAGCACAGATGCGACGGTTGCTATCGCCCATGATTATGCTGACATCGTGACCAAGATCGTCAGCGAGAAGGATCGCGGTCAAGCCCACGCCATCAACAAGGGCCTCCAAATCGCTCGGGGAGACATTCTCTGCTGGCTGTGTGCCGATGATGAACTCCTCCCCGATGCGTTGCAGCACGCCGTCAATCACTTCAACGCTGCATCCGACATCGACGTCATCACCGGGGCCTGCGCCCGCGTTTTTCCCGACGGCACTACCGCGATCATCGTGCCGCCTGCGAATGTCGTCGAACTGATCGGCGTCCAGTATCGGCTCGAGCAGCCCAGCACATTCTGGCGCCGGCGGGTCATGGGTAATCGGCCTGCCCTTGACGAGAACTTCCACTACGCTTTCGACTGGGATTTCTTCGCCCGGATCATGCGGCCACCTTTCCAGACCCTGGTGCTATCCGACGTAATGAGCGTGTATCATTTTTCCGCGACCAACAAGACTTCGACGGGGGGCCGCAAGCTTGTGCTTGAACTTCGCGAAGTCATCCGACGCCACGGGCCACTCAACGGCCGTCTCGCCGAAGTGTTTTACTTCTTGTATCGCCGATTCGACCTCGGTGGCTGCTACGATCACCCCCCCGCCTGCACACCTGCCCTCGGCCGGCAATTCGAACGCGTCATGGCCTGCCTTGAGCGGAAATACCCCCGCGAACTTCTTTACCTTTACAACTGGAATTTTGCCTCCAAACAAGAACGCCACCTCGTCTGGTATAAATAATTTTTATGGACCCAACCATGGACACCTGCCTTGCCGGCCTTGCAGCCCGCGGCCTGTCGCCTCAGTGTATTTTTGATATTGGCGCTGCTGACGGCGGGTGGACCCGTCACGCGCGCTCTTTCTGGCCAAAGGCCAGCTTTGTGTTGTTTGAACCGCTCGAAGAGAGAACCGCTGATCTTGAGCGTCTAGTTGGCGAACTCCCCGGAATATCCCATCACAAGTGCGGACTTGGGCGCGGCCGGTCCATTCTGGAACTGTCAATCTCCGCCAATCTTTATACGTCTTCCTTCGCATATGGCGGCACCAGTAGCCGCCAGGCAGCCGTGGAGAGTCTTGATGAGCTTTTGGCGGAAGGGAAAATCGTCCAGGGGGATTTCATGAAAATTGATGTGCAGGGATTTGAATTGGAGGCGCTCGCTGGAGCCCGGATTTTTATCCAGAAGGTCCAGGTCGTTATTATGGAGACCTACTACCATAGGTTTGCCCCGCGCATGAGTTTGGTTCATGAAGCCGTCGGCTTGATGCACCAAAAGGGATTCCGGGTTTATGAGGTGCTTGATCAACTTCGCCGGCCCTTCGATAACGCCATCGGTCAATGCGATATTTGCTTCGTCCGCGAAGGCCACGACTTGTTGAAATGCAATTCATGGGAATGATTGGAATTATGGACTGATTCATGGAGCCCCAGGTATCCAGCGGCGAGCCGGCCGTCCCACGTAGCTTCCTTCTGCTGCTTGTCGTCGCCCTAATTGTCCTACCCGCACATTTTCTGCACCTGCGCAGTCTCGGATTATATGAGGACGACTACTGGGCAATCGCCCCGTTTCTGGAGGCAAATAATTCTGCCTTGGTCGAGTATGCCAAGTATCACTTTTCCATCTGGATGACGGGGCGTCCGCTGAATTATATCCTACCCGCCGTATTCGCCTCCGCCGGCTCCCGATTTGCAGGACTTGACGGCGTCTACTTGCTGACAGGATTCGTGCTCCTGCTGAATTGCCTCATGATTTACTGGATTGTCCGAAAATTCGCCTCGGCCCCCAGTGCGCTGTTCGGAGCGGCATTTTACGGCCTGTTCCCCGCCGACACCACGAAGATCCTGCTGGTCCATGGGGCTCATGTGCAGACATCCGTAACGTTCTGCCTGATTGCATTCGTCTTATTTCTGACCGCAAAGCCGTTCCGTTGGTTCTGCTACATCGTCGCTTCGCTCAGCCTGTTAAGTTATGAATCGGCATACCTGCCGTTTATTTTCGCGCCCCTCCTGCTTTTCACTCCAACGCGGGACTGGGTTAAACGCGTCGCCCTGCACCTGCTGCTGTGCCTGGGCACTGTCGCAACAGTCGCTGCCATTCGTCTTAGCAAAGGAGATTCCCGCGCCACGTCAGCATTACACGACCTGTCGCAACTCCTCTTCCGCTCATTCACTTCATTGTTCATCGGGCCCAAGACCAGTGCCAGCCAGTCATTTGCTGGGCCGTTCGAATCCCTGGCCCAGATCGATGCAA
>LNEH01000049.1 GCA_001464505.1 Verrucomicrobia bacterium Ga0077533
CGAAGATCGCCCGAAACGCCGCCTCGCTCGCAGGAGCCGCCTCCGAGAGATTCTCATGAAACTCGGCCCATACCGCACGGTCCAGAGCACTGGCTCCGGACAGGCCTTTGATACCCCGCATCTTTAAAGCCGGATCGAGCGAGGCGAAATTGCAGAGCTTCATCGCCAGACTGTTGGCACCGCGCCCCATCCTTTGCGCCAACGCGACTATGGCCGGTTGGCGTCCGTGCATCTGCCCAAACGTCAGCTTGTGATAGAGGTTCAGCGCGATCAGCAACTCATCCCGAGTCCAGCGCCGGCCAGTTTCTTTCATACCACATGCTCTTGGCCGCTGGCCTTAGGTGCAACACGGCATTCAGGCAACGGTCACCTGGAATCAGGTGGCGACATTGTTGTAATTAGCTTTGTCGCCAATAGTTTAATTCGGATTCGCTTTCCCGTCTAGATTCCCTAGATTCCGAGAAATGATCGCCCCCGCGAAGCCGAAAAAAATGCCGCCGCCTGTCGCCGAGGTGATTGATTTCTGCTCAGGGATGGGCGGGCTGGCGCTGGCCGCCGAGATGTCGGGCATGCGAATTCTTGCCGGCGTGGACACCAACTCGACTGCCATCCGCACATTTGGGAAAAATTTCCCTCAGGCAAAAGCGATCAATGGGAGTGTTAGATCTGAAACCGTTCTCTCTCAGTGCGAGCAACTCATTGATTCTGCGGTTTCACCCGTGGTCATCGTTTCGGGTCCACCCTGCCAAGGATTTTCAGCTGCCGGCTCTCGAGATCCCAGCGATCCGAGAAATCAGGTTCTTGTTGCCGTAGCCCGCGCCATAGCACGCCTACAGCCACGTTGTGCCCTTGTGGAGAACGTCTCCATGCTACTTGCTGACAAGCATGATGATCGTCTCCTGAAATTCGAGGAAGTGCTAACTGAAGCCGGCTATCATGTAGCCAAGGTTCTCCTTGATGCATCTGAGTTTGGTGTCCCACAAAAACGCGTGCGCGCATTTTTCCTGATAACGCGCAGGAAAATCAAAGAGAAAACCGTGCTTGAGCGGCTTGCTCTCCGCAAGAAACCAGCAGTCAGCGCGGAAAGCGTATTGCAGGGGTTGCCCCCCTCAATGGTTCGCCCGGATGACTATGACGATGAGACTGAATACGGTATCGTGCCCAACCATCTCGCCATGCTTCACTCTAAGGCCGTAAAGAAAAAGATTGCGGCAATAGAACCTGGCACCGGCCCCATGTCCTACCGGCGGCTGCATCCTACTCGGCCATCTAACACACTTTTTTCCGGACACCGCGCACCGCCAGCTCACTTCAGTGAGCCCCGAAGTATTACGACGAGGGAAGCCGCCCGCCTCCAAGGTTTTCCTGACACCTTTCGTGTTTACGGCGCCTTTTCCAATCAAATGGAGCAAGTGACGAATGCCGTGCCTCCACCCCTAGCCAGCACTGTGCTCCAAGTTCTCGTAGAACTCACCCGAATTACTTGCCGCCAAGATGCCTGAACAAGAAGACAAAGCTCTTTCTCGACGGATCCTCGCGGCTAGACCGACTTCCCCTGTAAATGGGAAACTCGAAACGGATGAGTTGGTTCTCGCTCGCATCACTGAAGGTATTTATCGCCAGCCCGCATCCGCCCTGCGTGAACTTGTCTCAAATGCCTACGATGCTGACGCGACCGAAGTGGTGATCCTTACGGACGCACCGCGGTTTGGACAAATCACTGTTCGCGACAATGGCCGTGGTCTCAGCCCCGATGTGCTCACTGACTTGGTCAAACATATTGGTAGCAGCCCTAAGCGGAGTGAGAAAGGCAAGAAGCTCGGAGTGACATCCCCCACCAACGTGAACCGCAGCGAGGGCGGACGACAGCTCATTGGCAAACTTGGCATTGGTCTTTTCTCCGTTGCGCAATTCACCCGACATTTTCTCATCATCACGAAGACTGCAGGCGATAAATTCCGCACTGTCGCAGATATCACGCTTGGCAAAAGGGATGAACAGCAAGCTGTCTTGCCGCTTGGGAAACGGGGGGCGCACAAATACGAGACGGGCCACTTTCGGATTTGGCGCGAGCCGACTAACGACAAGAAGGCGCAAGGGACCGAGATCAAGCTACTCGATTTACTCCCGCGCACTCGTGACGAACTCGCGAGCGATGTTGTTTGGACAAGACAGGATTACCAAATAACCGACCCCGAGTCCGAGAAAACGGAACCGCCAGTAATGCACATCGGTCGAATGGAAAAGAAGACCGGCCTTCTCTCCATACAGCCAACACTGCCGTGGACTGATCTCGATGGACCAAGAGAGCGATTTGAGAAGCTGGTGCAAAAGCTTCGTTCCTTTACGAGCGACCGGGAGTCTGTGGACTTGAGGAAAGTCTGCGACAATTACCTATGGTCGTTGTGGACACTCGCCCTGTCTGCTCCTGTGGCCTACCTCGAAGGCCATCCGTTTGATCTCTTGAATGACGGTGAAACGCTTTTCTTTGAGATTGAGAACCGCCTGAAAGGTCAATCACGTCCCTTGGAAATTCCGAAGGGCAAGTCTCCGCGTAAGATGCTGAAACTGAAATCACCCGACGGCGCTACGTCCGGACACTTCGAGGTATTCATGGACGGTGTTCAACTCCTGCGACCCGTCCTTTACCGTGATTTACCTCAAACTGCAAACGCAGTAAAAACTCCTCTGCTTTTCATCGGACGGCACCGTGAAACGTTTGCTGGAAAAGATCGCGAACTCAGTGGTGGCCCCTTGGCATTTGAAGCCTACTTGTTCTGGGCTCCCAAAATTGTCCCCAAGCAACATCAGGGCGTGATACTTCGGGTAGGCAACGCGTCGGGTGCGCTGTTCGACAACGAGTTTATGGGATATGAAACATCTGAGATTGCACGCAAATCCCAGGTTACTGCGGAAATCTTTGTGAGCGAAGGCTTGGATGATGCAATCAACCTTGACCGCGAGTCATTTAACTATGCTCACCTGCATTATCAATTTCTGATGAAGTGGCTGCACTCGGCATTTCGTCAATTGAGCAATCGGAGCAAGGAACTCTCCAAGCAAATACGAACGGTGGAACGACGACACGAAGCAGCACAGACTCAAGAGAAGGTCGCCGTGAAAGTGCGAGCAGCGTTGAGATCACGCGGCATCGAGGACGTGCCCGAGGTTGAAATGTTGGAGCCGGCTCGCAAAGCAGAGGCCGCAAAACTGCGGCGTGGCGGGAAAATCGTCATGCACCGGGAGGTCATACTGATCTTGAGGCCAACCGGCTAAAGCTAGCCGAAAAGAAGGCTATCGGCATTGCGCAACTTCTTCATGGAATGGGCTTGTTGGACTCATTGACTTATGCGGAGCAGGAGAAACTTATCCGCGATATTCTCGAGATCGTCTTACTGGAAAATTAAGCATGAGTTCCCCGAAGTCTGACATCGCGGATGGAATTATCCCGGAGAAACCAGAGCATATCGCACCGCCGGGCACTAAGTTTCTTCCGTGGCACAAAGTGAGGAAACAGTTTATTCGGCGGCATCAGTGGAACGAACTTGCGAAGCGAAACGTAAACGGAAAGTGGCGTGCCGACCTCCAAAAGCCATCGGACACCGCATGGCAAGCGCACAGCTCCATGCTTGTGACCCGTCCGCTCAGATGTCTTGTAATCCCGGGGAATAACCTATTAGACGTGCGCTCAATGTGGGCAGAGGTTGCGCCATTGGATTGTTTTATCCGTTATCTCGGTTTCAACGAAGGGCATGGTTCCAGCGAAGTCGGAACCGAAGTGTATGTGGCGAACAATGCGGTCACGTCGTTAGCCGGCGTTCTGCATGATTCGCAAGTTCTGAAGGACCGTTTTGAAGCAATAGCCGGAGATAGTTCCCCGGCTTACAAATACCTTCGGAGTTACGGCCCTTATCACATCGTCAACCTTGATCTCTGTGGTTCGATGTTTCCGAATACCGCGCAAGACGTTGGGCCTTACTACACTGCCCTATTTCGCCTGCTTGAATACCAGTTTGCTGCACAGAAAACCAACTGGTTGCTATTTATTACCACGATGGTCGAGCCGGCGGTTGTAGATAACGACTGGATGCAGCAACTGTGCAAACCGACGCGTGAAAACTTCGACGCCCATCCGAATTTCGCGGCCAAGTTGGAAGGTCTGTTGCCACGCGCAGCCCTGGAGGACACGGCAAAGAACGTGAATCTAAGTTGTCTTTCCGAAGACGAACTCATTCGTCTCTTCGGAGTGGCCCTCGGCAAGTGGCTGATGCGGCTGGGTCAATCTCCAAGCCCAAAGTGGACGGTCGGGATGCGCCGCAGCTTTCGATACTCAATCAACGAGGACAAAGGCGCAGTGATGCTTTCATTGGCCTTCGAGATGACGCCTAATTTTTCTCCTCCAGTGGATGTCACTGGAATGTCGAAGCTCAAAGTCACCGCAAAAACATTCCCGAGCGAAGCGGAGAGTGCGGTGAAACTAGCGGTCTCCGTCGCGGGTATCACTGATGTGGATGGTATGCTTGCAGCTGACACCAAAATGAAAACTGCCTTGCGTGATGAAGCTGCAGACCTACTGGCCTCGGCCGGCTTCGATCGAATGAAATATATTGAGTGGGTGGACGCGGGCGAGCCGCCTATGTCTGCCTGACAGCTCTGGTGGAAGTCTTCACCAAAAAGCAACGCTCCGCAGTGATGTCGCGTATCCGAGGCACGGGCAATACGGACACTGAACTTCGGTTGATTCAGATTTTCCGGGCGAATGGCATCATCAACCTTCGCCAAGCCTACGGCTGACAGGCGGGCGGGCGGCGGGGCCGGTCGCTGGCGCTCCAGGTTCAAGGTGTAAGGTCCAAGGTCATAAGTCAGAAAAAACGGACCACCGGACGGGTGAGGCCGGACTTTGTTTTTCAGTCAGGGAAGCTGGCGGTGTTTGTGGACGGCTGCTTCTGGCATGGATGCCCCAAGCACGGCACCCAACCCAAGAGCATCCTTCGCCAAGGCTTCGGCTCGACAAGCCAACGCCAAGTTCTGGCGCGACAAGATCGCCCGCAACCAAGCCCGGGATCAGCCTTCGCCGGGCCTACGGCTGACAGGCCGGCAAGTAAACCGCCTCTTTCACAAACTCGGCTGGCGGGTGGTTCGCATCTGGGAGCACGAGTTGAAACGAAAAGACGAAGGTCGACTGCTCCGCAGATTACTGAGGCTCGCGAAATACAGTGACATTGTCGGCCATCTTTGTAGGTCGGGCTTTACGCCCGACATGCTGGGCAACCCGTCGGTGATAAACCCCGACCTACAGTCAAATCGTGTCACCCTATTATGCGAAACTCAGTAAGATCCTATTTTTAACCACAGAGTAGCGTTCAGGCGGACCACTTCGGGAAGGCCAATCCGACCTCACCAAGCCGCGCCCCGCGCCATGAGCGCCCCCGCGGGGCGGTTAATATCCGCGCAGTCTTGGGCAAGATCGGCGGGGTCGGCCGGTGGGGGAAAGGGCATAATGCCGGCCAACCCCTCGGTGCGTGATCGCCCGGTTCAGGCGCAGACAGACCATTGCGCCATGCGCTTGTCGTAGCACCTCCCGCCCACCCCATGAACATTGCCTTGATCGGACCTTCCGGCGTGGGCAAAGGCACCCACGCCGCCAGCCTCTGCGCCCGCTTTGCTCTCCGTCATGTCGCCACCGGCGACCTGTTCCGCCATCATCTGCAGACCCGCAGCGCTCTCGGCTTGCTGGCGCGCAAATACATGGAACAGGGTGAACTCGTGCCCGACGAGGTGGTGGACGCGATCATGGAAGAATGGTGCGGGCAGCGCGGTCCCGACGAGGGCGTGTTGTTTGACGGCTTCCCCCGCACCGCCTACCAGGCGCAATTTCTCGACGATCTGCTTAAGAAACTGCATCGCCCCCTTGATGCGGTGATTTGCCTGCGGGTGCCGGATGCCGCGATTGTCGAACGCCTCGCCGGCCGGCTGATCTGCCGCAACTGCCAGGCCTCCTATCACCGGACACTGCACCCGGCCAGACGCGAGGGGTTCTGCGACATCTGCAACGGTGAACTTTATCAGCGACCGGACGATTCCACCCAGCTCGTGCAGGCGCGGCTGCGGGTTTTCCACCGCATGACGGGCCCCGTGTTGGAGCATTATGCGGCCACCGGCCGGCTCGCCATCATCAGCGGAGAGGGTTCGGTCATCGAGGTCCGGGCCCGGCTGCTGGCCTTTGTCACGGCGATGCAACAAGGCTCCGCCACCTTTGTGCTGCGCGCGGAAGCCGCGCGCCTGGCCGCGGTCGAGAGCGCCGCCTTGTCGGCGGCGCAACTGGCGCGTGTCAGCCCCGACGTGGTGCTGCTGGGCGGCCCCGGCTCCGGCAAGGGCACGCAGGCCGAGCGGCTGTGCGCCGGACTCCGGTTGCCCCACATCGCCACCGGCGACCTGTTCCGCGAAAATCTGCGGCAGGCCACCGAACTGGGCAAACTGGCCCAGACTTACATGAACCGCGGCGAACTCGTGCCCGATGATGTCACCGAGGCGATGGTCGAGGAGCGTCTGGCGCGGCCGGACACGCAAAACGGTTTCATTCTCGACGGTTTCCCCCGCACGCTGCCCCAGGCCGGGGCGTTGACGGACATGATGGCCCGGCTCTCGCGCCGGATCGCCGCCGTGCTCTACATCAAGGTGTCGGATGAGGCGCTGGTCGGCCGCCTGTCGGGCCGGATGATCTGCCGGGCCTGCCAGGCCCCCTACCACCTGCAGTTCAAGCCTCCGCGCCAGTCCGGCATCTGCGACTCCTGCGGCGGGGAACTTTACCAGCGGGCCGACGACAATCCGCAAACGGTGCGGGCCCGGCTGGTGACCTTCCACGCGCAGACCGAGCCGCTCATCGATTATTACCGGCAGGCCGGCCTGCTGCACGAAATAGACGGCGAAGGCCCGTTGGCCGAGGTCAACGCTCGCAGTCTGGCCGCCCTGCGTTCCATACTTCCGACGGCCACCCCGCCGTTAACCTCAACCTGAACCTTGGAGCCTACCATGCTCACCGCCGCCGAAACGGGCCACACCCTGACGCAGAAAAGTTATGACTCGGTGTTGCCGAAACTGCGCACCCGCCTGCTCCAGGCTCATTTCGCCCTGCGCAGCCGGAAATTTTCCGTCATCATCATCGTCTCCGGCGCGGATGGCGCCGGCAAGGGCGAGCTGGTGCACCGGCTCAACGAGTGGCTCGACCCGCGCGGCGTGGCGACGCACGCCTTCTGGGATTCGAGCGACGAGGAACGCGAGCGCCCGACCTACTGGCGGTTCTGGCGCGCCCTGCCCGGCCACGGCCGCATCGGGATCCTGTTCGGCTCGTGGTATACGGAGCCCATCATCCGCCGGGTCTACGGCAAGATCAAGGGCCGCCGTTTCGAAGGCGCGCTCAACCGGATCGTCGCCTTTGAGAACATGCTCGCGGCGGACGGCCGAAAGCGGCCCAGAAAAAGCGGCTCAAGAAACTCGAGCAGGCCGGCCGCCTCGCCCCCAACGACTGGAAACACTACAAGCTCTACGACCGGTTCACCAAGGCGTCCGAGCGCGCCCTGAGCCACACCCACACCGCCGCCGCGCCCTGGCATGTGATCGAGGCCACCGACCGCCGCTACCGAGAGCTCGCCGTCGGCAAAATCCTGCTGGCCGAACTCGCGCGCCGGTTGAAGCAGAAGGAAACGGTCGCCCAACCCGCCGTTTCCGCCCCCGTCCGGCCGCAGAAAATGGCCGGCTCCTGGCTCGCGACGGTCAATCTGAGGCAGAAGCTGACCGACGCCGCGTATGCCAAGACCCTCGAGTCCGCGCAGGCGAAATTGAGCAAGCTGGCCTGGGCGATGTATGAGAAGAAGCGCTCGATGGTGCTCGTCTTCGAGGGCTGGGACGCCGCCGGCAAGGGCAGCGCCATCCGGCGGGTCACCTCGGCGATGGATCCGCGGCTCTACCGGGTCGTCGGCATCGCCGCGCCGACAGACGAGGAACGCGTGCAGCACTACCTCTGGCGGTTCTGGCGGCACCTGCCGCGCGCCGGCGTTTCCACCCTGTTCGACCGCTCGTGGTATGGCCGCGTCCTGGTCGAGCGCGTCGAGGGTTTCGCCCCCGCCGCCGACTGGGGCCGGGCCTATGGCGAGATCGTCGATTTCGAGGAGCAGATGGCTGATCACGGCATCATCGTGAACAAATTCTGGGTGCATATCAGCCCGCAGGAACAGCTCCGGCGGTTCGAGGAACGGCAGCGCATCGACTACAAGCAATACAAGATCACCGAGGAGGACTGGCGCAACCGCAAGAAATGGCCCGACTACGCCATCGCGATCGATGACATGGTGGCGCGGACCCACACGGACTTCGCCCCGTGGACGCTGGTGGCCGGCAATGACAAGAAATTCGCCCGCGTGCAGATTGTGCAGACTCTGGTGCGTCGGCTCGAAGCCGAACTCTGAACCCGGTCACGCCGGGGATTGCCTCCGCCGGCTATTCCCCTTTCGCTTTCGAATCCGGTCCTCCTGAACGCCGCTCAGGGGGCCAATTCTTCTTGAGCACCAATTCCAGTTTCAGCGCGCCCGCCACGCCTCCCCCCTTCGCCCCGGCCGGTGAACTTTGGGGCGGCTTTGCGGCCATGCTGGTCGCCCTGCCCTCGTCGATCGCCTACGGCGTCGCGGTTTATGCCCTGCTGGGGCCGGAGTATATCGGCCACGGCGTGCGCACCGGCATCGTCGGCGCGATGGTGTTGGGCATCGTGGCCACTGTCTTCGGCGGCGCGCCGCGGGTGATCTCAGCGCCGTGCGCCCCGGCGGGAGCCGTGCTGGCTTCGCTCGCGGGCGGTCTGCTCGCCGCGCCGGGCGCCGCGCCGGCCCCCGCCCACATCGTCGCCCTCCTGCTGCTCCTGGCCCTGATGTCCGGCGCCTTGCAGATGCTTTACGGTCTGGTCGGCGGCGGACGGCTGATCAAATACATCCCGTATCCGGTCGTGTCGGGTTATCTCAGCGCCGTGGGCGTGCTGATTTTCCTCAGCCAGCTGCCGAAATTCCTCGGCGTGTCCGTCGCGCACCTGCGGGATCCGGCGTCGTGGTCGGGGCCGGCCCTCATCGTGGGCGCGGTGACCGTCGCCGGCGTGCTCCTTGGACCCAGGCTCACGCGCGCCGTGCCGGCCACCATCCTCGGCCTGCTCGCCGGTCTGCTCGCCTACTTCGGCACCGCCTGGTTCCGGCCGGAGTTGTTCACGCTGGCCGGCAACAAGCTGGTCATCGGGCCGGTGGGCGGCGGTGACGGCGGGATTTTTGCGGGCATGGCGCAGGTCTGGCCGGCGATCTCAGGCCTGCAGCTTTCCGACCTGCGCCTGCTCGTCCTGCCCGCCCTCACCCTGTCCGTGCTGCTCTCCGTCGATACTTTGAAAACCTGCGTGGTCGTCGATTCGCTGACCCGCAGCCGGCACGACTCCAACCGCACGTTGATCGGCCAGGGCGCCGGCAACCTGGCTTCCGCGCTCGTCGGCGGCATGCCCGGCGCCGGCACGATGGGTGCCACTCTGGTCAGCGTGGAAAGCGGCGGCCGCACGCGGTGGTCCGGCATTTGCGAAGGCAGCTTCGTGCTGCTGGCCGCGCTCCTGCTCGGCAACTGGATCGCCTGGGTGCCGGTCGCGGCGCTGGCGGGCATTTTGCTCGTCGTCGCGGTCCGCATGTTCGACTGGGGCAGCTTCCAGCTGCTGCGGCAACGGTCCACCGTGCTGGATTTCGCCGTCATCGCCACCGTCGTGATCGTGGCGGTGACCACCAACCTTATGGCTGCCTCCGGCGCGGGCGTGGGCCTGGCCATGCTGTTGTTCATCCGCGAGCAGATCCGGGGCTCCGTCATCCGGCGCAAGGTCGCCGGCAACCGCATCTCCTCCACCCAGCACCGCCTGCCGGCGCAGCAGGCCCTGCTGGAACAGCACGGCGCGCAGACCGTGGTGTGCGAATTGCAGGGCAGCCTCTTCTTCGGCACCACCGACCAGCTGCGCACGGAACTCGAGGCCGACCTGAAGCAGTGCCGCTGGCTCATCCTCGACCTGCGCCGCGTGCAATCGATGGACTACACCGCCGCGCACCTCTTCCGGCAGTTCGAAATGACGCTGGCGGAGCGCGGCGGCGGCGTGGTCTTCAGCCGGCTGCCGGCCCGGCGCGATCTGCAGGAATATTTCGCGCAGGTCGGCACCCTCAAGGGGCATGCCGGCCTGCGCAAATTCGAGACCCTCGACGACGCCCTCCAGTGGGCGGAGGACCAGATCCTGACGGAACTGGGATCCGCGCATCCCTACGGGGAAACCCCGCTTGAATTGGTGGCGTTCGATCTTTGTCGGGAGTTCACAGCGGACCAGACCCTTGAGGCCCTCGCTTCTTGCACCGAGGCGCGGTCGTTCACCGCCGGGCAGGTGATTTTTCAGGCCGGCACCCCGGCGGATGAACTCTACCTCATCCGCCGGGGTGTCGTCCGCATCGTCCTGCCGCTCGGGGGCAGCAATTACCACAATCTCGCGTCGTTCGGGCGCGGGGATTTTTTCGGCGAGATCGCGTTTCTCGACCGCGGTGCCCGCTCGGCCAATGCCACCGCCACGACTCCGGTGGATCTTTTCGTCATCTCCCGCGCGCGTTTCGACGAGGCCTCGCGGACCCACCCGCTGATCGGCGTGAAGGTCTTTGCCCGGCTCGCCCGCGCGCTGGCGCTGCGCTTGCGCCGCTCTGACGTTGAGCTCCGCTCCTTTTACGACGCGTGACCCGCTTTGTTGCCAGCATTGGCCGACACTCCATGACGAAGCGCGCGCTCATTCCCACCACCGACACCGTTGAATCACGCATCCTGACCATCCGTGGTCAGAAGGTGATCCTCGATCGCGACCTCGCCGCCATTTACGGGGTGCCGACCAAGCGCCTGCACGAGCAGGTCAAGCGCAACGCCCGGAGATTCCCTTCGGATTTTGTATTTCATTTAACCCCAATGGAAAAGAAGGAGGTGGTCGCAAATTGCGACCACCTTTCCGAGTTGATATTTTCGATTCCTCGCTACTTTCAGTGGGTTGCCCTTAACCCGCAAATTTCACACCCGGATCCAACCCAACA
>LNEH01000050.1 GCA_001464505.1 Verrucomicrobia bacterium Ga0077533
TGAAAACGATCCGTCATCTGGGCTACAAATCGAAGGTGGCCTTCATCGAGGAAAAATCCCAATGGCTATTGAATACAGCTTGATTAACCACATGCCTGATATCCGTGGTTAAAAAATGAAACTGTTTATTGCCGGACATAATGGGATGGTGGGCGGGGCCTTGGTTCGCCGCTTTCACGCGGAGTCTGGCTTGCAGTTGGTGCTCAAGACCAGGCGCGAACTCGACCTCACGAACCAGGCGGCGGTGGCGGCGTTTTTGGCCGCCGAAAAACCCGACGCGGTCATCATGGCCGCGGCCAAGGTCGGGGGCATTTTCGCCAACAGCACCTATCCGGCGGAGTTCCTCCACGACAACCTCGCGATTGCCGCCAACACGATCCACGGCGCCTACGCGGCCGGGGTGAAGCGCTTCCTCTTCCTCGGCAGCTCGTGCATCTACCCGAAGCTCGCCCCGCAGCCGATGCCCGAGAGCTGCCTGCTCACGGGTCCGCTCGAGCCGACCAACGAGGCCTACGCCATCGCCAAAATCGCCGGGCTGAAGCTGTGCGAGTATTACCGCAAGCAGCACGGCGTGTGTTACCACTCCGCGATGCCGACCAATCTCTACGGCCCGGGAGACAACTATCACCTGCAGAACTCGCACGTGATGCCCGCACTCATCCGGAAGTTTCACGAGGCCAAGCTGGCCGGCCGCGCCGAGGTTACGGCGTGGGGCACGGGGGCGCCGAAGCGCGAATTCCTGCATGTGGACGAACTGGCCGACGCGTGCGCCTTCCTGCTGAAAATGGCCAACCCGCCCGACCTGGTCAACATCGGCACCGGCACCGACGTGACCATCAAGGAACTCACGGAAATTGTGGCTGCGGTGGTCGGTTTCAAAGGCCGGATTGTCTGGGATGCGACCAAGCCCGACGGCACGCCCCGCAAGCTCATGGATGTCTCGCGGCTCACGGCGCTGGGCTGGCAGGCCCGCATCGGTGTGCGCGAGGGGGTGGAAAAAACCTACGCCGGTTTCCTGACCGAGCTGGCCGCCGGCACGCTGCGGGGCTGACCGGGGATCATTGTAGGTCGGGATTTATACCAACGTCCCTTGATAATTAGACTTAACGCGGCAGCGCCGGTAGGGCGGCGAGTCCCTTCGCCGCCGCCCATAATCCAAGCGATAGTCCAAATCATTAGGGACGCTGGTATTATCCCCGACAAGTTGGCGCTGATGGCCGGGCATGAAGCCCGACCTACACCCCAAGCGGCCGGATTTCCCCTGGTTTCACGACGTTGACGCCGCGGGATTGCGTGTCCAAGCTGGCGAAGTTGGCCAGTCACACCCCGCAAAGCACACAACCCCACCGCCCCATGTCCACCACCCCAGAGCCCCCGACTTCTGCCAAAGAAGATACCACCGTCGCCCTCCTCTCCTATCTCACCATCATCGGCTTCGTTGTCGCCATTGTCCTGCACAGCAGCAAAAAGACGGCGTTGGGGGCGTTCCACCTCCGGCAGACGCTCGGGCTGTTCATCACGGCCCTGGTGATCTGGATACCCTGTATGATCATCTCCATGATTCCGGTGGTCAATCTGGTCATGTTTATCCTCGGACCGGCGGTGATGGTCGGACTGTTTGTGCTCTGGATCATGGGCTTCATCGCCGCGATCAACGGCCAGCAGAAGCTCATGCCGGTCGTGGGCGAGTATTACCAGAAGTGGTTCGCCAACGCCTTTAATTGAACTCTCCGTGACGCAACCGGCCGCCCGGCCCCGCTGGGCGGCTTTTTTGCGCCCCGTTGCTCCGGGACGGACTTTCCGCTTGCGGACGCGGCCCGGCTGCCAAGGGTAAGTCCCTCCATGATCGCACCCGAAACCTTTTCCCACCTTGAGAACATAAAGAAGCGCGCCGGCTACTTATGGAGGTTTCTTTGACGTCGAGCAGAAACAACGGGAGATAGAGGCGCTGGAGGGGGAGATGGGCGCCCCCGAATTCTGGAACAACCCCGAACGGGCCCAGAAGCACATTGCCAAACTCAACGGCCTGAAGCGCACCATCGCCGGCCTCGTGGCCTTCAACAAGCGCGTCGATGACGCCGCCGTCATGGTCGAGCTGGTCGAGGCGTCGACCCCGGCCGAACAGGAGGCCTACGCCAAGGAGCTCAATTCCGCCGTCACCGCCATGGTCGAGGAGCTCGACAAGCTGGAGATCGCGTCGTTCCTGACCGGTCAGTTCGACCGCAACAACGCCATCTTCAGCATCCAGGCCGGTGCGGGCGGCACCGAGTCCAACGACTGGGCCGACATCCTTTTCCGCATGTATTCACGCTGGTGCGAGCGCCGCGGCTTCGAGGTCGAGCTGATGGACGTGCAGCCGGGCGACACGGCGGGCATCTCGAAGGCCACGATTTTGATCAAGGGTGAGAACGCCTACGGCTACGCCAAGGCCGAGCGCGGCGTCCACCGCCTCGTGCGCATCAGTCCCTTCGACTCGAACAAGCGCCGTCACACCTCGTTCTGCGCCGTGGACGTCGTCGCCGAGATCACCGAGGACATCGACGTGGAGCTGAAAGAGGAAGACATACGCGTCGATGTCTACCGTTCATCCGGCAAAGGGGGGCAGGGGGTCAACACGACCGATTCGGCCGTGCGCCTCACGCACGCGCCCACCGGCATCGTGGTCGTGTGCCAGAACGAACGCTCCCAAATCAAGAACAAGGCCTCGGCCATGCAGGTGCTCAAGGCCCGGATCTATGAAAGACGCCAGGACGAGCAGCGCGCCGAGATGGACAAGTTCTACGGGGAGAAGGGTGAGATCGGCTTCGGCGCGCAGATCCGCAGCTACGTGCTGCAGCCCTACCAGATGGTGAAGGATCTGCGCACCGGCGTCAGCACCAGCGACACCCAGGCCGTGCTCGACGGCGACCTCGACCGCTTTATCTACGGCTGGCTCCGCGCCGGCTGCCCGCGCCACCGCAACAAGGACATCCAATGACTGAAGGACGGAAAGGCTGAACCACTGGTAACTCCCACTCGCAATTTCAGCCATTCGGCTTTTCAGTCCTGCAGCCTTTTGCCCACGATGCCTGACCTGACTCACGAGCAACTTAAGACCACCTTTGCAGCCCAGTCGCTGTTTGAGGACAAGACCTGGCAGCTCTCGCCGCAGGCGTGGCCGCTCAGCTCCGCCCAGGTGACGCAGCTGGAACAGATCGGCGGGGCCTGCCTCGAGTTCCATGCGGCGCTCGAGACCCTCTACCTCCGCTCGGCGCAGGGGAAAAATCTCCTCCGCAACAAGCCGCTGCTCGCGCCTTGGGTGGCCGACTACCTCGACCGCGGCAAGCCGCCCGAGCTTATCGCCCACGCCCGCGACCCGAAAAATCGCGGCCTGTTTCCCACGGTGCTGCGGCCCGACCTGCTGCTGACGGATGACGGATTCGCGCTGACGGAGCTCGACTCGGTGCCCGGTGGCATCGGGTTGACGGCTTTTCTCAACCGGCTGTATTCCGCGCGGGGGGAGGGCACCCCGCCCACAAAAGACGCGGCCTCCGACAGTGTAGGCGGGGTGCCCTCACCCCGCGGAGTGGACGCTGAAATCCTTGGTGCCGGCGATGCGATGGTGGAGAATTTCCACGCCTCGCTGGCCGCGTTGCGTCCCGCGCTGCGCAATCCCCTCATCGCCATCCTGGTGAGCGACGAGGCGGCGACCTACCGGCCGGAGATGCAATGGCTGGCGGAGCAGCTGCAGCGCCTGGGGCGCCGGGTGTTTTGCATGCGGCCGGAAGATGTGTTTCCGCTTGGCGGGGAATTGTTCTTCGACGTGGAGGGCACGCCGGAGAAAATCGATGTCATCTACCGGTTCTTCGAACTGTTTGACTGGGCCAACGTCCGCATCGCCGCGGAGATCCTGGAGGCGTGGCAAAGCGGCGCGGTCGCCATCGCGTCGCCGATGCGCCCGTTCCAGGAAGAGAAACTGGCGCTGGCGCTGTTTCATCACCACTTGCTGGGCGAGTTTTGGGCCGAGAATCTCGGCCGGGGGAGCCTGAAGCTGCTGCGAACCATCATCCCGCAGTCGTGGATCATGGACCCGGCGCCGTTGCCGCCGGGCGCCGTGCTCGACGGCCCGCGGATCGGCGGTCGGGCCCTCAACGACTGGCGCGACCTCGCCGGCGCCTCGCAAAAGGAGCGGGATTTGATCATCAAGATTTCCGGTTTTCACGCAACGGCCTGGGGCGCGCGCAGCGTGGTGCTCGGCAGTGATTGTTCGCGCGAGGATTGGCAACAGGGGCTCGAGCAGGCGCTCCGGCTCGCGCCGGTCAATCTGCACGTGCTGCAGGAATACCGGAAACCGAAAAAAGTGTCGCATCCTCTCTATGAGCAGCCGAAGGACGGCTTGCCCGGCGTAGCCTCGGCGAAGCCGGGCCGGTTGCGCTTATGTCCTTATTATTTCGTGGTGGGAGGCCAGACCCGGCTCTCCGGGGCGCTGGCCACGTTTTGTCCACCGGACAAAAAAATCATCCACGGGATGGTCGATGCATCCTTGCTCCCGTGTAGGGTTTTCTCCTTAACCTAGGCCGTGCGCAATTCCGTCGCGTCAGTAAAATCACATAGATCCATGAAGAAAGGGAGGGTTTTGGTCGGAGCCGTGCTGCTGGCCGGTTTTGGGTGGCTGGCGGGCTGGGCCCAGGCCGGGCCGGACTTGGAAAATTTACGGGCCCGGGCCGAACAATCCGATGCCGAGGCGCAGAACGAGCTCGGCAACGCCTACAACGAGGGACTGGCCGGTTTGAAACAGGATCACACCGAGGCCTTGAAATGGTATCGCCGGGCGGCCGAAAGGGGCTTTGCGATGGCGCAATACAATCTCGGCCTCGCCTACGAGCTGGGTCATGGCGTGCCGGCCGATGACCAGCAGGCCTTCAAGCTTTATCTGCTGGCGGCAGAGCAGGGGTTTGGCCCCGCCCAGTTCAATGTGGGCAACATGTATGCCAACGGTCGCGGCATTGCCCGGGATTTGTTCGAGGCCAACCTCTGGTTCAAGCAGGCCGCGGAAAGGGGCATCGCCGAGGCCCAGTTCAACCTGGGGCTCGCCTATGAGGCCGGCAGCGGGGTGAAGAAAGACGAAGTGCAGGCGGCGCGCTGGTATAAGCAGGCCTCCGATCGCGGCTTCGCCCGCGCCCAGCACAACCTGGGACTGCTGTTCGAGGACGGACGCGGTGTGCCCAAGAATGATTCCATTGCCGCCGGGTATTACCGCGCCGCCGCCGAACAGGGCTTTGCGGCGGCCCAGACCAATTATGGGATCATGATCTCCGAGGGGAGAGGTGGACTCACCAAGGATCCGGTGCAGGCCTGGGTGTGGCTCAGCCTGGCCGTGGGAAACGGCGCCAGCCCCGAAGCCCGCAATGCTTTGACCCGGGTCTTGGACGCCGGGCAGCAAGCCGCCGCCACGCGGTTGCTCGCCGAACGCCGCTCCGGCCAAGCTGCGGCGGAGTCAAGCGTCTCACCAGTGCCGGCCGTCGTCGCCTCGGGCAAGCGGACCCCGCCGCCGGCCCACCCGGCGGATCTGACCGCGGCGCTCGAACAGGCCCGCGAGGCCAACACCCAGCTGGCCGACGCCAACCAGCGGCTCGAACTCGAAAAAGCCCGGCTGGAACAGCAACTCGCGGAGAGCGGCGACTCCGGCAAGCTGGTCGAGCAGTTGCGGGCGCAGAACCAGCGGCTGGCTTTGCAGGTGCAGACCCTCCTGGCCGACCAAGAGGCCTCGGAACGCGAAATGTTGCTGTTGAAAACCCAGGTGAAGGACGCGCAGAACGATCTGGCCCGGGCCCAAAGCGCCCCGGCCACCGCCGCATCAGCCGGGGATGTTACCCGCCATGAAAGGCAAATCACCGAGCTGACCGCCAAACTGGAACAGTCGGCGGGCGCACTCGCCCAGTTGCAGGCGGCCAACCAGCAATTGACGGAAAACAACGCCCGCTTGCAGCTGGAGAAGGAA
Source organism: Verrucomicrobia bacterium Ga0077533 (assembly GCA_001464505.1). Taxonomy (GTDB): domain Bacteria; phylum Verrucomicrobiota; class Verrucomicrobiia; order Opitutales; family Opitutaceae; genus Lacunisphaera. Next base: position 5,981 of record LNEH01000050.1, read on the forward strand.
AATCTGGCCTCAGGTTCCGCCAAGGCCGAAGCCCCACCGCCGGCGGGCGGCGACCAGTCCGCCATCATGGCCAACCTGCAGCGCGACAATGTGCGGCTCAACGACGAGGTGAAGCGTTCCACCCGTGAGTTGCTTTCACTTAACAGCCAGTTGCGGAGCCTTCGTAACCAGACGGCCAGGCCCGCAGCATCCGACAACGCCACGGTCCAGCAACTCGCCCAGTTGACCGCCAGGGCGGAGCAGTCCGCCCGGGAGGCCGATCGCTGGCAGAATGAAAGCAACCGGCTGGCGGCCCGCGTTGCCGAACTGGAAAACCAGCCCAAGCCCGACGTGGACAAATCCGCCGCCGGCAAGCTGGTCGAGGCGCAGCAACTCGCCGCCCAGCTCCAACAACAGATGACGACCTTGCAGAGTGAGAAGGCCGACCTGGAGAAATGGAGCCGCTCATTGGAGCAGACGGTCAACGAAAAGTCGGCCCAGGCTGACGGGGCGAATTCCAGCCTGGCTGAGCTGCGGCAGAAGCTGGCCCTGGTGCAGCAGCAGCTGGAAGCGGCCACCGCCGAAAACCGCGCGCTGACCGCCCAGGTCGCCCAAGCCGAGCGGACGCTCGCCACGCAAGCCGTGAGCAAACCCGACCCCACCGAACTCGACGGCCTCCGGCAAAAACTGGCCGAGGCGGAGCAGCAGGCGCAACAGTCTGCCCAAGACCGGCGGTCGCTCGCCGCGACGGTGGCCGGGTTGGAACTCGATCTGCGCGAAGCCCGGAAGCTCGCCGGCAAATCCGCGGAGTTTGCCCACTTGGAAAAGCAACTCGCCGACGCCAACCACGCACTCGAACAGAGCGGCGCGACAGTGGCTGAATTGACGGGAACCAATGACCGGCTGGAAAAAGAGCTGGCCGCGGCCCGGCAGGGTGCGAGCGAGACCGGGACCCTGCGCGATGAGCTGGCCAAAGCGGCGGCGGAGGCCGCGACGTTGCGCGCCCGGAACGAGCAACTGATCCGCGAGGGCGAGGAACAGGCGACGTTCATGAACAGCACCCGGCACAACCTTGACCAGGCCCTGGGGCGCGTGAAGGAATTGGAGCAGCAACTGGCCGAAGCCACGACCGTTCGCACCCGCGACGGCGACGGCAACCGGAAGCTCGAAGCTGATCTGGCCGAGGCCAACTCGACCGTGGAGAAGCTAAATGCCACCATCGCGGAGCTGACCGGGACGAACGACCGGCTCGAAAAGGATTTGGATAATGCGCGCAAGGGCACCGAGGCGGCGCTGGCCGCGCAGTCGCAGGCCGTCAGCGCCGCGCAGCCCGACGCCTACAAGATGGAGATCAGCACCCTGCAGGCGCAGGTGAAGGAACTGGAGAGCCAGATCGAGGACGAGCGCAACAACTCCGCCCGGGAAGTCTCCACGCTCGCGGCCCAGCTCACCCGCACGCGCGAGACCAACAAGTCACTGACCGAAGCCAACCGCGCCCTCCTGAGCGCCAAGCAGTCCGAGGCCCCTTCCGTCAGCCAGCAGGATTTCGATCAATTGCAGGCCAAAGTGCGCGAACTCACTGCGGCGGGAGATGAGTTGCGCCGGCAGAACGAGAAACAGACCGGCGACAGCCAGGGCCAGCTCGGCGAACTGGTGGCGGAAAAAACGGCTTTGCAGGAACGGCTGGAGGCCGTGGGGACCCAGCTGATCAAGACCCGGCAGGAGAACGATGTCCTCCAAAAGCAAAATGCGGAGGCCACGGCGCAGATGGCCGCCAGCCGGCAGACGGCGGAGCAGGCCAAGGCGGACCTGGCTGAGTTGCAGGGCCGGACCACCGACGCCGAAAAAGCCTCGGAATCGCACAGCGTCACCGTGGCCGATCTGACGCAGGCCAACGCCAGGCTGGAGCTGGAGCGCGAGGACATGCGCCGGCTGGTGGAATCATATCGCGCCGACATCACGCGTCTGACGCAGAACGTGCGCAGTGCCGAACAGCAGCGCACGGCGGCCGAGCGCGGGGCCCAGCAGAACATCGATGCCGTCACGGCCCAGCTGGCGCAGCTGCGCCGCGACCTCGAGAGCGTCCGCACGGCGCAGGCCCGGCAGGCCGAGGCCGGCGCCGCGCAGGATCGCGACCGGGTGGCGGTCATCAACCAATTGCGGACGGAGAACGGCGCACTGGCCGCGCGGCTCAACCAGGCCCAGAACACGCTCGATCAGATTGCCTCCGCCGCGCGGCTCGGCACGCCCGCGGCGACCATTGCCTCCGGCGGACAGGCCCCTTCGCGGCCCGTGGTCACGGCCCCGGTGGGTGCAGCCGAAGCCCGTTTCCACACGGTCACGGAAGGCGACTCACTTTCACGCATCAGCATGCGCTATTACGGCACGCCGACCCGCTGGCAGGAAATCTTCAATGCCAACCGCGACCTGCTGCAGGGCTCCAGCGTGCTCCGCGTCGGCATGCAGCTGCGGATTCCGTGAGGGTTGTAGCGGCGGTCTATGACCGCCGGCTGTCGTATGGACGGCGCTCATAGAGCGCCGCTACAGCAAGGCAGTCTAAAAAAGAAGGCACGCCTCACGGCGTGCCCTCGTGAAGATTTATGGCGCAGGGCTCAGGCCACGGCCACGGTGCCGGCGAGGACCGGAGCAGCGGCGGACGACTGTTTCGCCAGATGGGCGAAGAACTGATTGCGGCGTTCACGGGCCAGGTTGACATCCTTCGTGCCGAGGGAACGGCGGATGCGCTCCTTGGTGAAGGGGGTCGGGTAGACCGTGTAGTGCAAAAACCACGTTCCGTTGTTGTTCCAGAGGTGGTGGTTGGGGTTCGCTTCACTGATGCGAAGCGAGGCGAGGGTGATGACGTTGTGGGACATGATGCGTGAGCGGTTGATGGTTAGTTAATCGTTCGCGCAGCAGGGTTTTCCTGAAAACGAAAAGCCGCCTGAGGACATCAGGCGGCTTTTCGCTTTTTTGGAGGAGTTTTTTGTTAGAGGGTTTGACCCCTCTCACATCCGGGCGCCTTGCGGCACTCGAAACCACCGTGATCACTCCTAGACCCGGTTGGCAGAACCGGCTGTTGCCAGCCGATCCTTTCCTGATGCAATGTGAATTGAGCAAGTAAGCGCGTCCTATGCCAGATAATTTTTTATTTCAGCCGGTCTGAAGAAAACTTAAGCCGGCAAACGGCTGGCTTTTGTCCAGTTACAAAACAACGGGTGGGAAATCTTTTCGGGCAATGCCGGGTTCTTTCAAAAACTGAAGACAAAACCAGCGCGTTGAGGTCAACGCGCTCCACCCCAATCTCAATGCCTCAGCGAAACCGCCAGCGCACGGCGAAGTGCAGCGTGGTGTAGGTCAGATTGCCGAGGCGCGGGATGCCGATCATGTCCAGCGACCAGCGGTCGGCGAGCGGGACCGTCACCAGCAGACCGCCCAGCGGCACGAGACCGCCATTGTTGTAATTGTAGCGGTGAGTCAGGCCCGCGATGCCCCCGACTTGGAACTTGCCCACCGGCCATTGCTTGCCGAGGTAGGCGTAGCCAGCGGTGCGGGCGAGGCTGTTGCGAAAAATGCCGGCCCCCGCCAGCCAGTGGTCGTCGGTCATGCGCATCACCCCGATACCCGGCGTGTTGTTGGTCAGGTCGACCGCCGAGGTGTGCTCATGCAGGCTGTAGAGCTGGAGCGACAGGTGCCACGTCGGCTCGGCGGCCGCCGCCGCCGTTGCGGCAAAGATTGCAAGCAGGAGGATTGTTGAGCGCATCGGAGAAATCCTAATGCCGTGGGAGGCGAAGCTTCAGCAACGAGCGGATTATCCGGGGATCATTGCGCGGATCCAACACCGCCCCACCGGTGAGCCAGGTGTCATAGAAGTTCCGCGCGTAGTTGAGGTCATGCTCAACCAACTCAAGGAACTCGACCGGCTGGCTTTTCACGACCGGGCGAGGCGTCGCTCCAAATCCGGCAGGGTGATCCGCTTCACTTTGCCCGTCTTGTAGGCGGCCCAGCGCTCATCAAGGATTTTTTTGTGGACCGGGCTGACCGGCAGACTGTCGTCCACGCCCGAGAACCAGAGCTCCTCCGCCAGCTTCATCCGCTGGCGCTTGGGCAGCTCGGGGAAATGGGCGAGGGTCATGAAGACAAAGTAGCCGGCAAACGCAGGCGGTCAATCCCGGGTTGGCTGCCGGGCCCGGCCGGCAGCCGGGTGAACCTGCAAATCGTGACGGCGCGGTGAGACGGTGGTCAGTGAGAAGCGTCAGTATTGTCGGCTGATATGAAACTTACGACCAGACCCCTTTTTGTCTCCTCTCACTTCGGAGCGATTGCAAAGTGCAAAGTTTGACCCTGTTCTTCGTCCCCAACCAAAATAACTTATGACCCTGATTCCACCACTCCGGCAAACCGGCGGGAAGAAACTGCGCCTGGTCACCCGCGCCGCGCTGCTGCGGCTGGCGGTGTTGTTCGTCGTGCTTTGCGGGCTTGGGTTTTGGGCCTGGACGGCGATGATCCGAATGCCCCGGGAAAGCTTTGCCGGCCCGTGGCCCCCTCTCACCCAGAAAGAAGTTGCCCTGCGAGAAACCCTGAAGCGCGACGTGCAGGTTCTGGCCGGCGACATCGGCGAGCGCAGTCTGTTCGTCCCGGGCAGCCTGATGACGGCGGCCAATTTTATCGAAGCCGCCCTGGCCGGGGCGGGCTATCAGGTGAATCGGCACGGCTATGAAGCCGGAGGAACGATGTGCCACAACCTCGAGGTCGAAATTCCCGGCGGGACGCGGCGGGATGAAATCGTGGTCATCGGCGCTCACTACGATTCGGTGTCCGGCTCGCCGGGGGCCAACGACAACGCCAGCGGCGTGGCCGCGCTGCTGGCCCTGGCGCGTTCGTTCTCCACCGCCCAACCCGGGCGAACGGTGCGTTTCGTGGCCTTCGTCAACGAGGAGCCGCCTTTTTTCGGGACGGCCCAGATGGGCAGCCGCGTTTATGCGAAGGAATGTCGAAAGCGCGGCGAGAACATTGTGGCCATGGTCAGCCTGGAAACCATCGGCTGGTATTCCGACGAAAAGGGCAGCCAGAAATACCCCTTCCCGGTGGGGCTGTTCTATCCCTCGCGGGGCGATTTCATCGCGTTCGTCGGCAACACCGCTTCCCGGGAACTGGTGCGGCAGTGCGTCGCCACGTTTCGCCGCCAGGCCCGTTTTCCGTCCGAGGGCGCCGCCTTGCCAGGGTTGATGCCCGGCGTGGGCTGGTCGGACCACTGGTCATTCTGGCGGGAAGGCTATCCGGCCCTGATGGTGACGGACACGGCCCCGTTCCGGTATCCGCACTATCACACGGCCGAGGACACGCCGGACAAAATCGACTACGAGCGATTGGCGCGCGTGGTGAGCGGGTTGGAGAACGTGATTCGGGATCTGGTCAATCCCGCGCGTTGATGAGCACCGGCACGAAACTTGGAGTTGCGGGTATATCGCGCATGACCTGAGCGCGCCCCGGCGAAGCCTACTTGTGCGATTTCTGGTAGTGCTCCTGCAGCAGGTCGCGACCGAAATCGCCTTTGAACAACCGCCAGGCGGTGTGGATGTGGTTGGCGTTGTTCTGGGTGTTGTCGTATTCGATAATGAATTCCGGGCTTTGGATGCGGTAGTAGTGCCCTTCGCCGGGTTTCAATCCGCCGGCCCAGGCAAAATCCAGCCGGTTCCAGCCGGAATCGGCGATCTTTTTCAATTCCGCATCGGCCACCTCGTGCCGAATCCGGTTGGCGTAGACGGCTACGAGGGCTTTGAGCTGGGCCTGCTGGGCGGGATTCATGTCCGCATAGCTGAGGCCGGAAGGCTCCTGCGGCTTGGCAACGTTGTCGTTGCGGGTGAGGATGTCACTTGGGGCTGAGGCTGCAACGATGGCCTTGGCGCGCTGCGCGTCGTTGAAGGAGAGGAGCAAGGCGCGTGCGAGATCCTCCTCGGCGGCGAGGGCCCGGCGGGCCAGTTGCGGGCCGGCGAGGCGGACCTCGGCCGGATTCGCGCCGACGAAGTTGGGCGTGGCGACGATCCGTTTGCCGTCCACGATGGTGATGTTGATCGACAGGTGATGCCCCTCCACCCGCCAGCCCCAGGTGCCGGCGGTGCTGGGTTCGCCGAAGATCGAGAAATAATACAGGGTGTCGTCCCGGTGGGCGGCCTTTTCGATTTCGAACAGCACCCGCTCAAGGGCTATCACCATGTCGGTCTGCGCGACGCCGTGCGGGCTGAGTCCGGATTCGAGGAGTGCGCGCGCCAGTTTTCGCTGGGGCTCGGTCATGAACTTGAAGGGGATGCCCTGCCTTGCGCGGGGGATGAAGTGCCAGTTCTCGCGTTCCTTGTCGGCGAATTCGAATACCGCGTCCTTGTGCTGACCGGGAGTCAGCGAGTTGGCCCATGACAGGGCGGCGGCGGCCATTTCCTTGACCGCCTCCCCGGTGGTGTGACCGAACCCGATGACCGGGCACAGGGCAAAGAGGGCAAATAGGAGCAAGCGGGCGCGGGGGTGGGGCATCCCTTTCGATTAGCCATGAATATCCCGGATAGGCAAGGCGGTGTTGGCCTTGTTACCGGGAAATGACGAAGTTCTACTCATGAGCAGGGCGGATTGCCACGATCAGCGAAGCAATAATGTCGCATTGCTCTGGGAGCTTAGCGACACGTTGTTCGAACTTCTTCACGCTAGCTTCGCGCCGAGGCGTTTCGCGGCGCGGATGAGGGCGTCGGCCATGTCGGACGGGGTGATGGCGACTTCGATGCCGCACTCCTGGAAGACCGCGATCTTGGCGGCGGCGGTGTCAGACGTGTGCATGGGGTCGACTTTGCCGCTCAGGCTATTTACTCCGCCGGGAGAACCCGGGCGAGTTCCCGGCCATGGGAGCGCTCCATCTCCCGCAGCTCAAAGGTGGCCTGGAGATTCAGCCAGCTTCGCGGATCAACCTGGAAGAACCGTCCGAGGCGCGCGGCGGTGTCGGCGGTGATGGAGCGCCGGCCGGCGAGAATTTCGCTCAGGCGGCTCTGCGGGATGCCGGTGGCCTTGGCGGCAGCCAGTTGGGTGATGCCGAGCGGCTCGAAAAATTCCTCCCGGAGGATGAGGCCGGGGTGGGTCAGGGGGGTTGGTTTGCTCATGGGTGTGTCCTCAATGATCGTCGGAAATTCCACTGGTGCGGCATCGGATGGCAAGGCTTGACACTGTATCATTAATGATTCACTTGATGGGTGATGTCGAAACCGCGTCCGCTTCCGTGCGTGTTCTTTCGCACGGCAGCCGGCAATGAGCCGGTCCGTGAATGGCTGAAAGGCCTGCCCGAAGACGAGCGGAAGCAGATCGGGACCGACATCATGGCGGTGCAGTTCGGCTGGCCGCTGGGCCTGCCGTTGGTGGATTCCCTCGGTGACGGGCTCTGGGAAGTCCGCACGCGGCTCCCCAACCGGATTGCCCGCACCCTCTTTTTCACCCACGACGAAATCATCATCCTGTTACACGGGTTCATCAAAAAGACCCGGGCGACACCCGAACACGAACTCAACCTGGCCCACAAAAGGAAACGCGACTATGAGCACCAACAAAAACATCCACCGCGGAAGTAACTTCACGGATTTTCTCCGCGAAGAAGGCATCTACGAGGAGGTCGAGGCCGCCGCGATCAAGAAGGTCATCGCCGCCGCGCTGGCCAAGCAGATGGAGCGCAAGGGGGTGTCTGTCTCGGCGCTGGCCGAGAAACTCGGCACCAGCCGGGCGGCGCTCAACCGTGTGCTCGACGAGGACAACACCTCGATCACCCTCACCACGCTCTCCCGCACCGCCGCCGCGCTCGGCTGCCGGGTGACTCTGGAAATCGTGGCGGCGCGGTGAGGCGGTGGCCGGCGGGCCGCTTCAGCATTGTCGCCCGATATAAATACTTAAAACCAGACCCCTTTCTTGGCCACCCTTTCTTGGCGCCAGACCCCTTTCTTGGCGCCTACGGGACCGTTGATCATCAGCCGGTCGAAATCCGGTTTGCCAAAGATGCTCAGTGGCGCATTGTCCCAGCCATGAGCACTGTGCAGGAAATCAAATCGGCCATCGAGCAGCTTCCGCTGGAGGAACGGGCGGCGCTGGTGGCGGAATTGTGCGGCTGGTCGGACGACGAGTGGGATCGCCGGATGAAGACAGACGCCAAGGCCGGCAAATTTGTGGCGCTGAACGAAGACGCAGCCAATTCTTACCGTTCGGGCCAGACCAAGCCGTTGGACGATATCCTGGACAAGTCGTGAAGATAGCGAGCCGCGGAACACCGGAATTCTGGCGGCTCTATCAAACGCTGCCGGCAGAGGTAAGGACAGTGGCTCGCAAGAACTACCGGCTATGGCAGGCAAACTCGTTTCATCCATCACTGCATTTCAAATCCATCGGGAAGCCGAATTGGTCGGTGCGGGTTGG
>LNEH01000051.1 GCA_001464505.1 Verrucomicrobia bacterium Ga0077533
TGCGGCCGGCCGCCTCGGCGGTGCCTTCGGAAGTGATCTTGTCCGTCTCCAGTTCAAAGAGCGGCTGGTCCTTCTTGACGAGGGCGCCGTCCGTCACGTGCCATTTGGCGAGCACGCCGGAGGTGATGGATTCGCCCATCGGGGGGATTTTGACTTCAATGGCCATGGACAGAGAGCTGTAAGGACTAAGGGTTTAAGTTTTAAGCGATCAGAGAGAGAAAGCTTTTTTCAGGAAGGAGGCGAGCTGCATGCGATGCAGGGCGAGCAGGCCGACGGCGGGCGATGAGGCGGGGTCGCGCCCCGCGTAGCGAGGCTTGCGGCCGAAGATATCCTCCAACTGGGGCGCGAGGTGGCTCCAGGCCCCCATGTTCTGCGGCTCTTCCTGGCACCAGACCAGATGGGCGTCGCCGTTGAACGAGCCGGCGATTTCGGCGAGCCGGTCGCGGTGCAAAGGGTAAAGCTGCTCAAGGCGGATGATCGCGGTGTCGTCGGTCTTGTGCTTCTCCCGGTAGTCGAGGAGATCGTAGTAGACTTTGCCGGAGCAAAGGATGATGCGCCCGGTCTTTTTCGAGGCGGTCGGATCGGCGATAATTTCCTGGAAGTTGCCCTGGGTGAAGTCCTCGAGCCGGGACACCGCGCCCGGGTGGCGCAGGAGGGACTTGGGCGACATGAGGACGAGCGGTTTCTTGAAATCGCGCTTCATCTGCCGGCGCAGCACATGGAAGAGCTGGGCGGGTGTGGTGAGATTGGCGACCTGGATGTTGTTCTCCGCGCACGACTGCAGGAAGCGTTCGAGGCGGGCCGAGGAGTGCTCGGGACCCTGGCCCTCGTAACCGTGGGGCAGCAGCAGCGTGATGCCACTGGTGCGCTGCCATTTCGACTCGCCGGCGGCGATGAACTGGTCGAGGACGACCTGGGCCCCGTTGGCGAAGTCGCCGAACTGGGCTTCCCAGAGGCAGAGCATGTCCGGGTAGTCGAGCGAGTAGCCGTAGTCAAAGCCCAGCACGGCGGCCTCGGAGAGGAGCGAATTGTAGACGCAGAATTTTCCCTGCCGGCCGGAAATATGGTTGAGCGCGGTGAATTTCGCGCCGGTTTCGGGATCGGTGAACACCGCGTGGCGGTGCGTGAAGGTGCCGCGTTCGCAGTCCTGGCCGCTGAGCCGGATCGGCGTGCCATCAAGCAGGAGGGTGCCGAAGGCCAGCGCCTCGCCCAGGCCCCAGTCGTAGGGGCCGCCGTTCCGGTGTGCCTCGGCGCGGCCCTCCATGAAGCGCTTGATCTTGGCATGGACCTTGAAACCGGCCGGCACGGAGGTGAGCGCCTTGACCACCTGATCGAGTTTCGCGCCGCTGACCGCGGTGGTGACGGGAGTGTGGGTGTAGGCTGGCTGGAAAATCGCGGTGGAGCCCTTGAACGCGTCCTTGGCCACCGTGTCGGTGGCCGCCGCGGCCTTGCGTTTCTCGGCCTTGGCGGCCTCGCGGCTCCGGGCCTTGGCGAGATTTTCGTCGAGCGCGGCGGAATACTCGGCGGTGATCGCCTCGCCCTCGGCCGGGGTGATGGAACCCTCGGCGATAAGCTGCTTCGTGTAAGTGGCCGTGACCTGCGCGTGGCCCGCGATCTTCTTGTAAAGGGCCGGCTGGGTGAAGGACGGCTCGTCGGTCTCGTTATGGCCGTGCTTCCGGTAGCAATACATGTCGATGAACACGTCGCGCTTGAACTTGACGCGGAAGTCCACCGCGAGCTGCGCGACCATGCAGACGGCCTCGGGGTCGTCGCCGTTGACGTGGAAGATCGGCGCCTCGATCATCTTGGCGATGTCCGTGCAGTAACGGGTCGAGCGCGAGTCCGACGGATCGGTGGTGAAGCCGATCTGGTTGTTGATCACGAAGTGGAGGGTGCCACCCGTGCGGTAGCCGGGGAGCTGGGAAAAATTGAGCGTCTCGGCCACGATGCCCTGGCCGGCGACCGCGGCGTCGCCGTGGATGAGCAGCGGCATGACCTTGCGGCGCTCCCGGTCGTCACCCCGGATGCGCTGGCGGGCGCGGGCCTTGCCCTCGACGACGGGGTTGACGATCTCCAGGTGCGACGGGTTGGCGGCGAGGCGGACCTCGACCTTGGCGCCGGTGGTGGTGATCAGTTCGGACTCATAACCGAGGTGATACTTCACATCGCCGTCACCGGCCACCGTGTCGGGGATGTAGTTCTCGGAGAACTGCTCGAAGAGCACGTCGAAGGACTTGCGCATGACACTGCAGAGCACGTTGAGCCGCCCGCGGTGGGCCATGCCCATGACGATCTCCTCGATGCCCGACCCGGGGCAGTGGTCGATGACGGCGTCGAGCGCGGCGATGATGGTCTCGCCGCCCTCGAGTGAGAAGCGTTTCTGGCCGACGTATTTCGTGTGCAGGAATTTCTCGAACAGCTCGGCCTTGTGGACCCGGCGGAGGATGCGGACCTTGGCCGGCTGGGAGAACTTCGGGCGCAGCCGGGTGGACTCGATGCGCTCCTGCAGCCAGCGGCGGGCGTCTTGGTCTTGGATATGGGCGTATTCCACGCCGACGTGGCCGCAATAGGTCTCCTGCAGCGCGGCGAGGATTTCGCGGAGCTTGAGCTGACCGCCGCCGAGGAAATTGCTCGTGTCGAAAACGGTGTCGAGGTCGGTCTCGCTGAGGCGGAATTGCTTGAGCTGCAGTTTGGGCGAGGCCGGCGGCGGGCCGCTCAAGGGGTCGAGGTGCGCCTGGAGGTGGCCGATGGCGCGGTAGGCATTGATCAGGTAATAGACGCCGGACTGCTTGACGCTGTCCACGACCGCGCCGACCGGAACTCCGGCGGGGGTCTGGCCGCTGCTGCCGAGGGCGAAGCCCTGGAAGAAAGCGCGCCAAGTCGGGTCCACCGAGTGGGGGTTATCGAGCCAGCGCTGGTGGTATTCCTCGATTACGCCGGCATTGGCGCGCTCGGAGACGGGGACGGGGATCATGGCGAGCGTGGGCGGGAAATAAGAAAAAGGTTCACGACTTGCCTATCGCACCGGGTGACAGTAATCGTGGAAGGCGAAGGGGAGCAGCGGAGGCCAATCGAGACAAGTTGATTCAGATTCCGCAGCGGCGGATGAACAGGGATTATTCCCGGGGGGTTCGCAGTGTAAGCTACTTTAATTCCAGACCTTATAATGACCGAAGCCAAAATCAAAGCCGCGCTTATCCGGTTGCACGCCGGCATTAAGAACTCTGATGGGGCCGCCATTTCGGCCGCCCTGACCGAGATTGAAGCCTTGCAGGCGAAACACAGTTCCGAACTGGACGACCGGCTCCAGCACTTCCTCGCCGGCCGCAGCTATGCCAAGGCGCTGGCCCACCTCGGTGGTGGCGACCAACTGACCGCCACGCCCGCCTCACCGCCCGGAGGCTGCGGCGGAGGGCACGCGTGACCCTCCTTCGCCAGGTCTTCGGAGGGCAGGGTTTCCTGACTTGTCATGCTGAGCGCAGCGAAGCATCCAGTTTGTTGATGTGGCTGGATTCTTCGTTTCACTCAGAATGACACGTTTCCAGGTATGAGTTTTTCCGACAAAATCTCCACCGACGGCAGCCAATCGCTCGGATCGAACCCATTCGCCGCGCTCAATCCCGCCGGGCTTCCCTCCGCTCGGCCAGCTTCTAGCGCTCCGCCTTCAGCGCTCAGCCCTCCGCCAGCAAAATCCCGCGGCCGCGTCGACATCAAGCGCACCACCGCCGGGCGCGGCGGCAAGACCGTGACACTCGTCACCGGCTTTGTCGGCATCGGCCGGCCCGAGAAGGAATCGCTCTGTAAAAAAATGCGCAGCGCCTGCGGCTGCGGCGGCACGGTGAAGGACGGCGACATCGAGATCCAAGGCGACCAGCGCGAAAAGATCGCGCAGATCCTGACCGACGCCGGCTTCCGGCCGGTGTTCGCGGGGGGATAGGGCGGCCTCTTGACATCAACATATTTGATGCTTTGATGCCGACATGCGCACCACCCTGACTTTGGAACCCGATGTAGCCGCCCGGCTGAACAGCGAGGTGGCGAGATCCGACCGCGCGCTCAAGGCCGTGGTCAACGACGCCTTGCGGCGCGGCCTGCAAATGCCGTCCAAATCGGCGCGCCGGACGGCTTACACCGTCAGGCCGCTGCGGCTGGCGTTTCGACCCGGGGTGGACACCGACAAGCTAAACGAGCTGGCCGACGAACTCGAAAACGACGTGCTGGTCAGGAAACTGCGGTCGTGATCATACCCGACCTCAACCTGCTCGTTTACGCGCACAATGCCGCCGACCCGCGTCATGCGGCGGCGCGGGCTTGGTGGGAGGGCTGTCTGAACGGATCGGAACCGGTCGGCCTCGCGTGGGCCACGCTACTCGGCTTCGTGCGGCTGACCACACACCGGCAGGTGCTCGTCCACCCGCTGCCCGTCGCCACCGCCACCGGCGTGGTGGAGGAGTGGCTGGACCAGCCCATCGTGCGGGTGTTGGTGCCGGGGCGCGATCATGCGCGGCATTGCTTCGGCTACCTGAAGAAACTGGGCGTGGCGGGCAACCTGACGACCGATGCGCATCTCGCGGCACTGGCGTTGGAATATCAGGCGGAGCTGCACAGCACCGACAACGACTTTGCGCGATTCCCCGGGCTTCGCTGGCGCAACCCGCTGGAGCAGAAAAAGCGGAAATGAGCGACATCGAGATCCAGGGCGACCAGCGCGAGAAGATCGCCCAGATCTTATCCGACGCCGGTTTCCGGCCGGTGTTCGCGGGTGGGTAGACCGCATTTGAAATCTTCAAGAATGCTGTCTTGATGCCGCTAATGCGCACGACCCTGACCCTGGAGCCTGATGTGGCCGCCTGGCTGAACAGCGAAGTGGCGCGGACGGGTGGAATGAACGCCATTGCGGTCGCAATCCCTTGCCACCGCGTGGTGGCGAGCGCCCGCAGCCTCGGCGGGTTTCATCTTGGAACGCAGCGAAAAAAAACCCTGCTTGCCAAGGAAGCTGACGGGGGGAGATGACCACGATCAATCAAGCGAGCTTGCAACACGACTTGGCTGCGCTCGGCGTCCGCAGCGGCGACATCGCGATGGTGCATGTCTCACTGCGCGAGATCGGACTCGCGCGCAGCCAATTCGGCGCCGGCGGGCCGGAGTTGTTGCTCGGTGCGCTGGAGGCGGCCGTCGGTGTGAACGGCACGCTGATGATGATCTTGGGAAGCGACTACTCGCACGATTGGGTCAATTCGAAACCGGTTGAGGAGCGCGCGCGCCTGCTCGCGGGCACACCGCCGTTCGATGTTCGCACTGCGGCCGTCTTGCCCGAGGTCGGATGGTTTGCGGAGGTTTTTAGACGGTCGCCCGGCACGCTCTTGAGCGACAATCCGAGCGGACGCTTTGCGGCGCGCGGCCGGCGGGCAGAGGAGCTTTTACGCGATCAGCCATGGAACGACTACTACGGTCCCGGCTCGTCACTGCAGAGGTTGTGCGACGCGGGCGGCAAGGTGTTGAGAATCGGCGCCGATCCGGAAACCGTGACGGTGCTTCACTATTCGGAATATCTTGCCAGAGTTCCCAAAAAGCGGCGGACGCGCTGGGACTATGTCGTGCCGGGTGCGGAAGGGCCGCGGCACGTCTGGATCGAGTGTCTGGATGATTCCAAGGGGATCGTGGATTGGCCGGGCGAGGACTATTTCGCGCTCATCACGAAAGCCTATCTGGCAACGGGCGGCGTGCGACAAGGCGTCGTCGGGCACGCGCCGAGCGAATTGATTGATGCAGCTGTGTTCGCCGCGTTTGGTGCCTCATGGATGGAGGAGAACTTCGCGTGATGCTTGCCCCTTGGCAGCACACTTCCGGTGGGCAAACTCACGCCGCCAGGCCTGCCGCGAGGGCCAACGCAGCCTTAGCGCGGTTCATGATGTAGAGGTGGTAGCCTGTGCGCTCCGCGGCACTATTTGCCCTGGCTCAGCGACATGGGTTTGGCTGCCTGCAATTGCCGAAGATGATCCATAAGCGGAGCGAACAAACAGGAAACAGGATGATCGAATTACTCAGGACTCTGGGGATGAGGTATTATGAATGCTGCTCCAAGCACCTGCGCGGTTGACCTGTGTTTGGAAGACGCGATGATACAGTGGGCCAACTGCACAACCAATCCTACACCCGCCCGTGTCCAATCATCCATTGAAACGGTCCTCCCGTCATTTGTTGCTGTTCATTCTCGGCTTTGCCTTGCTGTCGCCCCCCGCCCCAGCCAAGACCCCCGGGAACCGGGAATTGCTCTCGGATTTAAGAAAATCCCTGATTGCTCCCGGCGATCCTGCCGCTGTCGCGAACCGAGCCAACCGACAGGACGAGCGTCTGACCCAGATGGCTCCAGCCAGAGCGATCCTCGCCAATGCCCTCCGCTATGTGGACGGACTCGAACTCCAACTGGCGCAAGGGCGTTTTGTCGAGGCGCAGCAACTGCTGATCCAGCTTCGGCAAACCGTGCCGGCGGAGAACACCAATGTCGTCGCCGCCCTTGATCGGCTGCTGACCAGCGTGCGTGCCCAAGCGGACGAACTGGCCGCCAAGCAGGAGGCCGCATACGCCGCCTTGGCGGCGGATTTTGCCACCAAGTTTGAGCGCGCCGCCCCGGCCGTCGATTATGATGACCTGTTTACACGGATCGCGACGCTGTCGCCGGGGGCTTCCTATAACAATCCCATCGCACAGAAAATCGAGACGATGCGCAGCTTGATCGCTCGCTGGCAGGACTACCTGCTACAATCAGCCCATGGCTTGGGGGAGGCTGCCGGCCGGACCCTCGACCAGTTCATCCAGGAGCACAACCGGTTGGCCATCCTTCCGCGGTCCAAGCTGATCCTCCTCCAGGAAACGAGGCCGGCGAAGCCCGCGACTGACGCGCAGGCGTTGATCGCGGATCTGCAGACCCGCCTGGGTGCGATCATCGCCTCTGCCAATTCCCCGGCGGATTTCGATGCCTTCATCACCGAGCTCGGCCGGGTCACTCTCGTCAACGACGGCAACAGCCAGTTCCGTGCCGTCCGGCGCTGCGCCACCCACTGGCAGAGTTTTTATGCCGCCCGGCAAAACGGAAACCAGGCAGATGCAGCCACTTTCTTGCGCTATTTTGAAGGCGACCGAGACTTCGACCCCATCTTTCCCTACGCCAAGGTGAAGGAGAAGCTTTTCGGCTCGATGACACCGGAGGCCGCCTTCGCGGTGACTCTGGTCCCCCCGGAGGAACTGAGTCTCGCCAATGCCATGGTGCTCGACTGGCAAATCCGGTATCGTCGCGACCACCG
>LNEH01000052.1 GCA_001464505.1 Verrucomicrobia bacterium Ga0077533
TCTTCACCAAAATACTCCTGGTTTTTTATTATGTATCGATAGTGTATTGCGACGGAATAACCCTTCCTCCTCCCTTCAGAGTAATTTTTCGCTTCCGTAACGGAAACAACTTCACCCGCTGTGATAAGCCACAATTTTTTCCAATATTCGTAAGCTAACAGAAGACCGCAGAAGAAAATAATAATGCCACCGATAACGATGACGATGCCTGCTAGAAAGCTCATGCTTGAAAGTAAACTCATGGGACAATCTACATTTGGGCCGTGTGCTTCATTGCTAGCATCGGCAAAGCATAAGTCGAATCTTTCGGTGCTTCCGCTCCTTCGCGCTTCGGCGATTAAAACCTGCCTTGCCTCTTGTCCGCTAACAGGTAGGTTCCAGCCATGACCAAGACGGTGGAGGCAATCTACGAGAACGGGGTGCTCAGGCTTCCCGGGCCGCTGCCTTTACCGGAGAAGTCGCATGTCACCGTCACGATTGAGTCGCCGGACGATTCCGAGCGCGACGCCTGGCTGAAGGTTTCCGAGGACAAACTCGCGCGGGCCTGGGGCGACTCCGACGACGTCTTCAATGAGCTACTCAAGAAATGAGATCGTGCTCCTGCCGATCCCGTTTACCGACTTGAGCAGCCGCAAAGTCCGCCCCGCGGTCGTCATCGGCCACAGCCGGCACCCGGGAGACCTGTTTGTCGCCCCCATCACCTCACAGTTGCAGAACGTCGCTGTGCCTTTGCAGGAATGGAAAGTCGCCGGCCTGAACGTGCCCTGCGGCATCAAATCCCAAATAGCCACCATCGAGGACCGATTGGTCGTTAAATCAGTCGGTCACCTTTCCGATCACGATCAAAATGCCCTCAGTTCCGCCCTGCGCGGATGGCTGAAGCTCTGATCTTATCTCTCTGCTATTCCGCTCCTCCGTGTTTCCGCGATTGGGCTCACATCCCCTTCGGCGGTTGCCAGAGCTCGATCCGGTTGCCCTCGCCGTCCTTGATCCACGCAAACTGGCCGTATTCGGACTTCTCGATGCCTTTCGGGTCGATCCAGACCTTCTCCTTCTTCAACCCGGCGAGCACCTTTTTCAAATTGGCCACGCGGTAATTGACCATGTGGCCCTGCTGGCCGGGACCGAAATACTTGGTGTCGGAGTCAAACGGGCTCCAGACGGTCGAGCCTTTTTTCTTCGGATTCTTGGCGTCGCGCCATTCAAAGGAGCAACCGCCCCACTCCTGCACCGGCAGACCGAGATGCTTCTGATACCAGGCACCCAGTTTCTTCGGGTTCCTGGCCTTGAAAAAGATACCGCCCAGACCGCTCACACGTGATTTGGTTTTCATGGTCGGTTCTTTTGCCACGGATAGCACGGATTGGCACGGATAAATTACCCGGGTTTCATCCTGAACGAAGTGAAGGATCCAGCGTGCTAATCGCCTGCCGTCAGACTGCTTGATTCTTCGCTTCAGCCTTCGCCAAGGCTACGGCTGACAAGCCGCTCAGAATGACAACCTGGATTTATTCCCGTTGGGTTTAATACCCCGAAGCTTGCTTCGGCTTGGATGGAAATGTGGGAGGGTGCTTGCACCCGACACATCCGGCTTGAGTCGCGAGCCAGCTCGCTCCCACAAAATTCAAGACAAGGGCTGTCTTGATCTGATGCCCCGGAGCTTGCTCCGGGGATCTTTTCCCGTGGCCATCCGGGAAATCCGTGGTCAAAAAAACGCCGTTCCTCACTGCACGCGCCGATACGCAAACTCCACCCGCCGGATCTGGCCGTCCTTGCCCGTGCCCTCGATCGCAGCCAACAGCGAGCCGTCGGCTTGCAGCGTGTAGGTGATCTTCTGCGGAAAATCGTGCTCCTTGTTTTCAAACACGATCTCATTGTCCGTCAGTGCCAGAATCCGGAAGGCCGCCTCCTTCTGGCCCGACGGCCGGGCTATGTAATACAGATCCCCGCCCGGGCCTTCGCGGATTTGGACAAACTCGTGCCCGATCACCTTGCTCTTCGCCACGGTGCGCGACATGCCGAGCATAACGCCCGCCGCCGGCGCCATCCATTGCTCATCCACCACGCGCCCGGCTTTCTCCATCCGCCAGTTGCCCGCCAGCCACGCGAGCTTGCCCACGGCTGCGCCGGGCGCCGCCTGGCCGGACTTCTTCTCGTCCGCCCCGGCCAGCACAGTCGGCAGCAGCAGCAGTCCGAAAATTGCCAGAAACCTCGCGCTTGCCCGTTTCATGGCGGTGGCGGCGAAATCACCGGCGGCTCCTTGGTCTCAAACTCAAACTCGAACCCACCGATCCATTTCGTCAGGAGGTTGTAGACCCAGGCGCTGAGCACGCCGAAGACAAAGCCCATCGCCGCGTAGAAGAACGGTAGCAGCACAATGAAGCCGATGCCCATGCCGAACATCAGCGGCAGGGCCGGCACCGGGCTCCCGCCGTGCTGGCGGGCCGCGAAGCTGCCCATGGCCATGAACAGAAGCATGAAGGGGACAATCAGCAGGGACAGCAGTCCATAAAAGGCCGCCAGCATCTTTCCCGCCTGCAACGGCGCGATGCGCTTAAGTTTTAGCTGCATGGCTGCAAACTATGAGGCACCGCCCCACGGTCGCGAGTCATTTTCCTGCGACTATGGGCGGGAACAAGCCGCTGGTGCCGTCCGGCAAATGGAATGCACCGAGGGTCTGCGGCCCATACTCCATCCAGAGTAATTGCCCCTCTGATTCAACATCCGCGCAGGTTACGCCAAGGCATGCGCAGTCCCCGGGTGGGCCCGGCGCTATCTTCGGCCAAAAGCAACGCCTTGGGCCCGCCGGCCCCTCGGTCCGGTGCGCCCGCGCTCCCCACGCCATGATCACCACCGCCCGCCCCAAGCCTTTTCTCCAGCCGGAGTATTGCAAAGGCTGCCTGCGCTGCATCGACGCCTGCCCGAAGAATTGCATCACGCCGGGCTCGGCGGTCAATCCCCTGACCGGCCTCGTGCCCGTGGAACTGCACCTGGACGCGTGCAACGGCTGCGCCCTGTGCATGCAGGCCTGCCCGGAACCCTACGGACTCCGCCCCGAGACCGAGCACCCGACGAGCCCTTATGATTTCGAGCTGGAGGATCCCGCCCATCTTTTCGGCCGGAAGGAACTGCCGCCCATCACGCAAGTGGACGAACCCGACGAATTCGTGTCCTTGCCCGCCTGCGAACCGCTCGTGCTCAAGGGCACCTACGCTTCCGCCGTCGGCGCGTTGCTGGCCGGCTGCCGGCATGTTTTCGGCTACCCGATCACACCGAGCACCGAGGGCTCGGAGCTTATGGCCAAGATCCTGCCGAAGGTCGGCGGGCATTTCGTGCAGGCCGCCAGCGAGACCGCCGCCGTGAACATGATGTATGGGGCCGGCGGCGCCGGCGTGCCGTGCATGACCTTCACCAGCGGCCCGGGTTTCAGTCTGATGCTTGAGGGCATCAGCTACATGATCGGTGCCGAGGTGCCGGGGGTTTTCGTCAACATCATGCGCGGCGGTCCGGGGCTCGGCAACCTCGGCCCTGAGCAGGCTGACATCAAACTCGCCTGCCGCGGCCTCGGGCACGGCAACACCCATGCCATCGTCCTGGCGCCCGGCTCGCCCGAGGAAATGCTCTCCCTGACGATGCACGCGTTCGAGCTGAGTTTCACCTACCGCAATCCCGTCATCATCCTCGGCGATGGGTTTCTCGGCCAGATGACCGGCGTCGTTCGTCTGCCGGCCACGCTGCGCAAGCCCGGCCGCCCGGCGTGGGCCGTCTGCGGCGACCACGCGCACCACCACAACCTCATCTGCTCCATCCATCTCGCGGAAGACGATCTCGAAGCGCACAACCGCAAGCTCAACGCCAAATACGCCCGGATCAGCGCCGCGGAGCAACGCTCGGACGCCTACCGTTGCGAGGACGCCGAAGTGTTGGTGATCGCCTGCAACACCCCCGCCCGCATGGCCAAGGGTGCCGTCGAGGCCGCCCGCGAGCGCGGCACCCGGGTCGGTCTGTTCCGTCCCGTGACGCTCTGGCCTTTCCCCATCGACGCGCTCAAGGCCATACTGCCGGCTGTTTCCCGCCTGATCATTGTCGAGGGCAGCCCGGGCCAGCTGGAGGACGAGCTGCGCCTCGCGCTCAGCCACGCGGGCATCACCCCGCCGCCCATCACTCCCATCCAGCATTACGGTGGAGTGCTGCCATCGCAGGACGAGATTTTGCAGGCCATCCTGTCAACCCGTGGGGTGCGGTCATGAGCAAAGTCTTTTATCAGAATTTCCAGCGTCACGCGCATGGCGAAGGCCTCAAGGGGCACAGCACGCATTACTGCGCCGGCTGCGGCCACGGCGTCATCCACCGCGACATCGCCGAGGTCATCGAGCAACTCGGCCTGCAGGAGCGAACCATTTTTGTGAGCCCGGTGGGCTGCGCGGTGTTCGCCTTTTACTATTTCAACGTCGGCAACACCCAGGCCGCCCACGGCCGCGCGCCCGCCGTCGCGCTCGGCCACAAGCTGGCCAACCCGGAGGCCGTCGTCATTTCTTATCAGGGGGATGGCGATCTCGCGTCCATCGGCCTCGCCGAGACCATCTCCATCGCGCAGATGGGCCTCCCGCTCACCGTCATCTTTGTGAACAACGCCGTCTACGGGATGACCGGCGGGCAACTGGCGCCGACCTCGCTGATCGGCCAGCGGACAACCACCAGCCCCGATGGCCGCACGTCGGCGATGGGCCAGCCGCTCAAGATGGCCGAACTCATCGCGTCGCTCGACGGCCCCGTCTACGTGGAGCGCGTTGCGCTCTACGACGCCAAAAACCGCGTCAAGGCCCGGCGCGCCATCACCAAGGCGATCCGGCTCCAGGAGGAGGGCCGCGGCTACGCTTTCATCGAGGTCCTCAGCGAGTGCCCCACCCACCTGAAGCTTTCGCCCGTCGAGGCGGAAAAATGGGTGAAGGAGAAGATGGAGCCGATCTTCCCGCTCGGCGTGAAGAAGGATCTGGTCCGCGAACCCTGGTTCAAGCCCGCCGCTCCGCGTTACGAGCCCGAGGAAATACTTGGCTACTGCGGCGCCGATCCGGCGGCGGGCCCGCGCACCCCTGCGATCTGGCCGGCCCACCTCGTGAAGCGGGACATCAGCCTCAAGCTCGCGGGTGCCGGGGGCGACGGCGCGCAGACGGCTGCCCTGCTCCTGACCCGCGCGGCCATCGTGCAGGGTTTCGACGCCACGCACATCCCGAGTTACGGCCCGGAGAGCCGAGGCGGCACATCCTACGCGGATGTCCATATCGCGGCCCGCGAGGTCCTCAATCCCGCCTCGCCCGCGCCGGACATTCTCGTCGCCTTCAACGCCCCCAGCCTGGCCAAATTCGCCGACACCGTCTGTGAAGGCGGTCTTATCCTCTACGACAGCACGCTGATTCCGGAGCCGGGCCCGTTGCCGGCCGGACGACGCGTGCTGCCGGTGCCGTTCTCCCGACTGGCGGCCGATCTCGGCCGGCCGGTGATCAAGAACGTCGTCGCGCTCGGCGCCCTGCAGGCCGCCAGCGCCGTGCTGCCCGCCGACGCCTTGCTCGACACTTTGCGCCATGTCTTGAAGGACAAGGCGGCGATCCTGCCGTTGAACGAAGCGGCCTTTGCCGCCGGCCGGCTGGCCGTCACTCCTGCCGTCGCATGAACCGGTCCCTCTTCGTCCACGAAACCGAGGCCTACGCGCTGCTTGAGCGCGCCGGGCTCCGCCCTCCGCGCCACGGGGTTGAAGGCGGCTTGCTGCCCTTTGAAACGGGCGAACCCGTGGTCGTGAAAGGCCTGGGCGAAAATGTCTGGCACAAGTCCGAGTTGGGCGCGGTGCATTTCCTGCCCTATGAAAAGCAGAGCGTCCTCAACGAAATCAAGGGCATGCGCCAGCGCCTCGATGCCGGCGGCCACCGCTGGATCGAAGGCTTGGTGTGCGAGCAGATCGACACCACCGCCTGTCCGCACCTGCCCTCGGAGGCCCTTGTCTCCCTCACCCGGGGCGAGGCGGGCTGGACGGTGCTGTTTGGGTTCGGGGGTATGCAGGCCGACGCCCTGGCGGAACTTGCGCCGCCATTGCGCTGGCCGCTGGCCTTCACGCCGGTCGGGCAGGCCCTGCGGGAATTGGAAACCCATCTGCTCGGGCGTATCTGGCTGGGCCGGATTCGCGGCACGAAGGAGCTGACTGACCGCGCCACGCTCGAGGAATTTCTCACTTCACTCTGGGCGCTGGCGCGGATTGCCGAGGACGAAGGCCTCACCTTGTTGGAATTGAATCCGGTGGCGCTCGACACGGACGGTCTGCCTCGCCCGCTCGATGCCGTCGGCAGCCGCGCCCCGCGCCCTGCCCCGCGCTGCGCTCCGCCCCCGGGATTTTTGAGCGCCCTGCGCGCACCCCGGCGCATTGCGCTGGCGGGCGTCTCAGCCGGTGAGGGCGGAGTCGGCCGCACCATTCTCGAAAATCTTGGCCATTACCCGCTGCCGGCCGGCGATCTTGTCATCATCAAGCCGGGCCAGGATGTTTTTCTCGGCCATCCGGGTCTGCCCGATGTGGCGGCGCTGCGTGACAACCCGGTCGATCTGCTCCTGCTGGCGCTGCCGGCGCCGATCGCCGTCTCGACTCTGGAAAAACTCGTGGCCCAGGGCGGCGGCGCGCACTGTGTCGGTCTCGTGGCCGGCGGCATTGGCGATGGGGCCGACCGCGACGGCCTCGGCTTGAAAGTCCTGGCCTTGCTGAACGAGGCCCGGGCCGCGGGCCGCTGGACGCCGGCCGTGCTGGGCCCGAACTTCCTCGGTCATTGGGTTCCGGGCAGGCGGCTCAACACCTCTTTTATTCCTGCCGAGAAACTTGCCGCTGCGCGTGCCGACGCTGGCGAACTCACGCTGCTCAGCCAGAGCGGCGCGTTTCTCCTCTGTTTGCTGTCGCGTCAACCCACCCTGCGTTTCGGTCTCGGCATCGCGCTCGGCAACCAGCTGGACGTCGCGCTGTGCGATGTGCTCTCCGCCCTGGCCGCCGAGCCCGGCCACGGACCCGTGGCGTGCTACGTGGAGGGTTTTGGTCCGGGGCAGTTGGCCCCCGCCGCGGAGGCCATCGCCCAACTGCGGGCCCAAGGCCGGCATGTCCTCATCCATCGCGCGGGAAACACCGCCGCCGGCCAGGCTGCGGCCGCCAGCCACACGGGAGCCATGGCGAGCGACATCACCTTGGAGCGCGCCCTGCTGGAGCGGGCCGGGGCCCGGTTTGCCAGCACGATCGCCGAGTTTGACGCCGCTCTGGTCTGGCTCGATGCCTGCCCGCACTTGAAATCCGGACCCGTGGCCCTGGTGACGAATGCCGGCTTTGAAAGCGTGAATGGCAGCGACCTCTTCGGCTCCGGTCTGCCCGCGGCGCACCTCGATGACGCGGCGCAACAGGCGCTGCGCACCCTCCTCCAGCGACACGAGCTGTCCGGCCTGGTCGCCGCCCGTCTGCCGCTGGATCTGACCCCGATGGCCGGCCCGTCCGACTTCATCGCCACCTCCGCGCTCATGCTCGAGTCGGCGGCGGTGCTGGTGGTCGGGTTGGTCCCATTCACCCGCCAGCTTGACACCTCCCGCGATGGCGCCGCCAAGCTCGCCCGCTTCTTGTCCGCCCTGCGGGATGTCCACCACAAACCCGTTGCGGTGGTCGTGGACGCCGGCGTGGACTACGCGGATTTCCGGCTCGCCTTCCAGCAGGCCGGTCTGCCGGTCTTCGACCGCATGGAGTCCGCCCTGCGCGGTCTGCGGGTGCTAAACGGCAGTGCCGCTGCACCGGCCTAGAAAAACATCGCTTCGCTCAACGCCATCTCCGGCGCGAGGAAATGTGCGCCCAGCGTCTGCGTCGTCCGACCGGTGCCGAGATCGCCGCTGAACCCGGCGTGGTCCTTTTTCAGATCGGCCGACCAGCGGAAGAACTTGTTCGCCTCGGCATAAACAAACTCCATCGCGAAGCTGGCCGGGCCCTCGTCGGGCGTGAGCGTGAAGCCCGGACCGGATGCCTCATTGGCTCCGGAGCGGACGAGTCCTTTCCTGACCCAGCCGAGCAAGCAGCTCGCCTCCGCCGCGTATTGCGTTTGGTGGCGGATAACCACTTTTTGCAGGCCGGCGTTGATGAGCGCAGGGCTGTAGCGGCTGAGGAACTGCCCGAGATTCTGCCGCAGCGGCAGCGTGCGGGTGTAGGCCAGGTCGCGCACCGCGGAGATGTTGGGCCAAGGATAGGTGAAGGCGTCAGCCGGCACGACCGCGCTGTCGAAGAGGATGCGCTTCGAGCGGGTCAGCAGGTAGCCGTAGTCCGCCAGCCGCTTGGCCGAGGAGAACCGGTGACCCCAATAGTAGAGCGGCATGTCGGTGGAGAGGCAGACCGACACCTGGTTTTCCAGGTAGGCGCGCACCGCCATCGTGTAGTGCAGGATGACAAACTCGACACAGCGCGTGTCATTCTTTGATTTGCCGAGGAAACACTCGCCGTAGATCTTGGCGCGCATTTCGGCCGGAGCCTGGTCGTCAAAGTGCGGGCACAACACCACAACGCGGCACGGGTAGCGCTGGGCGAGGCTCAGGGTGTGGCGGAATTGCTCCTGCGCGTCCGCCGGCGTGGTGTTGGCGCCAAGATGCAGCACGAGGTTGAGCTGCACGGCACGGCTGTCCTTGGCCGGGGAATCGGCCCAGAGTTTCTTGAATCCCGCCGAGAGGCCGCCGACAGGCACCTCCTGGCCGGGCAAGGCGTCAAACACTGCGGGCATGGCGGGTGGGAAAATTCCAAGCTCCAACATCCAACATCCAAAGAAAAAACAAACCGAAAACCTCAGCGGCCGACAAGGCCGGGCTCATGGCGGAAAATTGCATTCCGGTCATTGGTGCTTCTCTGGAGCTTGGATGTTGGAGCTTGGAGCTTCCGCCCCACGGGCGGCGGTTCACGGCTCCCTCCAAGAATGGCCGTTGGCGGCGAGCAAGGCCTCCGCGGATTTGGGCCCCCAGGCGCCGGAGGCATAGCTGTCGAGTCCGGTGCGACCCTGTGCCGCCCAGTGCGCGAGGACGGGTGAGCACAACTGCCACGAACGCTCGGTCTCGTCCCCGCGGATGAAGAGCGTGCCGTCGCCGATCATGGCGTCGAGCACGAGGCGCTCGTAGGCCTCGGGCGTGTTGGACCCGAAGGTCGTGGCGTATTTGAAATTCATCTTCACCGGCTGGGTGCGCGTCTCGAGGCCGGGAATCTTCGCGTTGAGGACCAGGCTCAGCCCCTCGTCGGGCTGGATCTGGAAGGCCAGCGTGTTGGCCGCGAGGATCGACCGGTCCGAGTCCGCAAACAGGCTGCCGGGCGCGCGCTTGAATCGCACCGCGATTTCGCTGACCCGGCGCGCGAGGTGCTTGCCGGAACGGAGGTAGAATGGCACGCCCTGCCAGCGCCAGTTGTTGATGCTCAGGCGCAGGGCGGCAAAAGTCTCGGTGGCCGAGGTGGGCGACACGTCCAGCTCCTGCAGGTAACCCTTGACTGGTTTGCCCCCGATGACGCCCTCCGCATATTGGGCGCGGGCCACGTCACAGTCGGCCCCATCAAGCCGGAGCGGCTGGATGGCCTTGAGCACCTTCACCTTTTCGTCGCGGACGGACTCGGCGTCCATCGAGACCGGAGGCTCCATTGCGGTGAGCGCGAGCAGTTGCATCGTGTGGTTCTGGATCATGTCGCGCAGGCAGCCGCTCTGCTCGTAGTAGCCGGCCCGGGCTTCAACGCCGACCTGTTCGGCCACCGTGATCTGCACATGATCGATGAAGTTGCGGTTCCAGAGCGGCTCAAAGATTGAGTTGGCAAAGCGTTGCACGAGCAGGTCCTGCACCGTCTCCTTGCCGAGGTAATGGTCGATGCGGTAAACCTGCGCCTCCGCGAAGACCTTGGTCAGTTCGCGGTTGAGCGCCTGCGCACTGGCGAGGTCCTTGCCGAAGGGTTTTTCGATGATGACCTTCGACTGGTTCAACTGGCCGGCATAGCGCGCGGCCAGGCCGCTGGCACCGAGGTTCTGCAGGATCGGGGCGAAGACCGACGGCGGCGTGGAAACATAGAACAGCGACTGGAGCGGCTGGCCGCTGTCCTTTTCCAAGCCGGCGATGCGCGCGCCGAGCCGGTCGAAGGCGGCTTTCTCGTCGTAACCGCCGCTGACGTAGAGGGTGCGCTCCGCCAGACGCGCCCAGACCTCCGGGCTGGGTTCGCGCCGGGAAAACTCCTTGATGGCGGCGGCGGCGATCTGCTGGAACTCCGCATCCGGGATGGCCTTGCGGCCGAAGCCGATGAGATGGAAATCCGCCGGCAGCAGGCCGTCATGCGCCAGGTTGTAGATGGCCGGGATGAGCTTGCGGGCGGTGAGGTCGCCCGAGGCGCCGAAAATCACCACCACGGTTGGCGGCGCGCCGCGATGTTTGCTCAGGCCATGCAAAAATGGGTGACGAACCTCTTCAGCCATGAAGGAATTTCGGCGCGATGGGAGGCACCCGCAAGGCTATACTTTCCGGTCTGCATCCTAACCGTGGGCCGGCGAGCAAGCTCGCTGCCCACATCGACTACAAGCCGCCGGTCAGCTCGCCCAGCGAGCCGCTTTGCCGCGCCACGTGGTAGCCTTTGGGAAAGAGCGGGGCGTTCGCGTAATGCATCACCTGCGGTGGCAGCCGGTCGCTGAGGGTGACTTCGGCGACATCGAACCGGAAAGTGCGCGGCGGTTTGGCCAGCGCCCCCAGATAGGCATGCACGGCGCGGCGCAGGGCGCGCTTCTTGCGCTCGTCGACCGCCTGGAAACCCGACACGAGCGCGTTCTCGGCCCGGGCCTTGACCTCGACAAAGACGAGGGTTTCGCCGTCCCGACACACGAGGTCGATCTCGTCGCGCCGGTCGCGCGGGCTGTGCCAGTTGCGCGCCACGATGGCGAAGCCCTGCCGGGACGTGAGGAATTCCGCCGCCGCCTGCTCGCCCCGGGCCCCGGCCTCGGCGCTGGCCGTGGGGGCCTTGCGTCGCGCGACCTTGTTCCAGACTTTTTGAAGCCAGCCAAGCATTTGCAATTCGCCCTCGACCACGTGAAAAATTGCTCATACAAGCAAGTGCGTTTTTCAAACCACTGTCTGCTGTCAGCCCAGCGCCGGCCCGCCGGCCCGCCAACACCACTCCCTCCTTATGGCCACCTCCAGCACTCTCACCGGCACGCTGCGCCGCTCCCTGCTCATCAAGGTCATCTCCAAGCCGGCGCCCAGCCGCGAGGACGTCAACACCGTCATCGAGCTCACCGCCAGCAAGGTCGTCGAGTCGCTCCAGGCGCAGTCCATGACCCTTTATCTGGTGGAGGGCGGCGAGATCGCGTTCAAGCAGGTGTATTATTCGCCCACCCTCTGGGGCAGCGACAAGGGCAAGGAAGTGGAATTCCGCGAGACGGCCAAGAAGCTCCTCGCCCTCAAGCTCCCCGCCGGCACTGGCAACGTCGGCAAGGTCATCCAGACCGGCGA
>LNEH01000053.1 GCA_001464505.1 Verrucomicrobia bacterium Ga0077533
GGTCGTGGGCGTCGGTCAGGGCGGAGATCTTCTCGGCGGCGGCGGCGCGTTCGGCGGCGAGGGCATTTTCGATTTTCGATTTTTGATTTTCGATTTCAGCCAGGCGCTGGCGCGACAGTTCAAGATCGGCCGCGAGCAAGCGGGCGCGCTCATGGACGGCGGCGGAGCGGGCCTGGGCGATGAACCAGCCCAAGACGGCGCCAATAACCAAACCGACGCTGATGAGCACGATCTCCATGCGCCGAACCTATGTCGGGAAAGCCGTCGCGAGCAAGCTCGGTCCCACAAGGGGCTTATACCATTTACTCATTGGATTCGGATCATAGCGAAAGTGCCTTGGGGTAGGGCGGAGCGGCCCGCTCCGCCGTGGGCGGCGCACCGGGCCGGTGCGCCCATTATCCCGTAATTGGTATTAGTTGTGGGAGGGTGCTTGCACCCGACACTCAGCGCTCCCACAAGAAAGCCAGCAGAGCCAGTCGCGAGCAAGCTCGCTCCCACAGCGCTCAACCCGCCGCCGGGCGCAGCTCACCAAAAGAGATCTGGATGTCGGTGCCCTTCATGCCGGGACCGGCCTGCAGGACCCCGCCGTGGAGGCGGAGGATTTCGCGGGCGAGGAAGACGGAAAGGCGGCCTTCGTTGGGGGTCGCGCCGATGGCGGGCAGGGGCAGGGTGCCGTCGAGCTCAAGGCGCTTGCCCTCGATGGTGACGACGGCGGCGCGCAGCGCGTCGGCACCGACGCTGCGCAGCCGGAGGATGAGGCCGGTGGTGCCTTCGTCGGGCCGGTTGGCGCCGAGGGCGTCGAAGATGGCCGTGAAGGCGAAGCGCAGGAGGTGGGGGTCAACTTTGAAAACCACGGTTTCCTCCGTGAATCGGGTGGTGACGCCCCGCTCGGTGGCCACCTCGTTCAGCAAGGCCTGAACGTCCACCGTCTCCGCGGCCGGTTGCGAAATTTCCCCCAGCAGCATGGCGTGCGCGGCCAGACGTTCGAGTTTCTCGATCTCGGCCGTGAGGGCGACTTCCGAGGCGATGGTGGCGACTCCCGGTGCCGGGACAGGCGATTTGCTGCCGCGGGCGAGCATCTGGGTGAAGGTGACGAGGGAGACGAGCGGGTTGGACAGCTCGTGGCTGAGGGTGAGGCCGAGGTTCCGGAACAGGATGCGGCGGTGCTGCTCGGCCTCGGCGCGGATGCGCTCGATCTCGGGGGCGGCCTCCTCCCATTGCACCCACACCCCGTCGAGCTCGGGCACGGGGCCGGCGGTCACGCGGTAACGGTGGGGCGGGCGGGCGTGCTGCTCAATGGTGCGCTGCTCGTGGAGGGCCTCGTTGGCGGCGGCGCGGACCTCGACGGGCAGGTCGGCGGCGGCGAGGTCGGCGCGGGTGAGCACGCGGGAGCCGGCCAGATATTTGGCGCGGAGAGTCGCCATGGTTTCGGTGCGCGCGAGTTCCTCCAATTGCACCGAGCGCTCCAGGCAGCGCTCAAGGAGACGGCCATGGAGGACGGCGCGGAATTTGTCGGTCTCGCGGTAGACGGCGCCATCAGCCCGCGGGCCGAGGGCCATCCAGCCGAGGAGCTGGCCCGAGGCGTGCAGGGGAATCAGGAGCTTGGCGCCCCAGCTGTGCAATTGCTGGCGGATGGGGGCGTCGAGCGCGGGGTCGTCGGGGCCGGCCCATTGCGAGGTGTCGAGGGCGGCAGGGTGGTCCTCCAGCCAAAGAGCGAGCGGATGGCCGGCTTCGCAGCGATGCACGTCGTCATCGGAGACGAAGGCGTCGAACTGGCGGAAGAAAAAGAGAACCTTGCCGGACTTCAGGATGTAGCGGCCGGCGCGGCGGAATTCGTCGAGCAGGCGCGTGCGGTCGTCGAGATGGGAAAGCGCGCTTTCCAGGAAATCCCACGACTCGACCGGCTCGGGGGCGTAGGCGGACAGGGCATCGCGGGAGAACGGCGGTTCGCTGCGGCGGGTGCGCTCGAGGGTGGTCTGCAACTGGGAGTTCTTGTCGGCGATTTCCTCGAGGAGGCCGACGGTCTCGCCGAGGCGGGAGCGGCTGTCGTCGTAACTGAGAAAGAGGCGGGCGGCGCGGTTCTGGCGGGCCTGTTCGAACGGCAGGCTGTGGGGCTGGCCGACGAGGATGACGAGAGTGCCGGTGCCGCAAGGGAGGCGCGAGCGGGGATCATTGATATCGGTGATCCAGACGCGCGAACCGGGACGCAGCAGATCTCGCGCGAGGTCGGCGGGGCGGGCGAACACGGCGGGTTCGCGCGGGCGGAGCTGGTTCTTCCATACGGCTTCGAGACCGGAGTCAGCGGTGGTCAGGATGAGGGTGGCGGGCATGGAAAGGTAATGCGGAAAGTAGCGCCAAGGCGGTCGTTGTCAGGCACAATGATGGCGGCTTTGTGTTCGTGCAAGATATCCGCACACACCGCCAGGCCGAGGCCCATGCCCTTGGTCTTGGTGGACTCAAAGGGGTGGAAAAGGCGACCGCGCTGGTCAGGGGGAATGCCGGGACCGTTGTCACTGATTTCAAGAATCACACTGCCGTTGGGTGAGCTGCGGGTTTTGAGTTCGACGCGGCGGTCAATCTCCTGCGGCTCGAGCGCCTGAAAGGCATTGATGAGAAGATTGATGAGCACCTGGCGGATGGCGCTGGCGTCGGCCCAGATGGTGTCGGCCGTGGCGTTAAGGTTGCTGACGATCGCCACTCGCGCCTCGGTGGCGCGGGCGAGCATGAGGTCGACCGTCTCGCGGACGATGGCATGCAGGGAGATGCGC
This sequence comes from Verrucomicrobia bacterium Ga0077533, assembly GCA_001464505.1. Lineage (GTDB taxonomy): Bacteria > Verrucomicrobiota > Verrucomicrobiia > Opitutales > Opitutaceae > Lacunisphaera. Next base: position 2,769 of record LNEH01000053.1, read on the forward strand.
TCCATCTGGTGCCGCCGGGGGTTGGAGAGATCGAGCAGCTGCTGGGTGAGGCTGTCGATGCGGTCCACTTCGGCGGGGATGAGGACTTTAAACTTCCGGCGGAATTCCGGGTCCTCGAACCGGGTGGGCAGGAGATGGGCGAAGGTCTTGATCGAGACCAGCGGGTTGCGGATCTCGTGGGCGAGGCTGGCGCCGAGCAGGCCGATGGTCGCCAGTTGCTCGGACTGGCGGGCCTGCCGGGTCAGCCGGGAGCGGGCGAGGATGTTGTCCATGAACTCGGCGATTTCCTGGGCCTGTTGCACCTCGGGGTAGGTGAAGGGCCGGTGGTTCACCTTGGTGCCAAGAACGAGCAGCAGCGAAGGCGCCTTGCTGCCGCGCGGGGCGGTGACCACCAGGCCGAGGTCGAACTCGGTGAGAAATTGGCGGAGGTCCACGAGGCCGGGTTCCGCGCGCTGGCGCTGGAGACTCTCGGGTGTGCTCCAGCCGGATTTGACGAGGGCGGCGTGGGCCGGCCGGTCCTTGGCGAATTCGATGTCGCCGGAGGCGTAAACCTCGCCGCTGTCGAATAGCAGCCGGGCGTAGCCCGCCTGGCCCCACGCGCACAGCAGGCCCTCGAAGACGGTCACCAGCTTGTCCGGGCTGGGTTCGCTGCGCGCGGCCTCGATCATGGTGCCGCGGAGCTCGGCGATGTGCTGCTCCGGAGTGAGGCGAAACCACTCGCGCGTCTTGCGCTCCAGCAGGAAGGCGAAGGAACTGCCCACGACGACACTGAGTATGAGACTGGCAGTCGGCGGCAGGAAATCCTGCAGGAGCCGGTCGAGACCGACGATACCAAATCCGAGCACGAGCATGAGCACGAGCCGCTGCACCACGGATAAGAATACCTGCCGGGCGTCAAAGACGCGGTGAACGGTCACGGCCCAGGCGGTGAAGCCATAGAAAACCAGAATGATCAGCGGAGTAAGGCGAGGGAGGAAACGCAGGTCGAGATAGTTGCCCGCAGCATTGACGATGATAGCCAGTAAGCCGGCGATGCCCGCGTTAAGGATTAGAAACTGTATTTCCAGGCGGCGGATGCCGGTTTGCGCCCGCCATTGTTTATAGGTCTGATACGTGAGCAACAAATACAATCCAAAGCTGCTTATGCTGTAGATGGTGTAGGCGATGCCACGTGAGCGATTCGCCGACTCTGTCATATCAAAAACGAACGAGTCCGTGTAGCAAAGGCCGGCCAGGCTGAAACAGATGACAAGCCAGACAAGAGCACTGTTGATGAACCTACGGTCATAAAACGTAGACGTAAGGATCGATTCCTTCATGAGCCAAATGCACACTGGAAAAAATGCCCCCACGGCTGAAGCCGCTCTAACCCAAGGGACTGGACTGACGACTTCACCAGCTTGGAGCCGCAGGCCTGCACGCATGGCCATGAAAACACAGTAGAGCCAGCTGGCATTGATCAGGGAAAAGGCGATGAAAGCCTTGTTGACGTTCCGATGCGGATTCGTCCAGAAGACGATCGCTCCAATCGCGAGCGTCACGATGGCTGCAGCTAGGATCAGCGTGGACATGATTTCTCTATAACGACCACGGCGTTGCTGCCGGCCAAACCGTGGGCATTCACCATCGCCACATGGGGGCTGAGATAGCGGGCCTGCGCATTGAGATTCAACGGACACTGAGGGTCGGGGGTCTCCCAGTTCACGGTGGGAGGGATCAGGCCATGCCGCAGACTCAGGGCGACGCTCGCCACCTCGATGGCCCCGGCGGCGGCCAGGGCGGTCCCGATCGCGCCCTTGATGGAACTGGCGGGGATATGGGCCAGCCGGTCGCCGAATACTTGCCGCAGGGCGGTCGATTCATTGGTGTCAATGATTCGGTGTCCCGGACCCCAGGCGCAGATATAGTCCACCTCCTCCGCGCGCCGGGAGGCGTTGGCCAGGGCGATGCGGGCGGCATCGGCAATGCCTTCGCCCGCGAGCTTGTTGCCATCGCTCGCATAGCCGTAGCCGGTGATCCACGCGTAGGCCGGGCGCGGGCTCTCTTCCGGCTCAAGGATGAACATGGCCGCACCCTCGCCGAGCACGCCGGTGGAGCGCCAGAGGTCAAAGGGCCGGCATAGCTTGGCCGGCAGTTCATCATTCGAGGGGCTGAGCTCAGCCGCGTTGAATTCGAGCAACGGGTGATATGTAAGAGGACATTCTGCACCACCAGCCAGAGCTAGATCTGCCTGGCCGTTGGCAACTAATTCCACTGCCTGCCCGATGGCATCAAGGCCGGAGCAGCACGAGCTTTGCATCGAGAACATACGCACAGATGGGCCGATGAGTTTGGCAATACTCCCGGGCACGTTTACAAGGGCGGTTTCGTGAAGGTTGCGTGCCATCGCATAGCGCGGGCCCTTCGTTGCCACGATATTGATTTCACGGCTGATTCGATCAAAATCCATCAACGAAGTGCCCGTAACAACCACAGGATTCTTGTCACAGGCTTGCTCTGGCGTAAGTGAAGCGTCGCGCAATGCCAGGATGGCGGCCACCAAGCCGAACTGAGTGTGCCGGGAAAGCCGCTTGGGATTTTCCTCCGGCGCGTAGTGCTTCAGATCAAAATCCAACACCTCCGCGCCCACGAAAGGTCCCGCCGCCGGGTCGAACCGGGTGATGGCGCGCACGCGACTGACGGACTCATTGATGCCGCGGAAGAAGGCTTCGCGGCCGATCCCCGCCGGCGTGACCGGGCCGATGCCGGTGATCTTAACGCGACGACGCATAGGCGGGGTGGTGGTGGCTCGGCAGGAGGAGGTTCAAGGCGGTGGAGAAAGAATGAGGTGGAGCGACGGAAGCACCATCCGGATGAAACACGGCCGTAACCATGCGGTTGAAAATTGTGGGAGCGAGCTTGCTCGCGACTATAGGC
>LNEH01000054.1 GCA_001464505.1 Verrucomicrobia bacterium Ga0077533
GGCGCACCGGGCCGGTGCGCCCTACCCGCGCTATCGCGCGAAACTTGCGAGCTGGGTTCAATCGGAGATTCGGGTTGGAAGGACACCCCTTAGTTGGCTGACAAAGCGGATGACGGCAAGCCTCGGCATCACAAAAGCGGTCCCTCGCTATTTTTCAGTGGTCGTCCTTAAACCGAAGTTGAAACAACCACTAATGAGTTTCGCCAAAGGAGAAACTTTGGGTAACCCCTCCGACTGACCTGTCGGCCGTAGCCTTGGCGAAGGCTGATCGTCTCCGGTCCAGGCCGTGGGGTCTGCTCATCGCAGACCGGGAAAAATCCCGTCGGCGATTAGCCGGCACCCCGGAGCCCCTCGGCGACGACGATTAGTCGGCGCACATCTTCAAGGATTCATCCTTTGATGAATCCATTAATGGTCCAAACTCTCCGAGATGGGGGCACTTGGTTGATCGCGGCCCATTGGAAACAGCGAGGAACCGCAAAAGAGATTTGCGCCGCAGCGGGCGCGGACCCACAAATGCGACCAGCATGACTGCCGCCGAATTCGAAGCCCGTATCGTCGAATGGGCGCGCCAGCAACCCGACATAAAAGCGCTAGTGCAGATAGGCTCGCGGGTGCAAGTCGGTGGGCAAGCCGATGCCTTGTCTGATTGGGATTTTCACCTGATTACCACCCGGCCACAGAAGTATAGCCGCACGGATTGGCTGGCTGAGATCGCACTGCTTTGGTGCGCCCATTCAGAACGAACACCGCGCGGGGTGATCAAGGTCAGCGGCGTTTTCGAGGGTGGCCTAGAGGCGGACTTTATCCTGCTGGCGGCTTGGCAGATGAAGCTCGTCTATTGGAGCATGAGACATCCGGAATGGGTCAAGTGGATGCCGGCTCGTTTGCATCGCGGCATAATGGATACCCGTGTTATTCTGCTGGGCTCTGGGCACAGGGTGTTGATTGGAGGCAAGGCTTGGGAGCAGCGTCTCACAGCGTTGGATGTCCCATGGACCAACCTGCGGATGAGCGTGGAGGAATACAACAAGCACGCCGCTGCTTTCTGGCAAAAATCAGTTTGGGTCGCTAAAAAGATTGCCCGACCTGAACCACGTTCGGCGATGCATTGGCTGCACAAACTCATCATCGAGCATGTCTATGCGATGTTGGAAGAAGAGGCTTGGCTGGCGGGTCAGGTAGCACGACCTCAGGCGCTCAAGGCCGAGAAGTGGCTCGACGAAAGGCGGCTGAAGCAAACTGCGATCGAGACCAGCATCGATCAGCGAGGCCTGGCGCGAGCGTTGCTGGCCGAGCTGGATCTCTTCGTCGAAGTGAGCGCGAACGTGGCGTCGCGTCGCGGGTTTGCCTTGCCGGATTACTCCGCGGTGGAGGCGTGGTTGCGGGCCGAGCTGGCGAAGCTCACCGGCCATTGAGACTCGTCTAATCCTGGAAAACGCAGTTGAAACCACGGATTGGCCGACTGTCGCTTCGCTCGAAACACGGACGAACACGGATAAAGACCAAGGCATTTTAACGCAGAGGACGCAGAGCTCACGGAGGGAATTCAATCGCTAGGATTTCTCTGCGGGCTCAGCGACCTCTGTGTTGAAAATCTGCCTCAGGTTCATCAGTGCCCATGTCTGCAATCCGTGGTCAAATTGAACTGCCGAAATTAGGATAATGGCCTGACGGTAGGACGCACGGCCGAGGCTGCGCACTTGTCGCGTAGGGGCGCAGCAAGACTGTGCCCCGACCATCGATCCGATCATGCCTTGGGCTCGGGCTTCACCACCATGCACTGGCCGCTTGCCCGCAAACCAGGATAACGTCCGGTATGTTTCGCACATTTTCCGAGGGTTGGCTTGGGGCGGGTTAACCGTTAACCTGAACCCGATCAGCCAACATGAACACTGATAC
>LNEH01000055.1 GCA_001464505.1 Verrucomicrobia bacterium Ga0077533
CCGCAAAGCCTTCAGCCTTCGCCGAGCCTTCCGACTTCGCTCTACGAGCTACGACGGGACAAGATGGCCGACAAGACGGCTGACAGGTCGCCGGGCCGGTGGCGGCACCGCAGCAGAGTGGGGCGAGTCAGTTAAATCAGACTGTAGCGGCCGGTCTGCCTGTCGTCCGTAGCCTTGGCGAAGGATGATGACCGCCGATTCTGACCGACGGCGCTCATAGAGCGCCGCTACAGTTATAGGCATGGCTTGACGGGCCGGGTGACGTAATTACAGTGCCTACATGAAAACCGACACCCTCAAGGTCGTGCGCATTGGCAACTCCCGTGGCGTGCGTCTGCCGGCCCCCTTGCTCGCCCGCTACCACATCAAGAACCAGGTGTCCGCCGAGCAGCGCCCCGAGGGCATCCTCCTCAAATCCGTGAAGGATGCCCGGTTCTCCTGGGAGGAGACGGCCAAAGCAATGGCGGCGGAGCAGATCGGGGAGTTTGCCGATCTGGAAAAAGCGACTGCTGCGGACGGCCTTTCCACACTCGACCGATGACTCCCGAGCGTTACGGCATTTATCTGGCTGCCCTCGATCCCACGGTCGGCCGGGAGATCGCCAAGACCCGCCCGGTGGTGGTCGTCAGCCTTGCTGTGCTCAACCGGGTGCTCGACACCGTCGTCGTGTGTCCTCTCACGACCAGTCTTCATCCGGGTTGGCGTTCACGCCTGCCTGTGAAATGCGCCGGCAAACCGGCGGAGATCGCGGTGGACCAGATCCGCACGATCAGCACGCTGCGTCTGGTCCGCAAAGTGGATGTGGTGAACGCCGCGACCGCAGAGAGGCTGCGGCATCTCATCACAGACATGTATGGCGTGCCCTGAGCCGGTGCTTCCTGCAGCGGAGCCAGACTGCGGAAATTGATGCGACCGGCGCACAGGCGTGGCCCGAGCGCCGGGCCGGCGGCGGCATAGCGGCAGGGTGGAATTGAATCTTGCGGCAGGGTTCCGGTTGGCTAGGTTGCCAGCATGTCAGTCGAGGAAATCAAAGCCACCGTGGATCGGGCGACGCCGACCGAGCGCCGGTTGATGTCGGCCTACCTCAAGCTCAAGACTCAAGAAGAAGGCGGCCGGCTGGCCAAGGATCTGGGCGATGCGCACCGGCGCATCGAGGCTGGCAAAGCGGCCAAGCTGGAGGATGTTATCGCCCTCCATGAATCCATGAAACGTGTGGGGTTGTGACCGACCACGGCCTCTCGATTGATCTGGAAGTCTTGCAGCAGCTCCTGCGTGCTGACGAGGAACAGCGTGAGCAGGTGATCGAGTTGCTGACACGCCTGCGCCGGCAGCCATTCATGCAAGGTGATTTTCGCGAATCCGACGATACCGGCCGCACCAACGAAGTGATTCTGGCCGGTAATGCTTTGGTCTTCTTCTGGAGCGATCACGCCGTCAAAACCGTGCGTGTGACCAAGGTTGATTTTATCGAAGGCGACTGATCAGCCGCGTCGCACATGAAGCACAGCCAGCAACTCAAGAAGCCCTTTGGCACCGCCCACATGGTCGACATCATCCATGTGCGTTAAAGGCGGAGGTGGCGCGCGATCGCAAGGCGGGCCTGATGACGAAATACAAGGGCGACCTTCATGCCGCCCTTAGGGATTGAGTCGCTGCTTTAGTCAGGCCTCTGCCTTTCGTCTTTCGTTTCGTGTGTTTGGTGTATTTCGTGGTGACGCTATGGAAGTCATCTTCATGGGCACGGGCACGTCGCAGGGGGTGCCGATGATCGCGTGCCAGTGCGCCGTCTGCACCTCGACCGATCCGCGCAACCAGCGCACGCGGGCCAGCATCCATGTCGTCATGGACGGCCTGCACATCCAGGTGGACGCCGCGCCGGAGTTCCGCGTGCAGTGCCTGCGCGAAAAAGTGGTGCAGCTCGACGTGTTCATTCTCACCCACGGGCACAACGACCACATCACGGGGATGGACGACCTGAGGCGCTTCTGCGACCTGCACGGCGGCGCTGCGCTGCCGGTCCACACGACCGACGAAGGCATGGCGCGTGTGCTGGCGATGTTCCCCTACGCCATCGCCGAGCGGCCGGTGTCGAAGGGCTACGCGGCGTTCAAGCTGGTGGAGATGCCGGCGGTGCTCGAATTTCCGCAGGGCACCATCCACTCCACGTTGCTGCCGCATGGGGGCCTCAACACGCTGGGGCTGGTTTTTCAGGAGAAGTCTTCGGGGAAGAAGTTTGTCTATTACAACGACTGCAAGCGCATCCCACGCGAGGCCGTGGCGCTGGCCAAGGGCGCCGACGCGGTCTGCCTCGACGGCCTGCGGGTTGAACCGCACCCGTCCCACATGAACATCGAGGAGGCTTGTGCCGCTGCAGCCGAAATCGGAGCCCCGGCCACCTACCTCACCCATCTGACCCACGGCATTGAACACGAAACCTGGAGCCGGAAAATGCCTGCTGGCGTCCAATTGGCTTATGACGGACTCAGGCTGCGCCTCCAAGCCGGGAGCACGTAAGATTAAGACATCTCCGGCATTTGCTTTTTGCCCCAAGTTCACTGCATTAGCCGCCACAACCCACGTCCAACATGACCAAGATTTACAACGACATCACGGAAACAATCGGCAACACCCCGCTCGTGCGCCTCAACCGCACCGCCGCCGCCCACGGGGCGCAGGCGGATATCCTGCTCAAGCTCGAGTTCTTCAACCCGCTCTCCAGCGTCAAGGACCGCATCGGCTTCTCGATGATCGATGACGCCATCAAGTCGGGCAAGATCACCAAGGACAGCGTCATCATCGAGCCGACGAGCGGCAACACCGGCATCGCGCTGGCTTTCGTCGCCGCCGCCAAGGGCCTCAAACTCATCCTGACCATGCCCGAAACCATGAGCACCGAGCGCCGCAAGTTGCTCAAGATTCTAGGCGCACGCGTCGTTCTGACCGAGGGGCCGAAAGGCATGAAGGGTGCCATCGCCAAGGCGGAGGAGCTGGCTGCGAAGATTCCGCACAGCATCATCCTCCAACAGTTTTCCAACCCGGCCAACCCGGAGATTCATCGCAAGACCACCGCCGAGGAGATATGGAAGGACACCGACGGCAAGGTGGACATCGTGGTCGCCGGCGTCGGCACCGGCGGCACGATCACGGGAGTCGGCGAAGTGCTCAAGGCCCGTAAACCCGGCATCAAGATGATCGTGGTCGAACCCGATGCCTCGCCCGTGCTCTCGGGCGGCGCGCCCGGTCCGCACAAGCTGCAGGGCATCGGCGCCGGCTTCGTGCCCGCCGTGCTCAACACCAAGATCTACGATGAGATCATCCGGGTGAAAGAGACTGATGCCGGCCCGGTGACCAAGCAGGTCAACCAGCTGGACGGCATCCCGGTCGGCATCTCTTCCGGCGCCATGATTTGGGCGGGCATTCAGCTGGCCAAGCGCCCGGAAAACAAGGGCAAGCAGATCGTCGTGATCGTGCCCTCCGGCACCGAGCGCTACCTCTCCACCTGGCTTTTCGCCGACGTCAACGTCGAGAGCGATTCGGTGGACGACCTCATCCCGGCCGGCGGCTGAGTCGGTAATTACTGAGGCTCGCGAAATACAGTGACATTGTCGGCCATCTTTGTAGGTCGGGCTTTACGCCCGACATGCTGGGCAACCCGTCGGGGATAAACCCCGACCTACAGTCAAATCGTGTCACCCTATTATGCGAAACTCAGTAGGTGGAGCGTGGCCTCCGGACGCGCTTCTCCAGCCCAAAGCGTCCGGAGGCCGCGTTCCACCTCCAACAGGGCAGAGCCGTGAGTCTTGGCGAAGGCCTGTCGCCGATGTGGAAATCGGCGACCACCTTTCATGTCCGCACGGCCCAGCGCAGTTTGGCGGAGGAGCTGCGGGGGTTGGCGCGGAGTTCCTCCACCCCGGCACGGATGACCTCTTCACTGATCGCGGAGTAGAGGCCTGCGCGCAGGCCGACCTTGAAGGCGGCTTTCACGCGGCGGTCCTCGCCGGAATGGAAGGTCAGGAGGGCGACCCGGCCGCCGGGCTTCAGCGCATAGGGCAGATTGCGCAGGAAAAGGTCGAGCACGCCGAACTCATCGTTCACGGCGATGCGCACCGCCTGAAACACCCGGCGCACGGGTGTGTCGTCAGGTTCTTCGCCGCGGGCGGGCTTGGGGAGATTGAGGATATCCCGGATGGCGTCGGCGAACTGGCGCGTGCGGGTAAAGGGCGTGGCGGTCCGGCGGGCCACGAGTTCGCGGGCCAGCTGATCGGCCTTGGGCTCGTCGGCGTTCTCGGTCAGGGCGGTGGCGAGATCGGCTACCGTCACCCGGGCCAGCCAGTCGGCGGCGGAGGGCGGACGCGCGGGGTTCAGCCGCAGGTCCAGCGGGCCGTCGGCCTTGAAGGTGAAGCCCCGGGCCGGATCGTCGATCTGCATCGAGGACACCCCGAGATCGGCGAGGATGGCGTCGACACCGGCGAGCCCCAGTTCGGCGAGGACCTTGGGCAGGCCGGCGAAATTGCTGCGCACCGGGGTGAAGACGCCTTCGCCCCAACCGGCGGCGCGGAGGCGCGCGGTGGTCCGGGGATGCTCGACCGGATCGACGTCCAGACCAATGAGACGACCGCGTAGAGGCGCCGACTCCGGCGCCACGCGGCAGAGCAGCTCGCGGGCGTGGCCGCCGTAACCGAGGGTGCAGTCCACGGCGACCTCGCCGGGCTGCAGCGCGAGCACCGCGAGAATCTCGGCCACCATGATGGGCCGGTGGCTGCCGGCCGGTGTCTTGCCTGCGGCCACCACCTTGGCGACATCGGCGGCGTAACGCTCCGGGTTGTGCTCTTTGTATTTGTCCTCAAATCGCCGCGGATTCTTGCCGGCATAGCGCGGCCGGCGCTGATGCGGAGTGGCGTTGGGAGTGGTCATGCGGTCAGGCTTGGCCCGCCCGGGCTTCGCTGGCTTGGAACCAGCGGTAGAAGCTGATCCCAAACGCGATCATCGCCACGCTCATACCGATCAGCTTCATCATCGCGCCGGCGAGCAACTGGTCGGCGGCGGCGGACAGGCTGTCCACGATCCGCGGGGCATATTCGTAGGTCGGGTAGAGGATGTCGGAGGAGAAGGTAATGTAGGCGAACACCGGCGTCATGGCGATGATGACGGCCATCAGGTAGAGCATCTGCCAGGCGTAGCTTATCGGGGGAAAGTCCTTCGACGGACTGAGCAGCGGCCACCAATAGAACAGCGCCGCCCCAAAGAACATGAGATGTTCGGCGATGTGGACGGAACGGTTCTGCAAGGCCAGATCGTAGAATTCGGGCAGGTGCCAGCCAGTGACGACCGTCGTGTAGAGCGTGCCGCACACGAGCGGGTGGGTGAGGAAACGAAAAAGGGGGCGCAGGCCGGGCCGGCCGGTGAGCGGTCGCACCAGCCAGTCCGGCAGGCCGAGCAGGAAGAGGACGGCGGCGGGGTAGATGATGAGCTGGTGCTGCAGCATGTGGGCGCTGAGCAAAAAGCGTTCGCCCACTTGGTCCAGGGGCGAGCCCACGGCGAGGTAGAAGATGACCAGCGCCGAGTAGAACTTGACGGCGTGGCTGAGCGGGTAGGGTGGGATGTTAGCAACGGCACCCGCCTTCGCCAAGGCTTCGGCGCGGCAAGCGAGGCGCGGACGCCACGGTCCGGTCAGGATGGCATACAGCCAGCCGAGGAAGATGAGCCCGCCGATGAGGTAGGGCTCATTGTGCCAGTGGGTCCAGTCGATCATCGCCGCCCACTGAAAACCGGAAAAGCCCCGATGGCCATCAAAAGCGCAAGGGCCGGGGGCTCCACGGCGGGGGCTCAATGCCCGTTGCGTTCAAGCGCGAACAGGCCGCCCGGCCTGCGCATTCCACCGGACCGGACCGACAACCGAGCGCAATGCAGCAGCACAGATCGCGCCTTGTGGCAGGGCGGAGCGGCCCGCTCCGCCGCGGCGCACCGGGCCGGTGTGCCCTACCGCGCTGCTGCGCCAAAGTCTCAAATTATCCCGTAATTGGTATAACTTCTGAATCAGCGGCCGGGCGCCGATTCCATGCGGCCTCGCAGGTTGCCTTCGGAGTCCATCCGCAGGTAGATCGCTGATCCGGAATTCCGTCCGATGTAGTCAATGCTGGCATTGGCAAGAATGACGAGATACGGCGCCAGATCCCTTTTCGGATCCTCCACGGAGACCCGCACATTCCAGAGTTCCTCGCCGCGGTGCTCAGGATTCCCGGCACCACCGCGGGCGGGCGGGTCTGCCGGTGCATTGGCTACGCGGGCGCTGAGCTCGAGATACTTTTCGAAAACCAGCAGCGGCCTGGCCGCCGAGCGCTGGGCCCCGGTCATGCTTACCCCCATGTCGGTGTTGGATTGGTAGACGATGCGGATTTCGCCGGGCCCCACGCCGTATTCCAGGTTGATCACCATATCCGGTGGTGTGTTCGCCGGGGCCTCAAACAGGCCGCGCGCCGCCAACGCGGACTTGGTGCTGGAGACAGCCAGAGCGCCGGCTTCCTTGTCCACGCCGCCGCCGGCGTCCTTTACTTCCAAACGGTAGGATGTTCCGCCGGGCTTATGCAGATTGGTGATCGCGTCGACCTTTACGTCGTGGATCGTCTGGCAGCCCGTCAACAGCAGGCAAGTGATGACAAAGCCGGGGCCGATCCCAAAGCGTGGAAGCTTGATCAAGGCCGTCATCCTGGAGCGCAGTAAAGTCACGATCGGGCCAAGCACAACCATAGAGAGGTGCGGCGCCCTGGGGTGCCCGAGTGAACAGGCCGCAATATCACTTGCCGCCGGACAAGGCGGCCGGACGGCGCGGCCCGCTAAAATCCAAGGGCAAAGACCCCAAAGCGGAGGCCGGTCCGCGCAGTCGGGTTACAAGCCCTTCTTGATGAAACTGACGACCTCGTCGCCCTCCCTGATCTTGACGGACTTTTGGGCGTTGGTGTTAGTCCCGATATAATCGGCCGAGGCCGAGGCCAAAATTGGCAGGTATTTGCGCAAATCCTTGCTGGTATCCTCGGACGAGATGCTGACGCTCCACACTTCCGGGGCCGCCCGGCCCTCCGTGGCCTCCTTGTTCAGGCGGGCGGATAGCTGCAGGTATTTCTCATAAACGATCACCGGGCGGACGGTATCCTCGTAACCAACCACCTCCATGCGGGGGGGATCCTGGATGATCATCGTCTGGTAACCGACGATCCGGCCGGCACTGTCGCGGATGGGAACCTGCACGGTGCGAGTGCCTCCGCCGACCGGCATGATGATCGGGTTGGTCACGGTTTCAAATTTTACGCGGGGCGAATTCATGCCGTAATCCAGATTCACCACCACATCGGCCTGCTCCGGATTGGGCGACTCATACATGCCTTTGCCGGAGAGGGCGGTCTTCACATAGTCCGCCACTTCCTTGTAGCGCAGGCTCTCTTCATCCATCTTGGGATTGCCGGACTTGATGTTGTAGGACTGGGGCGCGGGTGTGTCGGGCGCGGCTTTGCTGATGGCGTCCACTTGAACATCATAGGTGGTGGCGCAGCCGCCCAGCAATGCGCAGCAGACCGTAAACAAGGCTGACTTGAGGGGCGTGGTTTTCATGGCGGAAGCGGGCGCAGATGTCGTCGAGCGCGTATTCGAGTTCATTGGTTGCGGGGGCTTGAATCGGCCGGTTGGTTTGCGCCGTTGGTCTTGGCGGTTGCCTCGCGGCGCAGGCGGGACAATTCCTCCTCCAACCGCGCGATCTCGGCCTCCGTGCTGAGAAGCTTCTCCTGGGCATCGTCCAGCGCTTTCTTTTTGGACAGCGCGCTGTTGCGCTCCTCGCGGAGCTTGGCCAGCCGGGAGTTGGCATCATCCACTTTTTTTTTGCGCCTCGTTCAGCTCGAGGTCGGAGATGCGAAAGCCTTGGGCGACGGCCAGCTCCTCATCGGTTTGAGCCTTGATCCTCGCCTCCTCCGCCCGCTTTTTTGCGAGATCCTGCTGATAGGCGCGCTCTTGGGCCAGACGTTCTTGCTCCCGGCGCTCCTTCATCTCCTGGGTGAATCCGATGATGCCGCCGATGACGGCCCCCGCCGCGGCGCCGGCCAGCACGCCTTGGCTGGTATTGCCGCTGGCGCTCCCGGGCGCCGGCGCCAGTCCCGGCCCCCGTCACTGTTTTCGAAGGCGCCACCTGACAGCCGCTCGCACCGGCCAACACCACCACGAGACAGAAAGCAGTGACTTTCTGGAACCAAGCCGAGGCGGTGGCAAGGCAGGTCATACAGATGGGGTTGTGAGCGGGGCTGGAGTGACCGGCAGAATAGCCGGATTGGGTTTTTTCGCAAATCTTCCGATTGAATGCCGGCAATTATTTTAGGGGTTTTTTATTCTGGCTACCAACTGACCGGCATCAAGAGTGCCTTTACTGCCGCCTGCACTTTAGAACCATGTTTTCCCGAAACAAGGGGATTTTTTCGCTCGATTTTCTGGTGCCCAATCTCGGGTTGGTTTTTGCCGTGCTTTTGGTCGAGTCGCTCTACAGCACCATCGTCCGCCCCCGCGCGGCCGAACTCGAGATCACCGGCCGGCTGATCGCCGCCCAAGCGGCGGACAAGCCCGCCAAGGCGGAACGGTCGCTGATCATTATCATCAAGGATCCCGAGCAGGAGATTGCAATCATCCTGTGGGTCTGGGCCACCATCATCCTGACCTATAAACTCTTGCAGGTGGGGCGGGAGCGGGCGTTGCTCAAGCATGACTTCATCGGCACCCGGCCGGGCGAGCGCATCATACCCGAGGATGCGTTGGACCGCTACAAGGAGCTCAAGACATCGGTGGAGGCATCCCAGCGCTGGCGTGACCGGGTGCTGCCCGATATCCTGCTGGCGGCCCTGCACCGCTTCCACGCCACCCACTCGGTGCAGGATGCCGCGAGTGCCATCAAGGAGAGGGCCGAACTGGTGGCGGACACCCTTGATTCCGACCTCTCGCTCTTGCGCTACGTGGCGTGGGCGATACCGGCGATAGGTTTCATCGGCACCGTGCGCGGCATCGGTGACGCGCTGGCGCACGCGGATGAGGCGATCAAGGGCGATCTTACCGGGGTCACTTCTTCCCTTGGCCTGGCCTTTAACTCCACGCTCGTGGCCCTGCTCATCAGCATGGTCCTGATGTTCATGCTGCACATGCTGCAATCCCGGCAGGAGGCCTTGATCCTCGAACTGCAAAAATACAGCCGGGAGAAACTGCTGGATATCATGAAGGTGCCCGCCATCGCGGAGGGAAACCCAACCCCCGGGGCCTGAGCTGGCGCAATTCCCATGGCAACATTGGGCCTTGAGCTTTGTGACGCGGGTTTTCAAGCGACCGTGCATGATCACGGCCGGATCAACCCGCTCCAACTGCCCGACGCCGGGGGCACGCTGGGCTGGATGGGACTGGTCAGCCATGATGGGAAAAAAATCAGCTTCGGCCGTGAGGCCGAGGATAACTGGTTCGTCCATCCCCGCCGGATCTGTCACAATTTCTGGAACCGGCTGTCCCGCGAATCGTCCGCGCTGACCCAGGAGGGCCGGACGCTGTCATTCTCCCAACTCGCCTATTATTTTCTGAGCGACTACCGGGATCGTCTGGCGGCTGTGTCCGGAACCCCGGAGAAGGTGATGCTGGCCGTCCCCGGAGCCTATTTGAAGGACGCAGCCACGGAGGATGAGAGAATCGGTCTGTTGCTCGGCATGGCCAGCGAGCTTAAACTGCCTCTGGCCGGGATCATCGACATGGCGTGCGCGGCCGTGAATGATCCCCGGTTGGATTACTTTGACCGCACCCAGCCATTGTTGGTGATTGATATCCACCTGCACGGGACGGAGATCACCCTGCTCCGGAACGAAGGAGGGCGGTTCGTGCGCCATGATTTTTCCGAACTGCCGCAAGCGGGATATGCCGGGTTCCTGCGGCACGCCATGACGGCGATGGGAAACCGGTTTCTGCGGCACACCACCTTCGACATTCTCGAAAACGGACACATCGAGCAGGCTTTTTATCGGCAGATGAAGCAGTTTCTGATTTCGGGTGCGGAGGACCGTCATTTTCAGATCAACACCGGCAGCCACGCCTACGAGCTGACGGCCACGCGAGAGCAACTTGCGGCCGACGCCGCGGCTCTCATCCAGACCCTGGTGCAAGGGGTGCGGGCCCTGAGCCACAAATCGTCCGGCCGTCCGGAGCCCTGCACGGTCGCCTTGACGGATCGCGCGGGCCTCTTGCCCGGGATCGCCGCGCAATTCCGGGCTGCCGGGCTGACTTCCTTGCTCCAGCTGCCCGGCGGGGCCGCAGCCAGCGGTGCGGCCTGCGCCGGCACGGATCGTCCGCTGCCCGGGCACCTGGCTGAGGTTTCGGTCGAAACCGCCTCGCCCGCGGCCAGCACGGAACCGGCGCATCACATCGGGTGTGAAATCCGGTTGCTGCGGGCCCGCCGCACCGGTGCGGCCGTGCCACCCACCCACGCAATCTGCGAGGGTCTCGGCCGGGCGCTCGCCGGGCAGACCTGCTTCACCATCGGGCCGGACGACGGTTCCGTTGACCTGGCTCTGCCCGTAGCATTCCAACATGCCGGAGCCGGCGGCCGGATCCGCTTGGAGCAGCAGGCTGGTCGGTGGTGGCTGTTACATCAGCAGGTGGCGGACGCTGATGGCGGCACGGTGGTCGACACCGGCGACCGGCTGACCCTGCGTTATGGCCCGGCCGAGACCGAGGTGTTGTTCGCCAACTGTCCCGCCACCCCCGACCGCCCACCCCGTCGAACCTAACCACCGGACCCCTTCGCCATGCTGAGACAAAAGCGCAAAGAGACGGAGCCCTACAGTCTCTCATTCATGGACTGCATCTGCTGCGGCTTTGGCGCGGTGTTGTTGATTTTCATCCTGACCACCGGACAAAAGATCGATTTCAGCCAGCAGACCTTGGAGGATCTGCGCGATCAGGTCCGCCGGCTGGAGCAGCAGATCATCGCCGAGCAGTGGGAAATGCAGCGTCTGGGGCACCCCAGTCCGGCGACCGAGGCGGATTTGGCGGCGCTGTTGGACCTGAACGCCGCCGGGGAGAAAAAGATGACCGACCAAAAGGAGCAGCTGACGCTCCTGCTCCGGCAAATGGGGCTGTTGCAAAAGGAAGTGGCCCGGCTGATGGAGGACAGCAAAGCATTGCCCAAGGAGGACGAGCAACCGGTGCCAATACCGGAGATCGACCGGCGCCAATACCTGACCGGCGTGAAACTGGAGGGAACCCATGTGTTGTTTCTCGTGCGGGTGTCGGGCAGCATGCTGGGTGATTCCCTTGACGACGCCATCACGCGATTGGCGGACCCCGATTTCAAGAAGAAGGAGTCGCCCAAGTGGCAGCGCGTCATCAAATCCGTCCATTGGATGGTCGCCACCCTGGCGCCCGAGTCTCAATTTAAAATCCTCCTCTTTAATGAGGAGACCGTGCCGCTGCTGCCCAATCGCGGCGACGAGTGGATCGCGCGCAGTGACAAGCAGGGCGTGCAGGAGGCGCTCACGCGTTTGTATCAGGTTGTGCCCCAGGGCTCGGCCAATCTCGAGCGGGCCTTTACCATGGTGCGGTATATGGACCACCTGCCGGATGCCATCGTGCTCCTGACGGACAGCTTGCCGACCACGAGCGACACGGCACCCAATCCTGGTGGCGCGGATGACGACGCCCGCATCCGTTATTTCCGCTATGCGCAGCGCCAATTGCCGCCCCGCATACCCGTCAGCACCATTTTGTTTCCCATGACGGGTGATCCCGGGGCGGCGGCCCTTTACTGGGAGCTCGCCGGCGCCACCCGCGGAGCCTTGGTCAGCCCGGCCGCCAGCTGGCCCGACCTATGATCCGCCGCCGTTCCATCTCCCTGTTCAGCCTGTCGTTTCTCGACTGCATCTGCTGCGGCTTCGGGGCGATCATCCTCCTGTTTGTGCTCACGATGGGTTCGCAAACGCAGGCGATGCGCGATCTGCGGCAGCAGTTGCAGCGCACGCTGGCCTTGCAGCTGAGCTCGCTCGCCCAGTTTCGCACCGAGAAGGAGAACCTGTTGCGCACCCAAAGCCGGGCCAGCGCGGTGGAGCAGGCGCAACGGCAGCAGGACACACTCAAGGCCCTGCTGGCCCAACTGGAACAGCAGCTCCACTATCAGGAATCGGGCCGGCAACGCCTGTTGGTGGAGATCGACGAGCTCAAGAAGGACATCGCGGCCCGGCAAAAAAAGCCCGAAATGGAACTGGCGGTATCGCCGACCCCGATCGGCCTGCCGGCCGGCGGCAATTTTATCGTCTTCGTCATCGACAGTTCCGGCAGCATGCGCAACCCGGCGACAGAACGGATCTGGCCGGTGGTGCTGCGGAAATTCGACGAGGTGCTTGACGCGTATCCGCTGGTCGAGGGGATCCAGTTCCTCGATGCCGACGGCCGGTTCATCATGGGTGGAAGGACCGACGAAAAGTGGCTGCCCGACGGGCCCGAGGTGCGCAATGCCATCAAACAGGCGCTGCTCCGCTATGACGTCTTCAGCAACAGCAATCCCGTGCCCGGCATCGTGCGGGCCTTGCGCACGCTGCACGATGACAAGAATCCGGACATGAAGATGATGGTCTTCATCCTGGGCGACGAATTTACCGGCACGGCCGATGCCGTTCTGCGCCGCCTCGATGAGCTCAATCCGCGGGATGAGGAGGGGAAGCGCAAGGTGGTGATCAACGCCATCGGGTTTCCGACCGCGGTGAAAATGGGGTTTTCCATGGGCAACACCGGGGTTAAATACGCCAACTTGATGCGGGAGGTCACCCACCAGCACGGCGGCGCATTCATCGCCTTGCAGGAAATTGATCCCTAGGGCAGTTTAAAAATAGTGTAGCCAGATTTTGGGTGGAACGCCCTGACCTCAGGGCGTTTTTCCAAGGCAAGCGCGCTGAGGTCAGCACGCTCCACCTTTTCCAACGGCCACAACTCAACTTAAACTGCTCTAGGGTGGGGATCCTTGGACGGCGGGCCACAGTCTAGCTTACCAGCCCGATGCGCCCGGCACCAATCCGGGCACCAGAGTGGCGCCAGATCAACGGATGCCCAAGATCCACTTGATTAGCTGGATGATATTAACGCTGCTACCTTGCTGTTGCTGCTGCTGTTGCCCCGGCTGACCTGGTTGTCCGGGTTGTCCCGGCTGCCCTGGTTGTCCGGGTTGTCCGGGTTGGCTGCTTTTCTGCTGCGCAGATCCTGGTGGTTGTCGCTGCCCCGGTTGCCCGCTTTGCTGCTGATTGCCCGCTGGGGGAAATTGCAGAGGGTTTGGTTGTCCATCCTTGCCATTATTTTCTCCTTTCTGGCCTTGCTGTCCGCCATCAGCGCCTGTGCCGCCAGATTGATTCTCCTGCGTGGCATCATAACGGGAGGGTTGGCCGTCCTGACTGTTGGAAATGCCATCACCGTCCCGGTCACCGTCCTGATTGTTGGGAATGCCATCGCCGTCCATATCGCCGTCCTGATCGTTGGGGATGCCGTCACCGTCCATGTCACCATCCTGATCATTGGGGATGCCGTCGCCGTCCATATCACTGTCCTGGTTGTCTGGGATGCCATCGCCGTCGATGTCGCCGTTGCCTCCCATGAGCTTGCCATCCACATCCTTCGCGCCGGAGTCGCCTTGCCCGTCATAGGGCTGATTGCCCCGGGTGCCGTAGACTCCGCTGTAGGTGAATTTCACCACATCGACCCGGCTGCTCGACAGGGTGGGGCGTTCGCGGATGACGGCATCGCGGACGGCCTCGAGTTCCCATCTGGCTTTAAGGGCGTCTTCCCGGCTGGTTAGCGGGCCGAACAGGTAGGTCAGATTCTCGTGACGATATCGAACGAACCAACCCTCATCACTTGGGCCCAGGCCGGTGATGTTGATCCCGGCGTATTTTTCCCGAAATTCCTCGTTGGCCAACCGCCACATGTCGGCGATGCCTTCCACCGGATAGATCACCGTCTCGGCGGACGCGGCGGACGGCAGCAACGCCAGGAGCAGGCAAAGCCACAGTTTTTTCATGGGCCGGAACGAAGCTTGAGATCAGAGGCCCTTGGGGACCACGCGACCTTTCTCGACGCCCGTATTGCGGTTGCTGCCCGAGGGAGGGGAACCGCTGGGGAGTTTCTTCTCATATTGCTGGTTTGTGCTGCTTTCCATCCCGACGACATTGGGGGCGTTTTTGCTCAGGGTCTGGATTTGCAAGGTCGCATCGCCGATTTGCAGGTCGCGCGGTTTGGCGGTGTTCTGATCGGGGCCGCCGGATGCGGCGCCTTCCGGCACCTTCAGTTCTGCCACTTGCACACCCTCAGCCGGTGCCTCAGGTCCCTCTGCGATCTTTGCGTTTTCCCCGCCGGAGTTCTCGGGCGGCTGGGTTGCGGCATTTTTAGCGCCGCCGGCCTTATCCGATTCTTCCGCGCCGCCGGCCCGACCTGAATCAGGGGAAATCTTCGCGGCGTTGCCACCCTCCTTTTCCCCCATTTCGATTTCCGACAGCATGCCATACAGGGGGCGTTTCTCGGGCTCCAATGCCGATCCGTCCAGCAGGTCCGGATCGGGGATGACCGCCTTGCGCGGCTGGGCGGATTTGTCCGTGCGTTTGGCGGCGTCAATGCGCTGGCTGCTCGATGTTGCCGCAGGGGCCGGAGTCTGCGCCCACGCCACGGTCGCCAGGGTGGCGGCGATGAGACCCGAGAGGAGGGGGCCGGATTTCATGGGTTGAAGGTCAGCTGCTGGCGCGAAGCGTGCAGGCGACGTTGACGACGGGCGGGGTGGTGCCGTTGCGCACCTGCAGCAGCAGCAATAAATCCTGATACCCCTTCCGCCGGCTGACGATCTCGTAGTCGCCGGGCAGGATTTTCACGGTCTCCCGCTTGATTTTGCCCAGCATGCGGTAGTTGCTGATGGAAACCCAGGAATCGCCATCGGATTGAAAGGTGACCTCGACGGGCTGGTTTTGGGTCAACAGCAGGCTGCGCAACTGCTCGACCTCATTGGTCAGGGGCAGATAGGAGGGCTTGACCGCCATGGCCTCGTTAAAGAAACGGATGGCCGTCTGGAATTCGGCGCGCTGGGCGCGTTGCTCGGCGGTTTCGATCAGCCGGTTGTATTGCAGGAGCGCGCGGATGACCCGGCCGGTGCGCACATAGCCCTCCTTCGCTTCGCCATGCTGGGCGTCAAGTTGCATGGTGTCGTTGTAAGCGGTGCGCGCTTCCTCCCATTCGTATTTGTTTTCATGGTCGAAAGCCTTGGCCAGCGACTGCTTCACCGCCTCCTGGTGCGCAATCTCGCGCGTCTCGGCGAGCGCCTTGATGACCTCCTCCCGCTTGGGATCGACCTTGAGCGCGCGCTGATAGGCGAGGATAGCTTTGGGCCAGGCGCGTTGCGCCCGGGCCGCTTGGGCGGCCTGCAATGCGCCGGAGAATTCGGACTCCCGCTCCAACCGCTCCGCTCGCGCCTTGCCCTGCTGGGCGACGGCGGAGAAGCCATCCAACTCGAATGACTTGGCATAGGCCTCCCGGGCCTTGGCGTATTCCTTGTTCTCCTCGAAACTGGCGCCTTGCCGCAGCAAGGCATGCACCCGGTCGGCCACCTCGGCACGCTTCATGCCTTGGCGGGCAAGATCATTGCCCGGATCTTTGTCCAACGCGGCTTGGAAGGCCGCCAGCGCCGCCTCGCGTTGGCCGGCGGCGACCGATAGCTGCCCCTGGCGCAACTGCTCATCGGTATACCGCCGCAGAACCTGCTCGGCCCGGCCCAGCGCCGCAAAGGCGGAATCAAACTGTTTCTTGGCCGTGGGGAAGCGGCCATCGATGAAAAATTGCCGGCCGGTGCTGGCCTCGGCGAAGGCCGTCTCGAACTCCTGCGGAGCCAGGCTGCGGGCGCGGTCGATCTCCCTCATGCGCAGGAGCACCTCGTCGTAGGCTTTCTGGGTTTCCTGCTTCAACCTGATGTCCTGGCTGAATTCGTCGATTTCGCGGTTGAGCGCATCGAAGTGGGCGTAGGCTTTGCCGTAGCCTTTGGAGGCAAGCAACGCGTCGCCGCCCAGAAACGCCTTTTCAATCAAGATGAGCCGCTGCAACAACGCAGGGTGCCCATGCGGCAACCGGCGCAGTTCGGCCAGGGTCTTGGCGGCGGTCTCGCGGGCCAGGGAGGCCTTGGACTCGCTGACGAAAGCGTCGCCAGGAATCTCGGCGGTGCCGGGGGTGGCGGAACCGGTGGTTTGCAGGAACTCAGGCCCGACCACCAGCCGGATGCCACGGATCACCAGGCCGGCGGCGAGCAACAACCCCAGGAAACCCCCGGCGGCCCAGCCGAGGATGCGGAGGGCGGTCCACCGGCGTTGCCCGACGACCCGTCCATGTTCGGGATCCCAGTGAATGATCCGCCGGGGCTTTTTCACTGTAGAGGGGTCGGGTTGGTCGCTCATGCGTGGGGGTGCGCATTCTCACCCGCGGTTCGTGGATTGCCGGTGAGAAGGGGTATCGCCTGATCCGCAGAAATTGGGCATATTTTCCCGTTGCGCAAATGCCAAATATCCGGTCGCGCGCCCTTGCCAATCCGATCAACAGGACTAACGTCACGCCGTCGCTTCCGGATTACCCCATGAAAGCAGCCGTTTGCACCGTCGTCACCGCCGCCGCCCTATTCGGGACACTCTGCAGCCCCGGTTGCTACCAAGTCCCCGTCACGGGTCGCTCCGCCGTCAGCATGGTCTCAGACAAGCAGGTCGTCCAGCAGAGCATGGAGGCGTTCGCCGAATTGAAAAAACGCTACCCGCTGAGCCGGAACCGGGAATACAATGAGCGCGTGCAGCGGGTGGGGGACCGTTTGTCCAAAGTGGTGTTCTGGGATGTGCCAGATGCGGAGTGGGAATTCGTCGTTTTTGAAGTGCCCCAGCAGATCAACGCCTTCGCGATGGCCGGAGGCAAGGTGGGCGTTTTTACCGGCTTGTTCAAAATCATCCAGAACGACGACCAGCTGGCCTCCGTGCTGGCGCATGAGATCGCCCACGTGGCCGCCCGCCATGTCAACGAGCGGCTTTCGCAAGACATGGCGATCCAGGGCGGCGGGCTGATCGTGGGCGGGATTATGGCCGGTTCCGGCACCGGCTCGATCACATCGGGAGCGGTGCTTGATGCCTATGGCCTCACCACCGGCATCACGGCGGTGGGCTTCGACCGGAAGAAGGAAAAAGAGGCCGACCACATCGGCCTCATTTATCTCGCCCGCGCCGGTTACAATCCGGAGGAAGCCATCAAGGTGCTGGAAAAACTGGAGGAGGAATCAGCCGGCAAACCGCTCCCGCCCGCCTGGCTGTCCACCCACCCGTCCAGCCCCGAGCGCATCTTGCAGCTCATGGACCTGATGCCCAAGGCGCTCGAGGTCTACCGGCAAAGCGGCCGGAAACCGACGCCGGTCTTGATCAAGTAACCCATGATCACCCGGCTGCCAAATCTGGCGCGCTGCCCCATGGTCGTCCGGCCGATGCCCTATCGGACGTTGCGGTGGTTTCTTTTTCTGGGGATGGCAGGATGGAGCCAAGCGATCGCGGCCGAGCCGGCGGCTTCCGCCCCCGTCTCCGCCGGGGGCCTGCGCGCCCCGGTGGTCATGCGGTCCGTGGCGCCGGAGCATCCGCCGGAATTGCGCCAGCAACTGACGAATGGTGACGCCGAGGTTGAATGCCTGGTCGGGGTTGACGGCAAGATCCATGAGGCAAAAGTCAGCTCCGCCTCGCATCCCGAATTTGGCGAGGCGGCGCTCGCGGCCGTCCGACAGTGGGAATTCAAGGCCGGTGAGAGCGAGGGAAAACCTGTGCCCATGCGTGTCAAGATTCCCATCGCCTTCCGCATGTCGCGCGAGACGATCATCGAGACCCTGGCCAGCCGGCCGGTTTTTGTGGAGGTCAATGAGACAGTCGTTCCGGCCGAACAGCTGCCGAAATGGCCCCTGCCGAAACGCTTCCACCCACCCGGGTATCCGACCGAACTCCGCGGCAGCGGCAAGCGCGGCAAAGCGGTCGTGGCCGTGGTGATCAACAAAGAAGGCCGGGTCATCAATCCAAGGATCGTCAAGGCGACCCATCCGGAGTTTGTCCTGCCCTCCCTGGTGGCGGCTACGGTGCTCGAATTTCCACCCCAGACCATGGCCGACAAACAGGCCATTTTCGTCTCAATGGAGATTCAGTATGACTTCGCCGGCGAGGCCAAGGCTCCCACGGAGAACAAATCCAAAAAAGAAAAAGGCCGGTCCGACGCCGGCGACGAAGAAAAACCGGCCAAAAAATAGCCGCCCAGTTTGCGCGGCATGGACGCAGCCGGGTCGGGGTTCAGGCCAGAACCACGCGCGCGAGGTCGAGCGCGGCGGAAGTCAGGGGCTTGCCGGCGTCGGCGCCGAAGAGGTGCAGCAGCGCCCACATCGTGCCCCCGGCGAGCACGAGGCCGATGAAGAACAGGATCGTGCAAAACACCTTGTCCCAGCGCAGGTGCATGAAATAGAAAATGACGAACATGAATTTGACGGCGGAAAGCAGCAGGAGCGAGGTGACCACGAACCACTTCACAATCGGCAGGTAGACCAGCACGACCTCCACGCCGGTGATGACGGACAGGATCATCGCGATCTGGATGTAGAGGTGGAATTTGCTCGGCT
>LNEH01000056.1 GCA_001464505.1 Verrucomicrobia bacterium Ga0077533
CACTGCAATCGGGCCATTCCGCGCGGCCAAATATCTCTCGCGGAGGGTGGGGACCATGGCCCTGAATTTTTTCCAGTCGGACTCCTTGGGCATATTCTTTCTTCGGCTAACGATTCAGATCAGCCACGCCTGCCGGGCGGGCGAGCCGGCACTTCTTGTCCGCCGTAGCCTTGGCGAAGGCGGATGGAATGACTGGGCAATGTGGAGCGTGAGCATCATAGTCGATTCAGGTGAGATCTGGGGCGTTGCTGCTGGTTAGGCTCTTCTTTCGGTCTTCTTCTTTCTTGTGGCAATACCGCAAACCAAAGCGACCGGCATCATCCAAACGATCCACGAAATCGAAACGAGGACGACGAAATCACGCCAGTCCCCAAATCGAGCGTGCATATTTACAAGGAACGCAACTGAGGCGAGCCAGCCGGGATAGAGGATGTAGTAAGCGGGCAGATATAGGCTCTCGCTAATGCGCCCAGACGTATTCTCGAAGAGCACCCAGGCACCGCACAGAAATGCGAATAGCAATATGCAAGCGACGGCCAAGATACTTGATCGGGAGCTAAACATGCGTGAGATACTTCAACCTAACAGATAACATGAATGACGGTTGGTTGCGCGAGCCTCAAAGTGAGCGTGGACTGCCGTTACTATGCTCTACACCGGAATCGACTACCATAAGCGCTACTCGGTGGTATGCACCGTGGATGCCGAGGGCCGGCGTGTCCAGTCGGCGCGCATCGACCAGAACGAACCGGCGGCTTTCGCCGCCTATTTCCAGCGCCTGCCGGTCTCAAGCCGCACGGTGCTGGAAGCCTGTTGAAACCGGGGCAGGCTTACAGCTTGGCGCGCTTGACCAGCCGTGGCTGGTCCATGTAGTCTATTAGACTACAAACTCCCCATGCGACAATGAGCAAAGCCTATCCGACCACCCTGCCGCTGGCGAAGCTCCCCTTTGAGTTGGCGGTGATCCTGTTTCAAGCGGCGCTCAGTGCCGCGAGCCGCGCGGCCGATGCCCGGCGACGGCGGCGGGCGCCGAAGCGCGGTTTGACCCTGCAGCCGGGGCCGGACACGCCACTCTGGAACGAACTGGTGCGACAGGTCCGGCCGCATCTGCGCAAACGCGGCAGCAAGGCGCAACTGGGGCGGATTCTCGGGCTGCCGCGTCAGCGACTGCAGGTCTGCCTGAAGGCGGAGCGTGGCTGCCTTGACGCCGAGCGCACGCTGCTCCTGCTCGCCTGGCTGTGCGCGCGGAGCCAAAGCCGCGATATCACGGCGTGAAGTGGCGCGGGCCCAAGTAGTCTATTAAACTACAAACCGGTTGGGCGGAGTTTGTAGTTTAATAGACTACTTGGGCCGACTGGCCATTGGGCGCGCGAGGGCGATGAGCGCCACGCCACCCGCGATCAGAAAGAAGGAATAGAATGTGCCCCGGTTCAGGCCGAGGATGAGCGCCGCATCGGGTTCACGGAAAATTTCGCAGACGGCCCGGGCCAAGGCGTAGGTGAGGAGAAATTCGCCGGAGAGCCGGCCGGGTTGTGCTTTCGCACAGTCGGTTTTCCAAAAACGCCATTGCACGAAGACGAACAACACCAGGCCTTCCAGCGCGGCCTCGTAGAGTTGCGAGGGATGGCGGGGCAGCGTCCCGCCGCCGGTATTTTCAAAAATCACCGCCCAGGGCACAGCGGTGGTTTTGCCGTAAAGTTCCCCATTGATGAAGTTTGCGACGCGACCGAAAAACAGCCCGACCGGCACGGTGGTGACGATCAGGTCGGCCACCTGCAGCATGGTTTCCGCACGTTTCCGGCTGAACCACCACAGGGCCACGGTCACACCGAGGAACCCGCCGTGGCTCGCCATGCCGCCTTCCCATACCCGGACCAGAATGAGCGGGTCGCTAAAAAACACGGCGGGCTGGTAGAGGAGAAAATAACCGAGCCGTCCCCCCACGATGACTCCTGCCACCAGCAGGGTCATCAGGTCGAACACGGCCGGGGTCTCCAGGGTGCTGCGCCCGGCCTGATGGTAACGGCGCAGCAGCCAGCCCGCCCCGAGAAATCCCATGAGATAGGCCAGTCCATACCAACGGAGGCCGAAATTCTCGCCGAAGCGGACGAGAAACGGGCTGAGGTCGTGGATCCAATAGGCGAGGGTGGGCACGGAGGTCAGAATACAGAGTTCAGGAGACAGAAGACACAAATTCTTTCAGCTTGGGTGGAGCGCCTTGCCCTCAAGGCGCTTGGTGTGCGCAGCGGGCATGATTCAGCGCGTTGGGGGCAACGCGCTCCACCTTGTCACACTCACCCGGGCAATGTTTCCTTGCCCGCCCCGCGGGCCGTGCGCTTAGTCTGGGGCATGAGTCTCCCCCAGACCACCCCCCTCAACGCCTTTCACCGGCAGCACGGCGGGCGCATGGTGGACTTCGCCGGCTGGGACATGCCGGTCCAATACAAGAGCATCCTTGAGGAGCACAAGGCCGTGCGGACGCGTTGCGGCTTGTTTGACGTGAGCCACATGGGCGAGGCGGACATCAAGGGCCCCGAGGCGCTCAAGTTCCTCCAGCACCTCGTCACCAACGACTGTGCCAAGCTTTTCCCGGGTCGAGTGCTTTATACGGTCATGTGTTATCCGCACGGCGGCGTGGTGGACGACCTGCTGGTCTACATGCGCGGCGAGGGTGACTACCTGCTGTGCATCAACGCCGGCAACATCGCCAAGGACATCGCGTGGATGCAGGAACAGGCCAAGGGCTACAACTGCACCGTGACCGACCGTTCGGCCGACTACGGGCAACTCGCCATCCAAGGTCCCACCGCCGCCGCGCTGGTGCAGACCCTGACCAAGACCAATCTCGCCGGGATAAAATATTATCACTTCAGCCACGGCGAAGTCGCCGGCGTGAAATGCCTCATCAGCCGCACCGGTTACACAGGGGAGGACGGCGTGGAGCTTTATTGCGCCGCTGCGGACTGCGTTCGCCTGGCCGAGGCCCTCGTCGCGGCCGGCGGGCCCTTTGGACTCGAACTGACCGGACTCGGCGCCCGCGACAGCCTGCGCCTGGAAGCCGGGTTTCCGCTTTATGGCCACGAGATCACGGACCAGATCACGCCGATCACGGCCGGGCTCGGCTGGGTCGTGAAATTCGACAAGGGCCCGTTCATCGGTTCCGACGTGCTGAAGGCGGAAAAGGAGAAAGGCTCCGCAAAAAAAATCGTTTACTTCAAGACCGGTGACCGCCGCATTGTGCGTTCAGGAGCACCGGTGTTGGGTAAGAATGGGGATGAGGTTGGCAATGTGGTTTCCGGCACCCTGTCACCCATTCTGAACGAAGCCATCGGTTCGGCCTTGGTCGAGGCAGCGGCAGCCAAGGAACCTCTCGTCGTGGACATCCGCGGCACCAAGTTGAATTTGTCACTCGTCAAGCCGCCCTTTGTCCCGCTAAAGAAAAACTGACTGTAGGTCGGGCTTTATGCCCGACTCTGCATGATGTCGGGGATAAACCCCGACCTACACCAAGCCTCCTCTTCTTCCCCATGAGCAACATCCCCGCTGATCTCCGTTACGCGAAGTCCCACGAATGGCTCAAGGTCGCCGCCGACGGCACCGCGACCGTCGGCATCACCGACTACGCCCAGAGCAGCTTGGGCGATATCACTTTTGTCCAGTTGCCCAAGGTCGGGGCGGTGCTCAAGGCCGGCGAGGCCTTTGGCGTGGTCGAGTCTGTGAAGGCTGCCTCGGATGTTTATGCTCCCGTGGCAGGCACCGTATTGGCAGTTAACAAGGCCCTTGATGCCAACCCGGAAAAGCTCAACCAAGCGCCCTATGCCGATGGTTGGATAATGAAACTCAAACTGGCCAATCCGGCCGATGCGGCGGGACTGCTTAGTGCGGAAGATTATGGGAAACTTACCGCCTGAACCGGAGTCCCACTTAGAGGATGCACCCCGCCCCCCGTCACGTTTTCCTGTTTGGCTCCCTGCTGGTCCTGGGTTTGACGACAGGCTGCGAAAAGAAATCCGCCATCAATGCGGCCGCCGCCTCGCTGAAGCAGCCGGTGGAGGTCACCAATATCTCGCGGCGGGACCTGGTCGAATCGCTTTCGCTCGTCGGTTCCTTGGCGGCCAATGAATCCGCCCAGCTCCGGGCGGAAATTTCCGGTCAGGTGCGCTCCGTGCAGTTCCAGGAAGGCGGGCACGTCGCCAAGGATCAGGTGCTGGTCAAGATCGACGATGCCGAGCTGCGCGCCCAGCTCGCCCAGGCCGAGGCTTCGTTTCATCTGGCTGAGCTCAACCTGAAGCGCAGTGAGAACCTCACTGAGGCGCGCTCCATGTCGCAGGCCGAGGCCGACCGGGTCCGCTCCGAACATTCCTCCGCCAGCGCCGCGCAGTCCTTGTTGCGGGTCCGCGTGGCCAAGACCGAGATCAAGGCGCCCTTCGATGGCGTCGTGGGAGCGCGCACCATCTCCCCTGGCGACTACATTACCGCCGCCACGGTTATCACGACGCTCGACGATCTGAGCCGGCTCAAGATCGACTTCCAGGTGCCCGAACGTTTTACCTCCAAGGTCAAGGCCGGCACCACGTTTACCGTCCGGGCCCAAACGCCCGCCGGCGAAGCCCGCGCCAAGGGCGAGGTCTATTTCATCTCCTCGGTCATCGACCGGAGCACCCGCTCCAGCCAGGTCAAGGGCTTCGTGACCGAAAATCCAGCCGGGTTTCAGCCGGGCATGTTTGCCGGCATCGAACTTGTGCTCGAGGTGCACCGGGCCGTCCTGACTGTGCCGGAGGGGGCGATTCTCACCACCGCGTCCGGTCCGCAGTTGATCATCGTCCGGGATCAGGGTGCGGACAAGGTGGCCGAGTTCGTTCCGGTGGTGCTCGGGCTGCGCGAGCGCGGCCTCGTTGAGGTGACCCCGGTCGCCCCCGCCACCCTTTCCGAGCAGATGTCCGTGGTCGCTTCGGGGGTCGGCGCCTTGGTGCTCTATCCCGGCATCAAATTGGAACCCCGCCCCTTGCGCGCCGAATTCAGACTGGGGGATTAGGCCATGCTATTGTCCGATGTTTCCATCAAGCGTCCGGTGGTCGCGCTCGTCGCGTCCATTTTGGTGGTGCTCATCGGTCTGCTCAGTTTTGAGCGTCTGCCGGTGCGCGAATATCCGCTGATCGACTCGCCCGTGGTGACGGTGGAGACCAACTACCGCGGGGCGTCGGCCGAGGTCGTCGAGGCCAAGATCACCGAGCCGCTGGAGAAGGAGATCGCCTCCATCGACGGCATCCGGGTCATCCGCTCCAGTTCGCAGGAGGAGCAGTCCCGCATCACGATCGAGTTTGGCCTGAACCGCAACATCGACGAGGCGGCCAACGACGTGCGGGACCGCGTGAGCCGCGGCCGGGGCCGGCTGCCCGACGAGATCAACGAACCGGTCATCACCAAGGCCGATGCCGATTCGAACCCCGTCATCACGGTGGCCTTCAACTCCGACCGCTATAGCCGGCTGGAACTGGTCGAGCTGGTCGAGCGCGTGGCCATCCAGCGGCTCCAGACCATTCACGGCGTCGGGGTGGTCAATGTCCGCGGCCCGCGCTACGCCATGCGCCTGTGGGTGGACAGCGACCGGCTGGCGGCGCACCAGCTCACGGTCAGCGATGTCGAGAACGCCCTGCGCCAGCAAAATGTGGAGATTCCCGGCGGCCGCATCGAGTCCAGCGCCCGCGAATTCCCCGTCCGCATCGAAGGCCGCATGACCCAGCTCAGTGAGTTCGAAAACCTCGTCGTCGCCAGCCGCGGCAGCTATCAGGTCAAGTTCACCGACATCGGCCGCGTGGAACTGGGGGCGGAGGAATACCGCGCCGAGTCCTTTTTCAAGGGCCGGCCCACCGTGGGCGTGCAGATCCTGCGGCAGGCCCAGGCCAACGTGCTCGACGTGGCCAATGGCGTAAAGGCGATGATCCCCCTCATCAAGGCGGACCTGCCCGCCGGGATCAATGTGGACATCGGTTTTGACAGCTCGGTCTTCGTGGACCGCTCCGTGCGGGAGGTTTACAAGACCCTGTGGGAGGCCGCCACGCTGGTGGTCCTGATGATCTTTTTGTTTCTGCGCGATTGGCGGGCCACCCTCGTGCCGCTGGTGGCCATCCCAGTGTCCCTCATCGGCTCTTTCGCCATCATGCACTGGATGGGCTTCACCATCAACACGCTCACGCTGCTCGCGCTCGTGCTCGCGGTCGGCCTGGTGGTGGACGATGCCATCGTGATGCTGGAAAACATCTACCGCCGCATCGAGGAGGGCGAGGCTCCGATCCACGCCGCCATTTACGGCGCGCGGCAGGTGGCCTTTGCCATCATCGCGACCACCTTGACGCTCGCGGCGGTGTTCCTGCCCGTGGCTTTCCAGTCGGGACAGACGGGGCGGCTGTTTTTTGAATTTGGCATCACGCTGGCCGTGTCGGTCATCGTCTCGGCCTTCGTGGCCCTCACGCTCACGCCCATGATGTGTTCGCGCGTGCTGCGGGCCAAGCGGGTGGCCGGCCAGGCGCAGCATGGCTGGTTCTACCGCCAGACCGAGCCGTTCTTCGTCTGGTTGAACAACCTGTTTGCCGGCACCCTGCGCGGCGCCTTCAAGGTCAAGCCCCAGGTGCTGCTGGGCGCACTCCTCTTCACGACCGGCGGGCTGGCGCTTTATACGCAACTCCAGCGGGAGCTCACGCCGCTGGAGGATCGCGGCATTTTCATGGCCAACCTCATCGCGCCCATCGGCGCCACGCCAGAATATCTGAAACTCTACTCCATGGACATGGAGCAGATGATCCTGAAGATTCCGGAGACCGACCGCACCTTCCATCGCACGGGCGACGGCGGCCGCGCCTTTGTTTTTGCCACCCTCAAGCCCTGGGAGGAACGCACCCGCAAGACCCAGGAGATCACGGCGGAGCTCCGGCGGAATTTCCAGAAGACGGTCACTGGCGGGCAGGCGGTGGCCAGTCCCATGCGGCCGTTCAGCAGCGGTCGCGGTGGCTCCGGGGGCGGCGTGCAAATGGTCCTGCTCGGCAGCGATTTCCACGTCCTGCAGCGGCTCGGCGCCGACTATATCAAGGCCATGCGCGAGAGCGGCCAGTTTATCCAACCCCGCGTCGATCCCTCGCCGACCAAACCCCAGCTGGATGTAAAGGTGGACCGCGCAAAGGCCGCCGATCTGCGTGTGCCCATCAGCGCCATCGCCTCCACGCTCGAGTCGCTCCTCGGCGGCCGGCGCGTCACGGAGTTCCAGCGCGGCAACCAGCAGTATTACGTCATCGTGCAGGTGACCGACGCCAACCGGGCCACGCCCAGCGACCTTTCCCGGCTCTATGTGCGCTCGACTGATGGCGTGCTCGTGCAGTTGAGCAACGTCGTCACCTGGTCCGAGAACACCGTGCCGGAAAGCTACCCCCACTTCAACCGCCTGCGCTCCGTCACCGTTTCCGCGCAGATGGGCGAGGGGCGCACCATCGGAGATGGCGTGGCTTTTCTCAGCAGCATCAGCGAGGAGAAGCTGCCGTCCGGCTACACCTACGCCTGGGACGGGGAGACGCGCGAGTTCGTCGAGAGCGGCAACGACACCCTGATCCTGTTCGCTCTCGCGCTCCTGTTCACCTTCCTGATCCTCGCCGCGCAGTTTGAGTCGTGGATCCACCCGGTCACGATCTTCACCGGCGTGTTCATCGCGGTGGCTGGCGGCATCCTCGTGCTCTACTGCACGCGCTTCTGGGGCGTGGCGATGACGGACAACCTGTTCTCCCGCTTCGGGCTCATCATGCTCATCGGCCTGGTGGCCAAGAACGGCATCCTCATCGTCGAATTCGCCAACCAGCTCCAGGTGACGAAAGGCGAGAGCGCCACCGAGGCCGCGTTCGAGGCCGCCACCATCCGCTTCCGTCCCATCCTGATGACTTCTATTTCCACGGTGCTTGGCGCCGTGCCGATTGCGTTCGCCAGCGGCGCGGGCGCCGAGACCCGCAACCCGATGGGCATCGTCGTGGTCGGGGGGCTCATGATCGCGACCGTCATGACGCTCTACGTGATCCCGATCGTCTACATCATCATGGACAAGCTCTGCGTGCGGTTCACCGGCCACTCCAGTGCGCACGGCCTGATCAAGGCCGCCGAGATTGAGCGGGAGACGATCGGCCTGCGCGAACCGGCGTCCGCCAAGTAGGCCAAAGGCGCAACCACTCCGATCAAGCGGGCGGAAACGGTCGCAGGTGCCGAGCCACTCACTCGGATGGGGGATTTGAAACTTGCGCGCATGTTCCGGCATCACAGGCTAGGCGACAAATGAAGTTGGCTAAACTATGCTATCTTTTGAGAAGCCAAAATAGGATTTCGTAGTGTGCGCGAAGGAAATGTCATGCATAGAGAGTATCGAGACAGCGATTACTCGGATTGTGAGACTCTCGTAGACAATGCGTGGGGGTTTGAAAGAAATTTTCACCCGAGAGAATTGGCAGTCCTCGGCAAATACCTATACACAATGGGCTCCGTTGCGAGCAGCAACTATCGCATGGTCGCCGAGCACAACAACGAAGTTGTTGGCTTCATATTCGGATATAACGAACGAATCCCGCTGCCGAAACACCAGCTGCAAAAGTTCTCTTCAAAACTGGCCATATTTAAGCGGCTCCTTTTTATGAAAGCCATGAAATTTCGGGAGAAGCTCGATTTTCTTGATTCAATGGGCATCCACGAGAAAAACCGGGCCGCACTGCTTGAGCGGGGGAAAAGCGAGATTGTTCTTTTTGTGGTGCATCCCGCGTTTCACGGAAGAGGTATTGGGAAGAAGCTATTTGAGGAGTTTCGCTCCTTCTGCGAGAAGTCAAAGGTGGAATCGATCATTGTTGAGACTAATAAATTGGGCGCGGCCAGTTTCTATGAACGTATCGGATTCAAACTGAAAGGAGATTTTGACTCGCCGCTCCATAACTACGTTACAAAGAATGGGCAGGCTTGTCTGTATGAGTATTTCTTGTAACACGAAAGATGACATGGCGTTCGAGCGGGACGCGCCAGCCGCTCGATCATCCATCCGGGCGGAAATCGTGACCGGGGCCGGAGACACGCGGTCGGTTTAGAGCGGTTCTGGCCGGAACGCGCCCAAACCCGTTCCAGGCGGGAATTGAACCTTGCGAGCCTCCTTTCCTGACACATGCTGCGCGACAAATGAAGCCGGCTAATCCAAGGCGGGCCCGCATGGCATGGTGAAGCGTGGCATCCCGTTGTTTCTGTTGTGCGCCTTCGCCGCTATGCCGTTACGCGCCGAGGCATCAGGCGTCATGCCAGTGCTTCATGTTGAATCCCTGTCCGGGAAGCAGCTCGTCCTGCCTTCTGATCTTCCGAAGGGCCCCTGTCTGTTCATAGTCGGTTTTTCCAAGGCCTCGCGCTCGCAAACCGAGGGATGGTCTCGTCGTTTGAGCAGTGTTTTTCGCTCCGGCGAACTGACGATCTACAGTGTGTCCGTCGTTGAGGATGTGCCCAGGCTCCTTCGGCCGCTTGTCGTGGGCGGCATTCGAAGCAGCGTGCCAGGGACGCTTCATGAGCGTTTCCTGGTCGCCTCAAAGCAGTCGCTGGAATGGAAGAAGATGACCTCCTACACCGAGCCTGATATCGCCCATGTGGTGCTCGTGAACACCGACCATCAACCAATTTGGCGCACAAAGGGGCCGGCCAACGACCACGGCATTCAGGAATTGGCGAAACATGTTGAGAGCGAAAGCCGGCGCGTGCCGGCCCAACAATCGGTTCCAGCGTCCGCCAAGTAGGCCAAAGGCGCAACCACTCCGATCAAGCGGGCGGAAACGGTCGCAGGTGCCGCAGCCATGCGGTCGGTTTAGCCACCACGAGTCCGATGGCAAGGCCGAGCCACTCACTCGGATGGGGGATTTGAAACTTGCGCGCATGTTCCGGCATCACAGGCTAGGCGACAAATGAAGTTGGCTAAGAGATCGCGTGAAAGCTGTTGTCATTAAGCCCTATGAACGACCCTATGAGAATCCGATAGCTGTTACGGCGGAAGATCCGGTGGCGCCCGATTTCGAGAAACGCACTGACGTCGAGGGCTGGGTTTGGTGCATAGCCAAAGACAATCGCTCTGGTTGGGTGCCGCGCAACTGGTTGGCGCAAGCAGACGGCACTTGGCGCATTAACCGCCGATTCAACGCCATTGAGCTTATACCAGCGTCCCTAATGATTTGGACTATCGCTTGGATTATGGCGGGTAGGGCGCGGACTCCAAGCGAAAGTCCAAAGCGTTAAGTCTAATTATCAAGGGACGTTGGTATTACAGTTGTCCCAGGCGAGCAATTGGATGTAGCGTTTGAGGAAAGCGGCTTCTTCTGGGCAACAAAGCAAAATGGCGAAGTCGGTTGGGTTCCCTGCGGGAATGTCTCGGTTGCCAAACAAACCTAACAAGGCGCTCCAGCGGACGGTCTCGCTTCGCGTAGCCCGCCGCTGAGCTTGGGTCGCTAGGCGACCTGCCAGTCTTCGCAGCGGAGGCCGGGGACGCGGGAAAATTCGCGGATATTGTGCGTGACCAGCACGGCACCGAGGCGAAGTGCCTGCGCCGCAATGAGCAGGTCGAGCGGGCCGATAGGCTGGCCTTTCTTCTCCAAGGCCAGACGGATTCGGCTGTATTCGTGTGTGTCGTCCAAGGTGAATGGTTCGACGGGCAGAGTGGCGACGAGATCGTCGAGTTGCTCGCGGTGACGTGGATTGCCCGACTTGGCGGCACCGTGCCGGAGCTCGGCCACGACGATCACGGACAGGCGAAGATGCGGGCCGGACTTGGCCCAGGCGGCGACCACGCGCGGGTCATTCCGCAGGAAACGGACGCACGCGTTGGTGTCGGGCAGGTAGAGCACGACTCAGAGAGATTCGCGGGGCAGATCCGCCGCGTCAAAAGGGGCGGGCGCGGGAAAATCGCCCGAGCCGCTCGCCGCGATTGCCAGCAGGCGCGCGCGCAACCGGGTGGCACTGGTTTTGGCGGGAGAGATCAGCACGCCGGCATTGGTCCGACGGAGCATGACAGTATCGCCTTCAAATCGAAACGCCTTGGGCAGCCGCAGCGCCTGCGAGCCGCCGGTGCGGAAAAGTTTGGCTGTGTGCGTCATGTAGCTACTACACGTAGCTACTAAGCGGCTGTCAAGTCGGCGGAGCGTTGGGGGGCGGGAGGCAGGAGGGGTGAGAAAGTTTTCCCGCGGTGGCGGGAACCGTGCTGAGGGTGTGGGAGCGAGCTTTCGCTCCCACAGACAAATAAAAGATGAAGCGGCTCAGCTCTTGCCCGCTTTGACGGCTTTCTGGCGGGCGGCGTTGTTGAGGATCCGCTTGCGGAGGCGCAGGCTCTTGGGCGTGACCTCCACCAGTTCGTCGGTGGCGATGTATTCGATGGCGCGCTCCAGCGACAGTTTTGACGCCGGCGTCAGGCCGGTGGCCACGCCCGAACCTTGGGAGCGGAAGTTGGTCAGCTGCTTCGCGCGCACGGCGTTGACAGCGATGTCCTCATTGCGGGGATTCTCGCCGATGATCATGCCTTCATAGACTTGCTCGCCGGGATTGACGAAGAGCTTGCCGCGCTCCTGGCACATCACCAGCGCGTAGCCCGTGGTCTCGCCCGCTTCGGTCGCCATGATGGTGCCCGTGATCCGGGTGAGGACCTCGCCGGCGTAGGGACCGTATTCCTTGAAAAGGTGGCTGAGCACGCCGCGGCCGCTGGTGGCGTTGACGACGTCGATTTCCATGCCGATCAGGCCGCGCGTGGTGATCGTCGCCTCGAGCATGGTGGAGTGCGGGAGCTTCTCCATGTTGGTAAGCCGGCCCTTGCGGTTGGCCATGTTCTGCATGATGGCGCCGACGCACTCGTCGGGCACCTCGATCCAGACGGTCTCGTAGGGTTCGTGGCGGGCGCCGTCCACGACCTTTTCGATCACGGTGGGGCGGGAGACGAGGAGCTCGAAGCCTTCGCGGCGCATCGTCTCAACCAGCACGGCGACCTGCATGGCGCCGCGGGCCTTGACGTTGAAGATGCCGGCCTTGTCGGTGTCCTCGATGTAGATGGAGACGTTGGTCTTCAGTTCGCGCATCAGGCGCTCGCGCAGCTGGCGGGAGGTGACGAGCTTGCCTTCCTGGCCGACGAGCGGGCCGTCGTTAACGCAGAACTGCATCTCCAGGGTCGGCGGGTCGATCTGGGTGAAGGGCAGGGCGTGGCCGGCTTCGTCGGCCGTGAGGGTGTCGCCGATATCCACATCCTCGAAGCCGGAGAGGCCCACGATGTTGCCGGCGACGGCGCTCTCCGTCTCGCGGGTGCCGAGGCCGGTGAATTCGAAGACCTTGGTGATCTTGGCGCGGATGCGTTTGCCGTCGGCGTGGCGGACGATGAACACGGTGTCGCCGATATTGGCGGTGCCGCCGAGGATCTTGCCGACGGCGATGCGGCCCACATAGTCGCTCCAATCAATGTTGGACACGAGCATGTGGAAGGGTCCGTTGGGCTTCGCGAACGGGGGCGGGACGTGGTCGAGGATGGTCTGGAAGAGCGGTGACATGTCCTTTTTCTCCTCGCCGAGCTGATACATCATGTAGCCGTCGCGGCCGGAGCCGTAGACCACGGGGGCGTCGAACTGCTCCTCGGTGGCGTTGAGCTCCATGAGGAGTTCGAGCACCTTGTCATACATCTTGGCCGGTTCGGCGTTCTCGCGGTCGATCTTGTTGATGACCAGCACGACCTTGAGGCCGTGGGCGAGGGCCTTGCGGAGCACGAAGCGGGTCTGGGCCTGCGGGCCGTCATAGGCGTCAATGACGAGCAGCACGCCATCCACCATGCGGAGGGCGCGTTCGACTTCGCCGCCGAAGTCGGCGTGGCCAGGGGTGTCGACGATGTTGACGATCTTGTCCTTCCAGTGGACGGAGGTGTTCTTCGCCTTGATGGTGATGCCCTTCTCCTTCTCGAGGTCCATGGAGTCCATGGCGCGTTCCTCCACCCGCTGGTTGGCGCGGTAAACGCCGCCTTCCTTCAGCAGTTTGTCCACGAGCGTGGTTTTGCCGTGGTCAACGTGGGCGATAATGGCGATATTGCGGATGTTCTGGTTCATGGCGCGGAGGCGTAGGAGCGTGAAAAAAGAGGCCCAACTTGCGCCGCCCGATTGCCCAAGGCAAGCAGAACCTTGGCTGTTTTGCCATCCCGCTCGATGTCCACTGACTCCTTGTGACGCCGTTGCCGCCTGCTGGCGTCCCGGGGATCGTCCACCGGCCTGCGCCGGGGCGTTTGCCAGCTTGAAGAGCGACGGCTGATCCCCGCACCTACGTGCGAGGCAAACGGTCAGCGCACCGGGCCCGGCGGGGCTCGAAGGTTCCGGGTCTCACACGAGCCCAGCGCGCTGACAAAGGGATCTCTAACAAAAGATTAAGGCCCGG
>LNEH01000057.1 GCA_001464505.1 Verrucomicrobia bacterium Ga0077533
AATTCGACGGCGGCCTCCACTTCCTCGACGGAGAGCCGCAGGAGCGGGCGTTCGTCGGAGGCATCAGCGGGGCGGACAATGGTGTGCTTCGTGTCCCACGGGTGCCAGCGCCACGGCTCCGACGGCCCGAACAGCGCGACGACCGGCACATGGAACGAGGCGGCGAGATGCAGCAGGCCGGTGTCGATGCCGACGGCGAGGTCCATGCGCTTGAAAAGCGAGTTCGATTCCCTGATTGAGAGCTGTTTGCTCCAGTCAATCCAGTCGCGCGCGAGTGGATTGGGCAATGCGGCGCGGATCTGTTCGTAATAACCGGCGAGGCCGGGCGAGTCGCAGAGGTGGACCTCGCAGCCGCGCGCGTTGATCAGCCACACAATAAGCTGCGCAAACCGGTCGGGCGCCCAGTCCTTCGATTCGAAGACCGACTTGGCGCAAACGAAGACCCGCGGCCGATTCCCCGGTGGCAGCGCGGCGGCGACACGCGCATCGGTGGCGGAGTCGGTCCAGTTCTCGTTGTGGGTGTCGGTGATCGGGATGCCGTCGGCGCGGAGGACGTCGAGAAAGCACTCCACTTCGTGCTTGTCGGCGTAGGGTGTGCTGCGTTGGAGCAGCCAAGCGCGTCCGTCGGTGGCGAAGCCGACGCGGTGCGGGATGCCGGCCAGCAGCGGCAGGATGGCGCTGGAAAAGGAGCGGCGCAGGATGTAGCAGCGGTCATATTTTCGGGCGCGGAGGAAACTCGCGGCCCCGAGCAGGCTGGTGGGAAATCTGGCGGCGCGCTTCTTGTCGCCCTTCAGGCGCGGGGCGTAAAACAGGAGTTCGTTCTTGTAAGGGCAGAGCGCGAGGGTGTCGCCCGAGACGGGTTCTGCCAGCACATCGATTTTCGCGTTCGGGAAAGCGCGGCGGAGATTGCGCAGGCTGGGAATGGCCAGAACCGTGTCGCCGATGAACCGGTAGCGGATCACCAGGATGTGCAGCGGGCGAGGGTCGGGCCAGGACATGGAGTTAAAGTAGCGAGTAGACCCCCGAACTGGTGGTCCACTGACCATCAGTGCTTTGAAGGTTTTTCCAGATAAACGAAATCCGTGGGCTCGATATGCACCAGCCGACGCTCGGCATCAAGGGAATGCGCCAGTTGCCGCAGGCCCATGCGAGCCTGCGAGACGAGGCGACGAAACCGATAGCGTAGGGATTTTTTTCTAGGAAGATACTCCTTCGAAATTGAGGACTGCGTCTTTAATGATTCTGGAAGGCCGTAGGCGAGGCAGCGATCCAACTGTATGGCAAGTGCCGGGTCAGCCTGGAAAGATGCGAGTTCGTAGGCGGCGCAGATCACCGCATCAGTAATGGCTGCGTGATCTCTTGTGCGTGCGAGCAGCTTGGTCGCGCCGGATGGCCAGAGAACATAGGCCGCAGCACCAGACCGGTCCTGATAAAGTCGGCGGATCGGAAGTATTGCATGCTGCTTGCGCGCAAGCAGCTTTTTGCGGCCGCGGGTTTCTAGCGTCAGGTGGTCGATACCTTGAACAGTCTCAACACGTGCCAGCAGCTTGGGCACCTCCTTTGACAGCACTGCATCGTCTTCCATGATAAAGACCGGTTTGGAGCCGGCTGCAACCCGCTGCCAGACTTGATAATGGCTAAGGAAGCAAGCCTGTTCCGCGATACGCATCGGGCGCTCCCAACTACTCCAGAAGGCCTCGTTCTTGAGCGGCAAATGCGCGATATCGACGGCGGGAACACGTTCACTATCAATGCCGAGCGCGGCCATTTGCGCGGTCTGGAACGACAGTCGATCAGTGGCGCAATTGAGATTGATGATTAGAACCTGTATCATTGCTTTACTGCTGAACTGATGCGCAGACCAAACTAGGCCAAGCCTTACAGGTAGACCTGCTCCCTGCGAGTTGCAGACTGAATGTGGCGACGACCTTTCGCCGAATTTGGCAGCGCCAATCCTGTCCAGCGCGCAATCGTGCAGGCGGAGTAGACAGTCTGGAATGGGAGCAGGTGGTCGCCGACGGGCCGGAGAAACGGCCCGCTCTGGCGCTCCTTTCATTCGAGAGCGATGCAGGTTCTGAGTCGCAGACGGCACCGCACAGGGCCGGCAGAACAATCTGACCATTGCTGGCGATGGTAAATTGCATGTCTTACTTTTCTCCAACGAGGACGCAGGTCAAGTGACTAAGGCTCATTCCGCAAGCGGTGCGACGGGAGCAAAGGCGCTGGTGCCGTTTACATGCTCGCTACTTCCGCCTCAATAAACCTCGGGGTAGCCGGGGCCGCGAGCCTTGAAGCGCCGGTGCACCCAGAAGTATTGCTCGGGGGCGAGGCGGACGTGCTCCTCAATGAGCCGGTTGATGCGCACGGCGTCGGCCGCGGTATCGGCCGTGGGAAAATCACCCAACGCGGGCAAAATGGTCAGGGTGTAGGAATGGTCGGACTCACGCTTGGCGAAAAAGGGCACGACGGCGCAGCCGGTCATCCCGGCGATCTTGCTGGTGGCGGTGTTGGTGATGGCGGGCACGCCGAAGAAGGGGAGGATCTCGGAGGACTTGCTGCGTTTGCCCTGGTCGGGCGCATACCAGATGGGGTGGCCGGCGCGCAAGGCACGGACGAGGCCGCGGAGATCGTCGAAATGCACGGCCGGGAACATATGCTTGGCGCGCTGGAGCCGCATGAAATGCGCGAACACGGGG
>LNEH01000058.1 GCA_001464505.1 Verrucomicrobia bacterium Ga0077533
AAACAAAAGGCTTCGGCCATCATCCTCGAGGGCCTCAAGCGCCTCGAATATCGCGGCTATGACTCTGCGGGCATCGCCGTGCAGCAGGCCAACCGCTTCGAAGTCGCCAAGAAGGCCGGCCGGGTCGAGGGCCTGATCAAAGGCACCCGCGCGCAGAAAATTACCGGCACGACCGGGATCGGACACACCCGCTGGGCCACGCACGGCGGCGTCACCGACGCCAACGCCCACCCCCATATCAGCAGCGATGGCAAGATCGCCCTCATCCACAACGGCGTCATTGAGAATTACGCCAGCATCAAGAAATTCCTCCTCGCCAAGGGCTACACCTTCCTGTCCGAGACCGACACCGAGGTGCTATGGAATCTGGTGGCCTACCACTACCAGAAGGGACCCGAGTCGATAGAGGCGCCGCAAGACCCTCCGTCACGTCGAGGGCACCTACGGCATTGCGGTGATGTGCGGCGACTGCCCGGAGGAGATAGTCTCCGCCCGCAAAGGCTCACCGCTGATCCTCGGCGTCGGCGACGGGGAATTGATGCTCGCCAGCGATGTCGCCGCCATCATCAGCCGCACCCAGAACGTCGTCTACCTCAAGGACGGCGAGATCCTGCACATGACGGCGAAGAATTTCTCCATCACCACGCTCGACGCCGAGGATGTGTCGCCGGTCGTCGACCGGATCACCTGGAACATCGAGGACTCCGAGCTGAGCGGTTACGCGCACTTCATGGAGAAGGAAATCTTCGAGCAACCGGCGGCGCTGGAGAACACCATGCGCGGCCGCTTTTCCGAGGATGGGAGCACGGCCCAGTTTGGCGGCCTGAACATCTCCGCCGTGGATCTGCGCCAGATCGACCGCTTTCATTTCCTCGCCTGCGGCAGTGCGTGGCACGCCTGCCTCGTGGCCGAACATTTGATCGAACGGTTCGCCCGCGTGCCCGTGGAGGTGGATTACGCCTCGGAGTTCCGCTACCGCAACATGCCGCTGGGCAACAACACCCTGTTTTTCACCGTCAGCCAGTCGGGCGAGACCAGCGATACGCTCGCGGCCATGCGGGAAGCCCGGCGCAAGGGTTACAAGGTTCTCGCGATCAACAATGTGGTCGGCTCGAGCATTGCCCGCGAGGCCGACGGCGGCATCTATCAGCACGTCGGGCCGGAAATTGGCGTGGCCTCGACCAAGGCGTTCACCTCGCAGCTGCTCGTCGGCGCCATGCTCGCGCTCTACCTCGGCCGCATGCGCGACATGAATTTCAGCGATGGCGTCGAATACGTGCAGGCGCTCAAGGCTGTGCCCGACCTGGTGCGCAAGACCCTCGAGCTCGCGCCCCGCATCAAGGAGATCGCCCAGCGCTACGCCCACTTCCATGATTTCCTCTTCCTCGGCCGGCTCTCGCTCTTCCCGGTGGCGCTCGAGGGCGCCCTCAAGCTGAAGGAGATTTCCTACATCCATGCGGAGGGCTATCCCGCGGCCGAGATGAAGCACGGCCCGATCGCCCTGATCAGCGAGCATTGCCCGTCCGTGTTCTTCGTGCCGTCCGGTGAAATGTTCAACAAGGTCGTTTCCTCGATGCAGGAAATCAAGGCGCGCAAGGGGAAGATCATCGCCGTCGCCACCGAGAACTGCGACCTGCCCGCCGGCCTGGCCGACGAGATCATCCGCATTCCCGAGTGCCACGAGGCCGTGCTGCCCATTGTCGCCACGGTGCCGGTGCAATTATTGAGCTACTACATTGCGGACGAGCTGAAGCGCGACGTGGACAAGCCGCGCAACCTCGCGAAGTCGGTGACTGTTGAATAGCCCATGCAAGTCTCACCGCCGCGCGAGGAATTCCTGCGCCTGAGCCGGGAGGGCAATGTAATTCCGGTGCGGGCCGATCTGCTCGCCGATCTGGAAACGCCGGTCTCCGCCTACGCCAAACTGCGCGGCACAGGACCGGCTTTCTTGCTCGAGTCGGTCGAGGGGGGCGAGCATGTGTCGCGTTACAGCTTCATCGGCTGCAATCCGCGGCAGATTTTTAGCGCCCAACCCGGCGAGGCCGATCCGTTGGCCACCTTGCAGCAGGAACTGGCGAAGTATCGGCCGGTCGCCGTGCCGGGTCTGCCGCCGTTCACGGGCGGTGCGGTCGGTTATCTGGGTTACGAGTATATCCACAGCATCGAGAAATCCGTGCCCCTCGCGGCCCACGACGAACTCGGCGTGCCCATGATGTGGTTCATGCTGTGCGACTCGGTCCTGGCCTTCGACCGGGCGCACCAGACGATGCGGTTGATCGTCAACGCCCACATCGGCCCCGATGCCGGCGCCTCTTACGATGCCGCCTGCGCCGAATTGCGGCGCATGCAGGCTGCCCTCGCCCGCCCGACGCCGCTCACCTCCTCCACCTTGGGTGGCACCGGGGTGGTGCAAGTGCCCACCGGTAATTTCCCCCAGGCCGCCTTCGAAAAGATGGTGGAGGACTCCCAGGAGTTCATCCGGGCCGGCGATATTTTCCAGATCGTGCTCTCCCAGCGTTTCACGCGCGAATTCACCAGAACGCCGCTCGATCTCTATCGCGCGCTCCGCACGGTGAACCCGTCGCCCTACATGTTCCTGTTGGAGGCCGATGAATTCGCGCTGGTCGGTGCCTCGCCCGAGGTGCATGTGCGGCTGACCGGCCGCAAGGTGGAGATCCGTCCGATTGCCGGCACGAGGCCGCGTGGCCAGACGTCGGCCGAAGATTTGGCCTTGGAAAAAGAATTGCTCGCCGACGACAAAGAGAAGGCCGAGCACTTGATGCTGGTGGACCTGGCCCGCAACGATATCGGCCGGGTTTGCTCGTTCGGCTCGATCAAGGTGCCCGAATTCATGACCATCGAGCGCTACTCCCATGTGATGCACATTGTGTCACAGGTGGAGGGACAACTTGCGCCAGAACGCACCGCTTTTGACCTGATGCGCGCCACTTTCCCCGCCGGCACCGTCAGCGGCGCCCCGAAAATCCGCGCCATGCAGCTTATCGCCGAAAAAGAGGGCACCCAACGAGGCAGCTACGCCGGCGCACTTGGTTATTTCAGTTACAATGGTAATCTCGACTCCT
Source organism: Verrucomicrobia bacterium Ga0077533 (assembly GCA_001464505.1). Lineage (GTDB taxonomy): Bacteria > Verrucomicrobiota > Verrucomicrobiia > Opitutales > Opitutaceae > Lacunisphaera. The sequence goes on from LNEH01000058.1 coordinate 3,084, forward strand.
GCATAACCCTGCGCACGGCATTGGTTAAGGACGGTCTAGTCCACATCCAGGCGGGTGCCGGGATCGTGGCGGATTCGGTGCCAGCGGCCGAATACCAGGAGACTATCAACAAGGCATCGGCGTTGTTTAAAGCCATCAGTCTGGCGGAAAAGCTCACGCCCTGAGCGCCCACGCGGCACAGAACCGCGTTTTATTGGTCTGACAGTGCATCCGGGAATTTCCTTCCGCCCTCCGGCATCCTATATGCAAGGAGAGCTGGATCACTCCCGGCCAGTTCATCCGACTAATTTTACCGCCATGCCCCATCGCAAAAAGACTCTCCGCTCCACTCCGGCAGCAGTCACGATGCCTGCGGATCGCATCTCGCCCAGGGTCACCATTCCCTCAGCTGACGTAGGCCTCGGCCTCCGGCCTGAGATCAGGCCCGCCGCCGCGCCCTCGCAATTCGACCAGGCCTCGCCGGTCGACCGCCGCGATGAACGCTCCAACCTCCAGCTTTATCTCAACGAAATCCGCCAGACCCCGCTCCTGACTGTCCAGGAGGAGATCAAGCTGGCGGCCCGCATCAAGCGCGGCGACAAATCGGCCCGCGACCACATGATCAAGGCCAACCTGCGCCTCGTCGTGAAAATCGCCTACGACTATCACCAGATGGGGTTGCCGCTCATGGACCTCATCAGCGAGGGCAACCTCGGCCTCATCAAGGCCGTCGAGCGTTTCGATCCCGCCAAGGGCGGCAAGCTCTCCACTTACGCCGCCTGGTGGATCAAGCAGTCGATGAAGCGTGCCCTGGCGAATCAGTCCAAGACCATCCGCCTGCCCGTCCACCTCGTGGACAAGATTTCCCGGATGCGGAAGATGATCGCCAAGCTCACCGACGAACTCGGCCGCGAACCCGAGAACGAGGAGATCGCCGCGGAGCTGCAGATCCCGACCGCCAAGGTCGCGCTGCTCAAGACCGTCAGCGTGCGTCCCGCCTCGCTCGACGCCCCGGTCGGAGAAGACAGCGATTCCTCCACCCTCGGTGATCTCGTGGGCGACGAAGCCGCGGTCAGTCCCTACGAGGGTCTGGGGGACAAGAACCTGAAGGAAGACCTCAACACCATGGTCAATTCCCTCGACCCCCGCGAGGCCAGCATCATCAGGTTGCGCTTCGGCCTCGACGGCGAGAAGGAACTCACCCTCGAGGAGGTTGGGCGCAAATTCAAGGTCACCCGCGAACGCATCCGCCAGCTGGAGTATCTGGCCATCGGCAAGATCCGCCGCCAGATGCAGAGCCATAACAAGATCCGCACCGCCGACGAGGTGGAGCAGGAAACCTTGGCCGAGCACCGCGCCGAAGTGATCCGCGAGTTCATCGCGAAGCAGCCCGCCGCGGCGTTGTGATCCTTGCGCCGCTTGGGCCAATGGCGCCCGCCGCCGGGCGGGCGCTTTTTAATGCGCACCTCGGTGGGGTATTCCAGTGGCTTGTCATTCTGAGCGCAGCGAAGAATCCACGGCCATGCATGACGTGTCACGTTAGAACAACTGGATTCTTCGCTGCGCTCAGAATGACAGTAGCAGAGGTCATGTCATGGAGGGTCGAGCTCTCGCTGCGGCGCGGCCCATCTGGTGATGTGCCCTCCACAATTAATACCAACGTCCCTTAAGAAACAGACTTTAGGTTGGTGCGCCACTGTTTAGTCCATCGAGCAGCCAGCCGCGGCCGATCAGTTGCGCCACCCTGGTT
>LNEH01000059.1 GCA_001464505.1 Verrucomicrobia bacterium Ga0077533
AGCTTGCACCATTCCACCCGTGAATATCAGCAAGCTGATCCTGGGAATATTCTGCATACTTTTTGCGGCGGTGACGCTGTGGGCGGTGACGTTCTTCGTGCAGATGCAGCGCGAAATCACGGCCCTGCGCGTCCAGGAAAGCATCAACCAGCGCCGTTTGGCCGAAGCCGAGGCCCGGCTCCAAGCGCAGGAAAAGTATCTCGACCAATTGCGGCATGATCCGGCGCTGGTTGAACGCCTCATCCGCGAAAAGCTCGGCTATGCCAAGCCGCAGGAATTCGTCTTCCGGTTCGAAGACAAGCCAGAGCCGCCCCGCCCGTGAACGACGACGAGTTGATCGCCGCTTTCCGGGCCGCCGGACAAGGGCAGGTTTTTCAGTTCTGGGATGCACTCAACGCCGGCGAGCGGGCGGTGCTGGCCGCCCAAGCCGCCGAGATCGATCTGGCTGAGGTGGAGCGGCTCAGCCGCGCCTTGGTGCTGAAGAACACCGGCGCGACGGGGGTTGAGCTCGGCGGACTGACTCCCGCGCCCTGTGAGCATCTGCCGGAGCACGGCGGCGACGCCGCCAAGTGGACGGCGGCCAAAGCGGCCGGCGAGGCGGCGCTGCGTGCCGGCCGCGTGGCGGCCTTCACGGTGGCGGGCGGGCAGGGGACGCGTCTGGGCCACGACGGACCCAAGGGAACTTTCGCGGTCACTCCGCTGAAAAAGAAATCACTCTTCCAGGTGTTCGCGGAGAAAATCAAGGCGTCCGGGCTGCGCCATGGCCGGCCGCTGCACTGGTTCATCATGACGAGCCACGCGAACCACGGGCAGACGGAGCATTTTTTCGCGGCGAACCGGTGCTTCGGTTTGGACAGGAGCCGGGTGCATTTCTTCCGGCAGGGCCGGATGCCGGCGGTGGATTTCACCGGCAAGATCATGCTCGAGACCAAGTCGTCGCTCGCCTTGAGCCCTGACGGACATGGCGGGTCGCTCCGCGCGCTGCACCGCAGCGGTGCGCTCGACCTCATGCAGTCCGAGGGCATCGACACCATCAGCTACTTTCAGGTGGATAATCCGCTGGTGCGTTGCATCGATCCCGCTTTCATCGGCTTTCATCTGCAAGCGGGCTCGGGCATGTCGAGCAAGATGGTGCCGAAAGCCTACCCCGAGGAAAGGGTCGGGCTTTTTTGCCGGCGGAATGGCAAGGTGGTCGTCATCGAATACAGCGACATGCCCATGGCCATGCAGCGTGAGACCAATCCCGACGGTTCGCTGCGCTACCGCGCCGGCAGCATCGCGATCCACTGCATTGACCGCGAGTTTGCCCGGCGCATGGCGGGGCCGGTAGGGCGGATTATCCCTAATCCGCCGCGCTCGGAAGCAGACGGCGCGTTAGGGATAACGCGCCCCACCGCCGCCGAGCCCCCCTCGCTGCCGTTTCATCGGGCCGACCCTACTTCGCTCGGCGGAGCCGAGCTACGAAGGGCAAGGCAAGAAAATATGCCCGCATTGCCATTTCATAGAGCGGATAAAAAGATCAACACCGTGACTGCGACGGGCAACCCGGTGAAGCCGGAAAAGCCCAACGGGGTGAAGTTCGAGATGTTTGTGTTCGACGCGCTGCCTTTCGCTGACAATTCGGTCGTCATCGAAACGGCGCGGGCCGACGATTTCAGCCCGGTCAAGAACGCCGAGGGGGTGGACTCCCCTCATTCCGCCCGCGACGACCAGCTCCGGCAGTTCGCCCGCTGGTTGAAGTCAGCGGGTGCTACGGTCGAGACCGACGCCAGCGGCCGGCCGAAATGCGACATCGAAATATCGCCGCTCTTCGGTCACGACGCCGGCTCGTTTGCCGAACGCTGGCAAGAGCTGCCGGTCAAGCCGGCGGTCGCCGACGGGCTTTACCTCGAATAAAGGCACTTTAAACACAGAGAGCACAGAGGACTCGGAGACGGATTTATTTGACCACGGTTGCACAGATAGCACGGATAAATACCCGGCCGGTTTGTTTATCTCCATCCGTGAAATCTGTGGTTAAACTGCCTTGAGTCTTTTCTGAGAACTATGCGTTCTGTGTTAAAAATCCATTTCATGCCCACCACTGAAAAAATCTCCTCGGCCGTGAAAGCCGGCAAACTGATGGCGAGCGCCGCGGACAACCTGAATGTCTGGCTGAAGGCCGTCCTGCCGGCCTGGGCGCAGCAAAGCCTCATCGAACTCATCGAGCGCGGCGAATGGGCCGAGCTGAACGACCGCTTTTACCGCTACCTGGAATTTGGCACCGGCGGGATGCGCGGCCGCACCATCGGCCAGGTGACGGCCAAGGCCGAGACCGGAGCGCTCAGCAGCACCGGCTCACCCGAGCACGCCAACATCGGCTGCAACCTGCTCAACGAATTCACCCTGAGCCGGGCCGTGATCGGTCTGCACCGTTACATCGCGAAATATCTCGCGGGCCAAAAAAATCCGGCGAAGCCCAAGATCGTCATCGCGCACGACGTTCGCCACTTCTCCCGGCACTTCTGCGAGCTGGCCGCCTCCACCTGGACACGGTTGGGCGGCGAAGCGGTCATTTTCGACGGTCCGCGCTCGACCCCGCAGCTCAGCTTCTCCGTGCGCCACCTGAAGGCCCACACCGGTGTCGTCATCACGGCCAGCCACAATCCGCCGCACGACAACGGCTTCAAGGCCTACTTTGCCGATGGGGCGCAGATCATACCGCCGCACGACCAGGGCATCATCGCCGAGGTGGACGCCGTGCCGCTTTCCGCGGTCCAGGAATTTCTGACCAAAGATTTGTCGCAGGTCGTCACCCTCGGGCGCAAGGCCGACGACGATTATTTGGCCGCGGCAGCGCAGGCTTTGCTCGATCCCGCCGTATTCAAGAAAACAAAACTGCGGGTGGTCTTCACCAATATCCACGGCGTGGGGGGGATTTCCTCGGTGCCACTGCTGCTCCACGCCGGCGTGGCGGTCAAGGAGGTGCCGGAGCAGACAGCCTTTGATGCGCGTTTCCCGACCGTGAAGTCGCCCAATCCCGAGAACACCGAGGCGCTGGCTTTGGCGGTCGCGCTGGCCGAGAAGGGCGGCCACGACCTCGTGATGGCCACCGATCCCGACGGCGACCGCATGGGCGCCGCGGTGCGGAACAAGGCGGGCAAAATGGAATTACTCACCGGCAACCAGGTTGGCGCGTTGCTGGCCGACTATCGCATCACGAAATACAAGGAACTCGGCTGGATCCCGGCGGGCGGCACTCAGTCGGCGGCCATCGTGAAGACCTTTGTCACCACGCCGCTGCAGGACGCCATCGGCCGGGGACACGGGGTGAAGGTCATCAACACGCTGACCGGCTTCAAGTGGATCGCGGGCAAGATGCGCGGCTATGAGGAGAAGCTGGTGCGGGCGATGGGGCCGGGCTTCGACTACGACGCCACGCCGTTTCGCCAACGCGCGGCGCTGTTGCAAAAGCACAGCACCTTTTATCTTTTCGGCACCGAGGAGAGCTATGGCTACCTGCCGAACGACCTTTTGCGGGACAAGGATGGCAATGCCGCGTGCCTGATGTTTGCCGAGGTCGCGGCCTGGGTGAAGTCGCGCGGGCTGACCGTGCCCGAATACCTCGACGAGATTTACCTGAAATACGGCTTCTTCCTCGAGGGCGTCATCAACATCTACTACGAGGGTGCGAGCGGCACCGCGAAGATCAAGCGCATCCTGGACACCTACCGGTCCGCCCCGCCCCAGGCTTTCGGCGACATCAAGGTCGTGAAGTTCCAGGATTTCGGCCGCGAGAAATTCCACGACGCGGACGGTGAGTTGATTCCGGCGCAGGATCTTTACCTGGTCACCCTCGCGAACGGCTACTCCTTCGCGGCCCGCGGCAGCGGCACGGAGCCGAAGATGAAGTTCTACCTCTTCGCACAGGAGCCTTTAAAAGTGGCCGACCCGTCTTCGCCAGGCTTCGACGCGGCAAGCCTGCCCACCCAGAAGGCTGACGCACTACTGGCCGCCAAGGCGAAGGCCAAGGCCACGCTCGACGCCCTCAAGGCCCTGATGGAAGCCGACGCGCGACGCCGCGCGGAAGGGTGAAGGGTTGAGCCAGGGTGCGCAATCAGGACGGCGTTCGCTCATAACTTGCAGCTTGGCACGCGGGCGGCGGCGGCAAAGGGCAGTTCGCCACGGAGGAAGACGCGGGTCTTGGCGACGTGCCGGGCGAGCCAGCAACAGCCGGCGAGTTGTTTGGCGAGCGGGTGGGGGAGTTTCATCGCCAGGGTGATGCTGGAATATCCCACCGCTTGGGTCCGGGTTAAGGGGTGGCTGTCGGGGGGGTGGAAATGGCGAGAGTGGCGCCGAGTTCGCCGATGCGGGACCACGGCAGCACGCGGGTGGAGTGGCGTTCTTCCCGGCGTTTGCCACCATAGAGCAACCAGGTGCCGATCAGCTCCGCGCCAAGATCGGTGCGGAGACGGGTTAACCCACCAAAGAAATCATCGGCCACGGTTGCGCCCGATTTTATTTCGATGGCATGCAGGCCCGCCGGAGTCTCGGCAATGAGGTCGATTTCCAAGCCATCGCGCGTGCGATAGAAACTGAGGGCCGGAGCTTGTCCGCGGTTGTGCGCCGCCTTGAGCAGCTCGGCCACGACCCAGGTCTCGAACAAGGCACCGCGAAGCGGATGGGTCTTGAGCTGGCTCTCCTCGCGGATGCCGAGGAGGTTGGCGGCGAGGCCGGCATCGGTGAAGTAGAGCTTGGGGGTTTTGACGAGACGTTGGTTGCGATTGCGAAAATACGGCGGAAACACCACCACGAGAAAACTTGTTTCCAGCAACGTAAGCCAGGTGCGCGCGGTGCGTTGGTCGATGCCTGTATCGGCGGCGAGTGAGGCGAGGTTGAGCAATTGGCCGGTGCGCCCCGCGCAGAGGCCGAGGAAGCGCTGGAAGGCGGCCAGGTTCTGGATGTTGTGGGCCATGCGCACATCGCGTTCAACGTAGGTGGCCAGATAGTCGCGCAGCCAAGCGGCGGGGGTTAGTTCCCGGTCGTAGAGTGGAGGGAATTGCGAAGTGGCGACCGCGGTTTCCCAGCGCGCAGGGGCGTGGTTGCTGGCTTGCAGCTCCGTCCATGAGAGCGGCAGGAGCGTGAGTTGCCCCACCCGACCGGCCAGGCTTTGCGCGGTGGATTGCTGGAGGGCGAACTGGTTGGAGCCCGTGATGATCCATTCGCCGGGTTTCCGCCGTTCGTCGATACGGGTTTGCAGATAGGAGAGCAGTGCCGGGCAGTGCTGAACCTCGTCGATGATTCCGCCCACCGGCAACTCGGCCAGCAGTCCACGGGGATCGCTCAATGCCCGCGCCCGCAAGTCAGGATCTTCCAGCGAGAGATAGGTTTTTTTCGGCGCAAGCAAGCGGGCGAGGGTGGTCTTGCCGGCTTGGCGGGGGCCGATAATCGACAGCACATAGTTTCCACGCAGGAAACGTTTGGCGGTCTCCAGTGCCTCGCGAGGTATCATGAGGCATTGGTAAATAGATATTTGGCTACTATGTCAATGCGTTGTTGTATCAGCCAATGCAGGCATCGGGTCGGGGCGGACTGCTGGGCCGTCCGCAGAGATATTACGGCGGGCCCAGCGGTCCCGCACAAAATACAGCCTTCTCGCCGACAAGACTTCTTCAAAACCCAAGCCGCGATCACGCCCCGACGGGAGGTCGTCCAGGCGGGTGCGAAGCTGCGCTTGGATTTCCGAATCGGTCTTGGTGTCCACCGGCGAGACTTTCCCACAAGAGTTTCCCCAAGGTCTCGCGTTGCTCGGGCGGGAGAGAAAGCGCTTCTTCGGCGAGATAGACACTGGTGAGTGGCATGCGGAAAACTACGCGAGTGTGGGAAACGGGTAATACCAATTACGGTATAATTTGAGACTTTGGCGCAGCAGCGCGGTAGGGCGCACCGGCCCGGTGCGCCCTACCGGTCAGCCTGAAAGGCGAGCCTTAATAATGGCGGTGAACTCCAATTTGCGGATCTGCTTGTCCTCCTTATCGGACGCTGCGAAGACCGGGTGGGTGAGAGCCAGTAGCATGAGGACTAGGAGTGTGCGCAGTATCATCATAGGTTGAATCCGGACAGCAGGGTTCAGCGACCGGTTCCGCGACAACGCTACGCATCTGCCGAAGGCATATTGGCGGCGGGTCCAGCGTCCTCTTCAGTATCAGAAACAATCAGGCTCAATTCACACCAGCAGCAGGGCGGGTTTCTCGAGGAGGTCTTTGAGCGCAGCAAGGAACTGGGCGCCGAGGGCGCCGTCCACCACGCGGTGGTCACAGGAGAGCGTGAGCACCATTGTCTGACCGACCATGATCGAGCCGTTTTTCACCACGGGCTTGGTGACCGTGGTGCCGACAGCGAGGATCGCGGCGTTGGGCGGGTTGATGATGGCCGAGAACTTCGTGACGCCCATCATGCCGAGGTTGGACACGCAGAACGTGCCGCCGGTGAACTCCTCGGGTTTGAGCTTCTTCTCCTTGGCGCGTCGGCCGAGCGGCTTGGCCTCGGCGCTGAGCTGGAAAATGGTCTTGGTGTGCGCGTCGCGGATGACCGGCGTGATGAGTCCGTCCTCGATCGCGACAGCGAACGACACGTGCGCGGCCCCGTGATACTGGATTCCCGCCGCCTGCCCTGAGCTGGTCGAAGGGGTCCACGAGGCATTGACGCCCGGAACGCGGCGGAGTGCCTCGGCACTGGCCTTGAGGACGAAATCATTGACGGAAAGTTTCACGCCCTCCTTCTCAAGGGCGGTGTTGAGCTGGGCGCGGATGGCAAGCAGCGGCTCGGCGTCCACTTCGATCTCCAGATAGAAGTGCGGGATGGACGTCTTCGCCTCGAGCAGGCGTTTGGCAATGATGGCCCGCATGTTCGTAGCCGGGACGGTGCGGTCGGCTTGAATTGGGCCTTTGGCAAAAAGGCTCGAACCTGTCGCGAGCGAGCTCGCTCCCACAGGGGAAGTGGCGGTTTTTAGCAGGGCCGGATTCGCGGCGGCAGCGAGCACGTCGGCCTTGACGATGCGGCCATGCGGGCCGGAGCCGGTGACGCGCGAGGCGTCAAGGTTCTGGTCGGCGGCGAGCTTTCTCGCCAAGGGCGAGATGCGCAGACGCGCATCGCCCTCCTTCGCTAAAGCTACGGAGGGTTCGTCCCGCGGCTTCGCCGCAGGCGAAGAGGGCGTGTCCGGTGGCTTCGCCACAGGCGAAGGCGCCGGCGCTTGCATCGTTGCGGGCTGCCCCTCGACAGGCTCTGGGCCGTGAGCTTGTCGAATCGGCTGCCCGCCCGGTGTTTGTCCGGCGGTTTCCCGTTGCGGGCTGCTGCCCGCCCGGGATTTGTCCTGACCGTCGGCAGGCAAATGCTGCGCAACCGCCGGCAAAGGAGCCGCCACGATCTCACCGGGTTGGCCGACGGCGCAGAGCGGGGCGCCGATGGCGACCTGGGAGCCGGGCTGCGCGAAAATCTTGAGGAGCGTGCCGCTGAAAAACGATTCGAGCTCCATCGTCGCCTTGTCGGTCTCGACCTCGGCGAGCATGTCGCCGACCTTGACGGCGTCGCCTTCCGAACGGAGCCACTTGACCAGCGTGCCGACCGTCATGGTGTCGCTGAGCTTGGGCATATCGATGATGTCGGCCATTTGCGGAGTGAGAGTTAAAGTGAGAGTGACCCGCCTACGCTCCGAGAGCTACGGCGAGGCGAGCCCGCTGGGCTCGGGGTTGAGGGATGATAGTTGAGAGTTACTTCAGCGTCTCGAGCGCGGCCTGGTAGATGCGGTCCACCGTGGGGAGCTGGAGTTTTTCGAGCGGCATGGAGTAGATCGCCGGGGAATCGATCGAGGTCAGGCGCTTCACCGGGCCGTCGAGGTAGTCGAAGGCCTTGTCCTGAATGATGCACGCGACCATGGCGCCGACGGAGCAGAAGGGCTTGGATTCCTCGACGTAGAGTGCGCGGCTGGTCTTCCTGACGGAATTGAGGATCGTTTCCTCATCGAGCGGGCGGATGGAGCGCAGGTCGATGACCTCGGCGTTGATGTTGTGTTTTTCTTTGAGGAGATCAGCGGACTTGAGGGCCAGCTGGATGGCGCGGCCGTGGCCGATGATGGAGAGGTCAGTGCCTTCGCGCATGACCTTGGCGGAGCCGAGCGGCACGAGATACTCGCCGTCGGGCACCTCGCAGGCTTCGCCGTAGAGGATGGTGTTTTCCATGAACATCACGGGGTCGTTGTCCCGGATGGCGGACTTCATCAGACCCTTGGCGTCGTAAGCGGTGGAGGGGACGACGACCTTGATGCCGGGATGGTAGGCGGCGATGGACTCGGGGGTGTGCGAATGGGTGGCGCCGACGTTGGTGCCGCCGTTGGCGGGACCGCGGATGACGATCGGACAGTTGATGAGGCCGCCGGACATGTAGCGGAGGTTGGCGGCGTTGTTGAAAATCTGGTCGAAGGCGACCGAGTAGAAACTGAAGAACATCAGCTCCATCACCGGGCGCAGGCCGAGCATGGCGGCGCCGACGCCCATGCCGATGAAACCGGCCTCGCTGATGGGCGTGTCGACGACGCGTTTCGGTCCGTATTTGGCCAGCATGCCCTCGGAGACCTTGTAGGCGCCGTTGAATTGCGCGACTTCCTCGCCCAGGAGGACGACATTCGGATCGCGTTCGATTTCCTCGGACATGGCGGCCCGGAGGGCTTCGCGGTAGGTGATGACGGGCATGGGCGGGAAGTGAGAGTGAAAGTGAGAGGAGGGAAGGGGCGAAACCGCGCTCAGTCGAAAAAGAGGGAGCCCACGGATTTGCGGTCGGCGGGGTTGTCGATCTCCCAATAGACGTCCTTTTTGATGTCCTCGACGGTGGGGAAGGGGCTCGCCTCGGCGAACTGCGCGGAGGTCTCGGCCTCGGCGCGCGCGGACTCATCAATCTTCGCGATGAGTTCATCGGTGAGGACCTTTTCGGCGAGCAGCGCAAGCTGGCAGAACATGAGCGGATCCTTGTTGGCCTTGTATTCTTCGATCTCCTTTTTGTCGCGGTAGGTGGTGTCCGGGTCGGCCACGG
>LNEH01000060.1 GCA_001464505.1 Verrucomicrobia bacterium Ga0077533
GCGCACCTCCAGGACATCGTGGCCGTTCTCGATGATGTCCCAGTTCATGCCGTAACCCTCGGCTCGCTCGGCGAGGCTGGGGCCGGCGGAAGAGCGCTCCTGGCTCGTGCCCATCGAGTAGCCGTTGTTCTCGATGACGAAGAGGACCGGCAACGACCACAGCGCCGCGAGATTATAGGACTCATGCACGGCGCCTTGGTTGACGGCGCCGTCGCCCATGAAGGCGAGGGCGGCGCCCTTGAGCCCCTTGTATTTCAGCGCGTAAGCCAGGCCGACGCCGAGCGGGATCTGGCCGCCGACAATGCCGTGGCCGCCCCAGAAATTTCGCGAGGGATCGAAGTAGTGCATCGAACCGCCCTTGCCCTTGGAGCAGCCAGTGTATTTGCCGTAGTTCTCCGCCATCATCTCGTTCATGCCCATGCCGACGGCGAGGGCGTGGCCGTGGTCGCGATAGGCGGTGATGATGTGGTCGTTCTTGCCCATCACCGACACACAGCCGACGGCAATGGACTCCTGGCCAATGTAGAGGTGGAGAAAACCGCCGATCTTGCCCTGCTGGTAGCTCCGCAGGCAGCGCTCCTCGAATCGCCGGATCCGCACCATGTCACGGTAGAGGGCAATCAACTCATCGTGGCCGAGCTTGGCGTTGATGGGGGCCTGCCGGGCATTATAGCCAGCGACTTCGGCTTTTTTGGCGGACGGCGTTTTCTTGGTCACGGAAAATGGTTTGAGTTTGAAGCAACAGGCAGGCTCAAGGATTTGTCCTTTAGGCAAACCCCGGTGAACACAAGCGAAAGTTACTCCCGTCTCGGGCAATAGCCCTCTCTGTAGCGGCGGCCGCCGCTACAGAGTCATGCTTGCGCGCCCGTTATCTGCTCGACGGTGATTTTTATCGGCGAGCGTCCGCAGTCCGCCTTGAGGGCGACAAAGCCGTCGCGGTATTGGTCGTAAATGGGCCAGAGCGCGGCCTTGTCGGTTTCGGGGATGGGCAGATCCTTGATTTGCTCCCGGGAAAAGAAGGCGAATTTGCCCTCCGCGATGTCGGGCGGCAGGGTGGCGATGGGCTTCTGGCAGCGAAAGAGAAACATCAGCCAGTGCGTTTCGCCCTGGTAGGCTTTTTCCGCGATCATGGCGAACAGGTGCAGGTCCGCCGGGCTGACCCGCAGCCCCGTCTCCTCCCTTGTCTCGCGCACGGCGCATTCGAAGGGCGATTCCCCGGTGGCCATGTCGAGTTTGCCGCCGATGGGGGTCCACACGCCGAGGTTGGGCTGCTTGGCCCGCAGGAGGAGCAGGAGTTCGCCGGCGGGGTTTTCGATGAAGACGAGGACGCTGATCTTGTAGGGCAGGACGGAAGCCATGTGCGAAAGAGCGTGACCCGCCGCCCGGCGTCGGGCAAACAAATCCCCGCAATGGGCCTCGTGTGATTTTCCGCCTGTGGTTTCCAACCGCACATTGATTCTCGACTGTGGGGCCAGCCGGACAGCGCTGGGGGTGTTCAGCCGGAAGGGCCATCGGCTGCGCCTCGACGACTACGCCGTGGAGATTTTTCCCGTGCAAGCCGGCGGTGAGGACCGCTGGCTGGAGCACACGCGGGCGGCCCTGGCGGCATTGCGCGGCAAACTGAAGTCCGGTGGCCCGGCCGTGCTGGTCCTGCCGGCCCACCTGGCGCTGACCAAGCTCATCAAGACGCCGCGGGTGGAGCCGGCCAAGCGCGAGAAGGTCATCCGCTTTGAGGCCGAGCTGAGCATCCCCTACGCCCTCGCCGATGTGGTTTGGGACAGTGTCGTCGCCGCCGAGCACGACCACGATCTGGAGGTGCTGCTCGCGGCGGCCAAGCTCGCGGCGGTGGAGCCGCTGTGCGCCGCGGTGCAGGCGGCCGGTTTCGAGCCCCGGCTGGTTTTGCCCTCGCCGCTGGCGACACTGGCGGCTTTCCGGCTGGTGCATGCCACACCCGGGGAATCAGCGCTTGTGCTCAACCTCGGCGCCCGCTCGACCACCCTGTTGCATCTGGAGGGCCGTCGGTTTGCCGCGCGCACCATCGCGCTCGGCGGACAGAGCGTCACCCAGCAATTGGCGGAAAACCAGGACTGTGACGCGGAGGAGGCCGAGGCGATCAAGCTGGCTGAACGCAGCAGCCTTCTGACCGCCGACGCGATGGAGACCTTGGCCACCCGGCTGGCGCAGGAAATCACCCGGTCAGTGCTTCATTTCCGCCGGCAGAACGTCCTGGAGAATCCCGGCCGGGTCTGGCTCACCGGCGGCGGGGCCCGTCTGGCGGGTCTCGGCGCGGCTTTGGCCGCGAAGCTGAAGATTCCGGCCGACCGGCTCGACGTGCTCAGTGCGATCGATACCGTCGGCGGGGTCGCTGGTAATGACGCGGCCGACCACGCGCTCTTGCTGGCGGACCTGGCCGGTGCGGCCCTGACCCAATTGCGGCCGGATCAGCCGGTGCTCAACCTCCTGCCGGCGCCCCTGCGCCGCCACGAAAGCCGGCGTCAGCGCCAGCCATGGCTGGTCGCCGCGGCCGTGCTCGCGGTGGCGGCGTTGCTGCCTCCACTCCTGCATTTCCGCACGGTGGCGGCCGAGGCGCGGCACAAGACGGAGGCGATCGAGCGCGAACTCGCACCCCTGCGCGAACGCGACGCCCGCAACCGCGCCAACCTGCGGCAACTCGAAGCGGTCAAACAGCAGGTTGCCCAGTTGCGGGGCGTCCTTGACCGCCGCGCGGGCTGGCTGAACTTGCTGTCCGACCTGCAGGACCGTCTGGTGCGCGTTGAGGATGTGTGGTTTGAGCAGATGACCGTTGCGTCCGCTCCCGGCACACCGCTCCGTCTGGCGGTTTCGGGCCGGATGCTCGACAAGACCAATCCGCTGTCCAAGGTCAGCCCCGAGACCTTCCATCGCGTGAAGGCGCTGCTCGCCAGCATCGTGGACTCGCCGTTCGTCGCGAGCGTCGAAGGTGAGCGTTTCAACAACGAGCAGCCCGGCATCCTGCAGTTCGACTTCGTGCTCGTGGCCGACCCCGCGCGGCCGCTCTGACCCATGATTTATACCAATAGCCCGATGAAAATACCCTGTCATTGCGAGGAGCGCAGCGACGAAGCAATCCAGCTGAATCGCCACAGCGCGCTTCGCGCACCTCGCGATGACAACAGGGTAAAAGGTAACGGCGATTGGTATTGACCGCCGACGGATGCGGACGGCGTTCCTAGAGCGCCGCCACAGGGCAAACTGCCTTTGCCGGAGGATGCTCGCCCCATGAACTGGTTCAGAAGAAACGCCTTGCCCGGCAGCGTGCTTCTCCTGTGCGGGTTGGCGCTGCCGACGGAAGTTTGGCTGTGGCGGGAAGCTCGACTGCAAGCCGGACGCGCGCTGGCCGCCCTCGAACAAAAGAAACAGGAGCGCGACGCACTCGCCCAGCAGATCCCTGCGCTTAGTGCCGCCAATGAGCAGGCCATCGCGCAAGATCTCAACCAGGCGGTCAAGGTGCTGGCGGGATTGCGCGCGGCCTTGCAGGGCCGCGACACAAAGACTCCCGCGGGCTCGCCACCCACGAAACCGATTGATGCGTATTTCGACCTCGCCGCCTTGGTCGAGAAGACCCGGACGCTGGCGGCGCGTGCCCAGGTGATGATCAAACCCGATGAACGGTTTGGCTTCGCCGCGCACGCGAATGAGGGGCCCGCCACGGAGCTGGTGCCGGCGGTTTACCGCCAGCGGCTCGTGGCACAATTCCTGGTGGAGGCCCTGCTGGAGTCCCACCCGCGGGCCTTGCTCAGGGTGCAACGCGAGCGGCCCCTGACGGCCGCGCAGCGCGTCCAGCGCAACCAGCCCGGCCCGACCGGGTCGCCCGCCGGAACCTCGCCGACCAGCGGTGGCGGAGGGGCGGCCGATTACTTTGAATTCGACGCCCAGAGTTCGCTGCGGCTGCCCGGCCGGATTGAAAGCGAGGCTTTCCGGTTGGAATTCACCGGCCAGACCCCCGCGTTGCGGGCCTTGCTGAACAGTTTGGCGTCCGGCCCGTTGCCGGCCATCGTGCGCCGGGTGGAGGTGGAGCGGGTGACCGCCGAAGCGCCGGCGGCCGCCAGCCTCCCGACCGGCGCGCCGGTGCCGTTGGTGTCGCAGAATCTTTCAAAGTTTGCGGTCGTCGTGGAATGTGTTGAGCTATGGACCGCCCCGGAGACGTCCACCCCATGAGCGAACTCATCAAGAGCAATTACGACAAGCTGCTGGTCGGGCTGGGGGCGGCGCTGCTGGCCGTGAGCGGAGGTTGGATGTGGCTGCACCAAGGGGATGTCACCCGGCTGCGACTCCAGCCGGTGACGGCTGACCTGGCTGACGCGGTTTACCCGGCATCCAGCTGGGGGTTGCCGGAGGCCAAGACCGCGGCCTGGCCCAAGCCGGCGGCGCAATCGCAGGGCAGCGGGTGGCTCTACGAGGTGTTCACCCCGCCGGTCATCTACTACAACACGCTGGCCAAATCCTTCACCGTGACTTTGCCGATGAATCTGGCCGAGGGCGGAGCGCCGTTTGGCCTCGAGTTATTGGACGTGAAGTTCGTGCCCTACCGGCTGCAACTCGTGGGCTACTTTGGCGAGCCGGGCGATTTTCTGGCGGCCTTTGTCAGCCCGAACCAGCCGGAGACCTGGCTGGCGCGCAGCGGGCGGCGCTTCGACCAGCTCGGCCTCACCCTGAAGAGTTTCGACGTCAGGAAAGTCGTGGTGGCGCACACTGACGCGTGGCCCGTCCACGACGTGGCCGCGTTGGCCGTGTTGTTTGATGAAAAAACCGGCACGGAAGTTGTGCTCGACAGCCGGGCGCGCAAGCTCACCGACACGCCCTTCGCCGTGCTCCGGTTGGTGGCGGACGGCAGCGCGCCGCGCACGCTGCACGAGGGTGACACGTTTGCCGACGACACCGGTTCCTACCGCATCGAGCGCATTCAGGTCGATCCACCCGAAGTGGTCGTGGCCAGGCAGACGCCGGGGTTGCCGCTGCCCGAGACCAGGATTCTCCGGCCGGTCGGGAAGGTTGGTGCGCAGGCAGCCGGCCAAACGCCGCCCCAAAAGTTTCCCGCCCCACCCAAGACCGGCCTCGCCCGCACGGCCAATTGATCGACCCACTCATGCACCGCCCCATCCGCCATTTCGCCCTGCTGCTCGGTCTGGCCTGCCTGGTTCTGAGTCCGACGTTCGCCGCGCCGCCCGCCGCCCCGGATGCGGCCGAGGCTAAGATTCGCCTGCTGGCCGAGGCCCTGCAGGCTCGGGATGCCGGGGACACGGCCACGGCGAGCCAGAAACTGCAGGAATTGCTCAAAATCAATCCGCACGACGAAACGGCGAAGCGCCTGCTCCCCAGTCTCGAGCAGCTCCCACCGAAGAAAGTCAGCGTGTCGGGCGGCACCTTGGCGCCAGTCGCCGCGAATCCTGCGGCCATCGCGGAGGCCGACCAGCTGGCCCGCGCGGAGGAACCGGTGGTGGCGTCCACTCCGTCGGCCGCCAGTGATGTCGCGGGCTTGGTCGCACAGGCGCGCAGTCAATATCTGGCCGGTGAAGCCGTCGCCGCCACCGAGACTTTCCGGCAAGTCGAGACGCAGGATCCGGGCAACGCCGCGGCGGCGTATTTCCTGAAGCGCATCGCCAGTGAAACCCCCGCGGACGGCTCGGCGCGCACTCGCGCCAGCAGCCAGATGATGAGTGAAGTGGACCAGGCGTGGCAGCGGCCGGGGGTCATCGAGCAGAAACCCGCCGGCGAAGCCGCCGCCACCGGCCCATCGCCGCTGTGGGCGAAGCTGAACGCCCTCGTGCTGCCGAACGTGAATTTCAGCGGCATGGAACTGAGCCGCGTGGTCAACACCCTCAGCGTCATCTCGGAGGAGTTCGATCGCACCGGTGGCACCCCCAAGGGCGTGAACATCGTCCTGCTCGACCAGAGCAACGCGAATCCCACCGTCAACATCACGTTGCGCAATCTTTCCTTGAAGCGCGTGCTTGATTTCATCACCGACTCGGTCGGCTACCAATACGAGGTGCAGGCCGACGCCGTGGTGGTGCGCCCCGGCGGAGAGCAATCCGCGCTGGAGACGCAATTCTTTCCGGTCTCGCGCTCCACCGTGCTGCGCCTGACCGGCAAAGGTTCCGCCGCGGCGGCGGCCGAGGGCACGGCGGCTAACGCGGAAAGCGAGGGCCACGCCATCAGAAACTTCCTGCAGCTGGCTGGTGTGAGCTTCGAGGGCGTGGCCGGCAGCACGCTGGCGTTCGACGGCTCCCAACTCATCGCCACACAGACGCCGCGCAACCTCGAACGCATCCGGAACATTTTGAACCGCTACAACGAGGTGCGCCAGGTTGAGATCGAGGCGAAGTTCATGGAGGTGCAGCAGGGCGCTTTGGAGGAACTCGGCGTGCAGTGGAATCTCGCGACCAAGACCACGCAGCGCAACGCCGCGCAGGCTGAGTATACGACGGTCAACCGCACGCTGGCCGACGCGTTTCGCAACGCCACGAGTTCGCAGCAAATTTCAATCTCGGGCACTGGCCAGCCAAGCGAAGGGCTCAATATTCCCACCCCGGCGCCAAGCATTCCCGGCGGCGTATTGCTGGGTGCGGGCGCCGGGCCGCTCGCCAACATCGCGGGTATCGTCGGCGAGTTTGACGTCCAGGCGGTCATCCGGGCGTTGTCGCAGAAGAGCGGCACGGAACTGCTGAGCGCACCCAAACTCACGGTGCTTTCGGGCAACCTGGCGACGATCACGGTGGCGCAGGAGTTGAGGTATCCCCAATCCTATGGCCAGATCCAGAGCCAGGTCGGCACCGGCAGCGTGTCGGGCGGCGGCTCGGCCGGCGTGTCGATCACCTCCGGCACGCCGCAGGAGTTCACGACCCGCAATGTCGGGGTGGAGCTGAAAGTGACGCCGACCGTCGAGGAGGATGATTTTAGCGTGAGTCTCGACCTGAACCCGAAGGTCACCGAATTCGAGGGTTTCGTCGAATACGGCGGACCGAGCGTCGCCATCTCCGGCGGCACGACGGTGACGGTGCCGCCCGGGTTTTATCAGCCGATCTTCGCCGTGCGCGAGGTGACGACCAAGGTGACAATCTGGGACGGCGCCACGCTCGTCATGGGCGGCCTCACGCGCGAGGACGTGAAGAAGGTGAGCGACAAGGTGCCGGTGCTGGGCAGCCTGCCGATCGTGGGCCGGCTGTTCCGCAGCCAGGGCGAGAGTTCCCAAAAGCGCAACCTGTTGATTTTCGTCACGGCCAACCTCGTCAGCCCCGGCGGTTCGTTGAAGAAGCAGATGGTGTCGGACGTGACGCCCGGCACGCTGTATCAGAATCCGACCATCGTGACCCCGTCCGGTCCGGCCGAGCGGAAGAATTGAGTCAAATAAATCCCAAGGCATGACTCGATGCATTGTGGCTGACATCCGACTCAGTTCTGGGCAGAAGGATGGTCGCGAATAGCGCAGGCCAATGAATGCGACACACACAAAAGGACATGGGCTGCGAGTTTTGACCGCAGCACTGTGGGCGTTGGGTCTGGTTGTCGGCCCAGCCGCTGAATTGCCGGCGGTCTCCGCGGAACTGGAATTCCGGGGCGTTTCCCAGGAGGAGGCCATCTGTCTTATCTGCCTATATGATCCGCTGTCTGCTAAATCCCGCTGGATCCCTGTTAATGGTCAAGCGGACGGGATTACGGTCCGGGCTTACGATTCCACAGAGGACAAGGTGGTAGTTACCCGGGCCGGCAAGGTAATGACACTTCCATTGGTAAGGGCACGAATTACTCAAAGTCAGACGATCCCGGGTGAAATAAAAGCTGATGGCACAGCCAATCTGGACTTCAAGAATGTCGACCAAGCGGATGATACTGATGACACCGGCAAAGATGCCTCTCGGGTCTTGCCCTTGGCTGTTCGCAAACTTCCACCGCTTGATCGGGCGCTGGTAGAGGAGTTTT
Organism: Verrucomicrobia bacterium Ga0077533; assembly: GCA_001464505.1. Lineage (GTDB taxonomy): Bacteria > Verrucomicrobiota > Verrucomicrobiia > Opitutales > Opitutaceae > Lacunisphaera. Next base: position 7,960 of record LNEH01000060.1, read on the forward strand.
ATCGCCAACGGTCTGAGAACAATGCTTTGGACGTCGCATACGCCTGGGAGTTCCTGCAACGCAAGCGGAAGTCCTGACGTGCCGCTGCTTACCTCCAGACTCCGGGAAATCCTGGCCGCGGTCACCGCCCTGCGCCCCGTCGGGAAAGCCGGCAGGCCCCTCCGCTCAGTGCTCTGGGCATGATCGCATCGTCCCAGCTCCATCGGCTCATCGCGCCTCAGCGGCGCGCCAGAGGATGATGCAGCTGACGGCCTATGGTTTGCGCCGGGCGCTCATCGCCGGCTGCCAGCGGGTCATCGCCCGGCGGGATGAGCTCAACCGGATCAATGTCTATCCGGTGCGTGACCATGACACTGGCACCAACCTGGCTTACACGGTGGGGGCGGTGCTGCAGTGCTTGCGCGAGCCGCGGCCCGCCGCGGCCGGCGTCGTCCTGCAGCGGGTGGCGCACGAGATCACGGACAGCGCCCGCGGCTGCTCCGGGGTGATGCTGGCGCAATTTTTCCAAGGGCTCGCGGAAACGCTGGCGGCCAGCCTGCGCCTGGCCCCGGCCCAGCTGGCGGCCGCCGCCGCCCGGGGTTACGCGCTGGCGAGCGCGACCGTGGCTGCGCCACAGGCGGGCACCATGTTGAGCGTGATCCAGGCCTTTGCGGATGAGCTGGGGGCCCGGGCCGGAACCGGGGATTTGCGCGCCGGATTTGCCGCCGCGCTCGCACGCGCCCAGGAGACGTTGCGCCAGACCCGCGATCTAAACCCCGCCCTGCGTTCGGCCCGCGTGGTCGATGCGGGTGCGCTCGGCTTCGTCACCCTGCTCGAGGGCATCGGCGACTATGTCGAGCGCGGACGCCTGGCGCGCATCGGCGAGATTCCGGCGGACCTGGTCGCCGCGGGTGTCGATATCACCCGGAGCGGGGCCGGGCCGCACCGCTACTGCGTCGAGGGTGTGCTCAATGCCGCCCACGTGGATCGCGCCGCCCTGAAGGCCGCCTTGCTGGCGTTGCCGCTTTCCGAACTGGTAATCTCCGGCACGCGCGAACAAATGCGCCTGCACGCCCATGTTGACGATCCGGCGCTGGTTCTGGCCATCGCCGCCCGCTTTGGCCGGGTCTCCCTGGACCGGGTGGAGGACATGAGCTTGGCGGTCCAGCCGCCCGGGGGGCGACGCCCGCCGGTGGCGATCGCCACCGATTCCGGGGCCGACATTCCCCCCGAGGAAATGGCCCGGCTGGGCATTCATCTGGTGCCGCAGCGACTTTCGATCGAGGGGCGGGACCACATCGACCGGCTGTCAATCACGACGTCCGAGTTCTATCACGTGATGCGGACCAGCCTGGTTCCGCCGCGCACCTCGCAGCCGGCGCCGGGCGATTTCCGGCGCCTGTTTGAATTTCTGCTGACGCATCACGCGAGCGTGGTCGAAGTGTCGCTGGCCCGGGCCCTGTCGGGCACGCTGCAATCGGCGGAGGGCGTGGCCGCGCGTGGCGGCGCGGGCCGCGTGCATGTGTTCGACACCGGCAGTGCCGCCACCGGGCAGGGCCTGTTGACCATCTGGGCGGCGGAGGCGGCGCAGGCCGGCTGCGATGCGCGGTGGATCCTCGCCGGACTGGCCCGGATGCGGCCGCGCACGAAGGTCTATGCCGTTGTCCGCGACATCGAGTATGGGGTGCGTGGCGGCCGGATCCCGCGGGTGGCTCGCACGCTGATGCGCCTGTTGCGGCTGACGCTGACGATCACGCTCCGGCCGAACGGCCGGCTCGGATTGATGGGCGGCCTGTGGGGCCGGAAGAATATTCCCGAGCGTTTCGCGCACTCGGTCGCCCGGCGGCTCGATCCGGCGCGGCGCTACCGCGTGATCGTCGGGCACTGTGATTGCGCCGATGATGCCCGGCGCGCCCACGAGACGTTGCGGGCCAGCGGCCGGACCATCGATCGTTCATGGATTGTCGAGACCGGGGTGGCGATCGGGGCGCATGCCGGACCCGGTTCGCTCGTGATCGGCGTCCAGGATTACGAACCGCCGGCCCCATGATCACGATCGTCGGGAAAATCCTGTTTGGCTACCTGCTCGGCTCCGTCTCCGGCAGCCTGTGGCTCGGCCGTCTGCGGGGCGTGGACATCCGCACCCAGGGCAGTGGCAATGCCGGCGGCACCAATGCGTTTCGCACCCAGGGCCTGTGGTTCGGGCTGGGGGTCGGGCTGATCGATGTGGGCAAGGGGGCGCTGGCCGCGTGGGTTGGCGGCCTCGGCATGGCGGACGGCCCGTCGGCCCTGTCGGTGGCCTTGTTGACGGGCGCGGCGGCGGCGTTCGGCCACGTGTGGCCGCTCTACCATGGTTTTCGGGGCGGCAAGGGAGTGGCGGTGGTGATCGGCCTGCTCCTGGTGCTCTGGCCGGCGGCGCTGGCGGTGCTGGCCGGCGTGCTGCTGTTGGTCCTGACCACGACCGGCTACGTGGGGCTCGGTTCGATGCTGGCGGCGGCGGCGCTGATCCCGGCCGCGCTGCTGTTTGCTCCCGGGAGTGACCGGCCCGTCTGGCTGGTCGCGACGGTGCTGATCGCGGCGTTTGTCGTGTTCACGCACCGCGCCAATGTGCAGCGGTTGCGTGCGGGCACCGAGCACCGCTTCGAACGGGTCCGCGTGCTGGCCCGGCTCTTCTCCCGTTGAGCCCGGGTCGGGCTGGCGCGCGCAGCCGATCGTCAGGTTTTGCGGTGCCAGATCAAGATGCCTTCCCAGTCACCCGTGCTGTGTTCTTCCAAAGTTTCTTTGCCGGTGCTGCGCTACTTCGTCTGCGTCGTTCGGTTGGTCGAAGGCATCCGTTGGATCACACGGAGAACTCCGTCTTTCAGCTGAACATTCCGCCGGGGCAAGGGTGTTCGCCTTTTTGTCCCGCCGTATTCCCGCGATAACTCTGCTTCCCGGACCCAAAGTTTCCCCTTGAACCGGCGCGCGGGCTGGGAACTCTATCGGGTGATGAGTTACGCCGCCTATCTGCCGTTTCTGGTCCAGATCGTCCTCGCCGCCGGGATCACCGGCGGGGTGATCGCGCTGAGCCAGTTCCTCGGGCAGCGCGCGGCGCACACCAAGATCAAGGACGCGGCCTACGAGTGCGGCATCCGGTCCGAAGGCAGCACGCACACCCGTTTCCCGGTGAAATTCTATGTCACGGCGATGCTCTTCATCTTGTTCGACATCGAGGTCGTGTTCCTCATCCCGTGGACCTTTGTCTACCGGGATTTCCTGGCCAATAACATCGCGATCCTGTCGCCGATGCTCTTCTTCCTCTTCGTGCTCGTGCTCGGCCTGTTCTATGAGGTGAAGAAGGGCGCGCTGGAATGGGAGAAATAGGCCGCAGGCCAAAGTGAAGGTGAAAGTGAAAGCGGACAACCTATGACGCGCCACTGAAACCTCGGCCCCTTTGCCCTCTCACCCTCACTTTCACTCCTGACCCATGCGGCTCGACAAATACATCTCCCGCAGCCGCGTCATCGACCTGGGCAGCTCTGACATGGAGGGCGCCCTGGGCGAGCTGCTCAACCTGACGGTCGAGAGTTTTCCCGACCTGAACAAGGACACGCTGCTCAAGGGCCTGTTGCGGCGCGAGAACACGATGACGACCTACCTCGGTCTCGGCGTGGCGATGCCGCATGTGCGGGTGAAGATGGGCCGGCGCTACATCCTCGCGGTCGGCCGCAGCCATTACGGCATCCGCTACGACGGGGCGATGGAGAACGAGCCGGTGCGCCTCGTCCTGATGCTCATCGCCGACGAGAAGACCCGCGACTACCTCCATCTGCTCGCCTCCCTGGCCCGGCTGATGAAGGAGCAGGATTTTGTGGACAGCCTCGTGCAGGCCCCCGACCTCGACACGCTCTACGACCGGCTTTTCGCCGGCTTTGGGGGCATGGCCGCCAAGCCCGTGGCCGCGCCCCAGACCCGCGTCAACCGCGTCGTCCTGCGCGAGTCGGAAAGAATCGCCGTGGGCAGCGGCTGCACCGGGTTGATGGTGTTTGGCGACACCTTTGCCGGCCGTTTCAAGGCGCCGAAGTGGGCCGGCCCGCTCAAGACCATTTTGGTGACGCGCAATCTGGCCGAGGCGGACGAGCGGGCGAAGCGATTCGACGACAGCATCCAGGTGCGCTCCTTTTCCAACCAGCGGATGGCCCAGCTGCGCAGCGCCGTGCTGGTGGGCATCACCCGCGGGCTGATCACCTTCAACGACCGCATCTGCTGCGTGGGCGGCCTGGCGGGCAGCAACCAGTTCGACACGATTGTGATCGTGGACGTGGAGAAGGAGTTCGCGACCTTGCTCACTGGTCACGCCGACTTGCTGCCATCGGATGTTAAGCCCGAGGTGCTGGAACGCGTCATTGCCGTGGCCACGGAACTGGCGGTCGAGGGCCGCGAGGGCCGGCCGGTCGGCTGCCTCTTCGTCGTGGGCGACAGTGATAAGCTGGCGACGCTGACCAAGCCGCTCGTGCTCAATCCATTTTACGGCTACAAGGAGGAGGACCGGAACATCCTGAATCCCTTCATGGACGAGACGATCAAGGAGTTTTCGTCCATCGACGGCGCGTTTGTCATCCGGGGGGACGGGGTTGTGGAGGCGGCCGGCTCGCTGATCCAAGTCTCCGACTACAATCACGCGCTACCCAGCGGGCTCGGGGCCCGCCACGCGGCGGCGGCGGCCATCTCGGTGGCGGCCGATTGCATCGCACTGGTGGTTTCGTCGAGCTCGGGACAGGTGACTCTCTTCCGTCGCGGGGTGATGATGTCGTTGACCGAAAAGAAGGTAAGCGCCTGAGGAAGTAGAGAGTAGCGAGCATCGAGTAGCGAGTAGGGTGGAATAAGCTTGTAGGTCGGGCTTTACGCCCGACATCTCAACTAGCCCGTCGGGCATAAAGCCCGACCTACAAGAGGCGGCAAAGAATTAGATTGCGCGGGGAGGAGGGGCGGCCTTTCTTCGACCCTTCCAACCCATTTAACCATGCAAGAAACCGTAACCC
>LNEH01000061.1 GCA_001464505.1 Verrucomicrobia bacterium Ga0077533
CGATCCGTCATCTGGGCTACAAATCGAAGGTGGCCTTCATCGAGGAAAAATCCCAATGGCTATTGAATACAGCTTGATTAACCACATGCCTGTAATCCGTGGTAAACTGTTTGGGTCGGCAACAGTGGTCCTGACAAAATCAGGGTTTACTTTGCCGGGAGGGCGGCTTTCTTTTGCCGCCTTGCTGCGCCCGGGTGGCGGAATTGGCAGACGCAGTGGACTCAAAATCCACCGACCTCTAAAGTCTTGAGGGTTCGACCCCCTCCCCGGGCACCAGCCTTCGCCAAGCCTACGGCTGGCAGGCCTGCTCTGATCGGGAGCAATCTTTGTCTGGCCACGATTCAGTCGTCTGATCAATCTGGAGAGTGAAATATAATATTATGCCACGTCGTTCACAGAGCAACTTGGAGTTCTTGTTATTCCTGCCTTGGTGGGTCAGTGTAGGGTTGGGTGCCATAGTGTTTCTTCTGCTTTCGGCACTTCGTTACTCTTTGGCTTCTCAGGGTGGCCCAATGGGAAAGGCGCTTGCTCAGACTTTTGGCATTTTGCCAACGGCCGCTTTGGTTCTCTTTGGATTTTTAGCTCTCGGCTCCGCCATTGTTCGGTGGAAGCGAGGGGAACGGCTTGAGAGCCAGACGAGCATCGAGTCTATCCGTGGTTTAAGCTGGGAGGCTTTCGAGGGTTTGGTCGCTGAGGCATACCAGCGCAAAGGATTCGCTGTTGAACAGTCATCAATCGGAGGTGCTGACGGTGGGGTTGATTTGGTTCTAAGAAAGAACGCGCAGAAAACATTGGTGCAGTGCAAGCAATGGCGGACATCGGCAGTAGGAGCACCGGTAATTCGGCAGATTTATGGTGTGCAGATGCATGAAAACGCAGACCGGACCATTGTGATCACTTCAGGGCATTTTACGCGGGAAGCCGAAGCGTTTGCCGAGGGCAAACCCATGGAGCTGGTCGACGGCCAGCAGTTGTTGGAAATGGTCCGAGATGTGCAAACAAAACCACGCGTCCTAACGCCGGCATCAACACAGGTTCCAGCCTGCCCTAAGTGCGGCAGCACGATGGTGCTGCGCACCGCTAAACGCGGCACAAAAACGGGCAATTCATTTTGGGGTTGTTCTACCTACCCAGCCTGTAAAGGCACGCGGGACGCGTGAAACCAGCGCGACATAATCGCGAGCAGGCACACTCTATTGAGAACCACGCAGCATCGGCTCACTTCGCCGCGGCTTCGCGGTATTCGCCGAGGGCGCGGTAGCGTTCGTAGCGGGTGTCGAGGAGCTTTTCGGTGTCGAGCGGCGTGAGCTCGCCCAAGTGGCGAATCAACGCCGCCTTCAATGAAGCCGCAGCGGCGGCCGGGTCGTTGTGGGCGCCGCCAAAGGGTTCCGTGATGACCTCGTCCACCACCGCGAATTCCTTCAGATTGGCGGCATTGAGCTTGAGGGCTTCGGCGGCCTGAGGCGCGTTGGCCCGGTCCTTCCAGAGAATGGCGGCGCAGCCTTCGGGCGAGATGACGGAGTAGTAGGCGTTTTCAAAAATGAGCACGCGGTCGGTGACGCCGATGCCCAGCGCGCCGCCGGAGCCGCCTTCGCCGACAATAACCGCGATGGAGGGCACCTTGAGCATGGCCATTTCGCGCAGATTGACGGCAATGGCCTCGGAGACATGGCGGGCCTCGGACTCGACACCGGGATAGGCCCCGGGGGTGTCGATGAAGGTGAGGACGGGCAGGCTGAACTTTTCCGCGAGTTTCATCAGGCGGAGGGCCTTGCGGTAGCCTTCGGGCTGGGGCATGCCGAAGTTGCGAACGATATTCTCTTTCGTGTCACGGCCTTTCTGCTGCGCGATGATCATGACGGAGCGGCCCTCAAAAAAGGCGGTGCCGCCGATCAACGCCCGGTCGTCCTTGAACTGGCGGTCGCCGTGCAGCTCCTGAAAATCCGCGCACAGCGCCGCGACGTAATCGAGGGCGTAGGGCCGCTTGGGGTGGCGGGCCACCTGCACCCGCTGCCAGGGCGTGAGGTTCGTGTAGATGTCCCTCTTGGTGACATCGATCTTGGCCTCGATCGTCGCCAGTTCGGCGGACATATCGATGTTGTTCTCGAGGGATTGCTGGTGGAGGGCTTCAAGCTGTTTTTCGAGTTCGCGGAGCGGCTTCTCGAATTCCAGCAGATAGGCGGGTCTTTCCATGGGGAAAGGCTAGGGGTGGGCGCGGACGGCTGTCAACGGGCTGTAACCCCGAAGGTGGAGCGCGTTGACCTCAACGCGCTTAGAAATGTGCGCTTTCAAGTTAGCGCGCCGGGGTCGGCGCGCTCCACCTCAAATCGCAGAGGCGCAGCAGGGCTGCTCTCTTCCCCAAGTCCGCTCACAGCCTGTCCTTGGTGGTCTCGGGATTCTTCAACTGGTCTTTCCAGCCGAGTATTTTTGCCTGCGCGCCATATTTCTCCGCCGTGGCTTTGTCGCCCTTCTCCATCCAGACGCGGGAGAGGGTCGTGTTGATGAAGAGATCGTCGGGTCGGAGGGCGTGGGCCTTGTCCCCGGCCGCGAGGGCGTCGTCGAGACGGCGCAGGGAAAAGTTGATCTCGGCGAGCGCGTGCCAGGCCTCGAAGGCGGCGGGCGCGGCGGCGGTGACGCGGGCGAGCTTGGCGAGCGCGGTGTCGTGATCGCCCATGGTGTAGTCGAAGGTCGCTTCCTCGATGGCGGACTGGATTTGCTCGGCGGTCACGGGGCGGACGGTAGCAGGCTGCGGGCAAAAAGAAAGGACGGCCTCGCGGCCGTCCTGAAAATGACACTGGGCGGCGGGTTCAACCGCCCTGCTTGGGAGCGGGGGCGGCTTCTTCCTTGATGCCCTGCACGTTGATCGTGAGGGTGACTTCGTCGGCGATGGAGGCGCCATAGCTGACGCCCCAATCCTTGCGGTTGATCTTGGCGATGGCTTGCCAGCCGGAGATGGGGCGGCCGCGGTTGCCGATGCCGGTGCCGAGCAGACTGACGGCGAGGGTGACGGGCTTGGTCACTTCCTTGATGGTGAGGTCACCGGTGACGGTGAACTGGTTGACGCCGGCGGCCTCCCACTTGGTGCTCTTGAAGGTGGCGGTCGGGAACTTCGCGGTGATGAAGAAATCGTCGTTGTTAAGGTGCTTGTCGCGATCAGCGTCCTGGGTGTTGATGGTGCTGACGGCGACTACGGCCTGGACGGAGCTGGCGGAGAGGTTGGCGGCGTCGAACACAATTTTGCCTTCCTGCAGCTTCAATGAGCCCTCGACGGGCACGAAGAAGTTGCGGACGGAAAAGCTCACGCCGGAGTGGCGGGTGTCCACATTCCAGGTGTCGGCGGCGAAGGCGGTGGAACCAATGAGGGCGAAGGCAAGGACGAGTTGTTTCATATTGTTGCGAGTGGGTTGAGGAAGAAGGGTGAATGCATAGCCAGCTTTTGCGCGCGTGCAAATAAAGAGTGGATGACGGTGTGTCACAGGATCAGCATGGCATCGCCGTAGCTGAAGAAGCGATAGTCGCGGGCGACGGCCTCGGCGTAGATTTCTTTCAGCCACGCGATGCCGTCGGTCGAGCCCGGGGTCAGGTAAGCCGCCACGAGGCAGAGCAAGGTGGAGCGGGGCTGGTGGAAGTTGGTGATGAGCGCGTCCACGCCGCGAAAGACACGAGGCGGGTAGATGTAGATGTCCGCCTCCGCGAGGTAAGGCTGATCGGGGTGGAGCGCGTTGACCCCAACGCGCTTAGAGCGCCCTGAGGTCAGGTCGCTCCACCTTGTTGCATTCGGATGTCGCGACAAATAATCCTCGATGGTGCGGACGGAGGTGGTGCCCACGGCGATTCGGCGGCCGGGGGTGTTGAAGAGCGCCTGCTGGGTGGCGACGGGAATTTCATACACCTCGCGGTGGATCGCATGGTCTTCGATGTTATCCGTCGTGATCGGCCGGAACGTGCCGAGGCCGACATGCAGCGTGAGATCGGCGCAGGTTACACCCTGGGCGGCGAGGGAGGCGAGCAGCCCGGGGGTGAAGTGCAGGCCGGCGGTCGGGGCGGCGGCAGCGACCTGGTGGGCGCGGTCCGCATAGACGGTCTGGTAGCGTTCGCGGTCGAGTTGACGCTGGGTGTCGCTCTCACGGTCGGCGATGTAGGGCGGCAGCGGCATCTCGCCGATGCGGTTGGCGACGGCGAGAATGTCACCGTCGCTAGTGGTGAAGGCGACGCGCACGAGACCGTCGGCGGTTTTCTCGCGGACCGTGGCGCGGAAATATCCCTCCAGCCCGAAGGTCGCGCCGACCGGCATCTTCTTTCCGGGGCGCAGCAGGCACCACCATTCCTCTGTGCCGTCATTGCGAGAAACGGAGTGACGAAGCAATCCAGATGGATCGCCACGGTCCGCTTCGCTTCCCTCGCGATGACCGGCGGAATTGATGGCCGGCCGGCTTGTCGGCCGTAGGCTCGGCGAAGGCCGAAGCAGCAGACACTCGACGTGGCCGCCGGTGGGGCGGGCGGCGTGCAGCCGCGCGGGGATGACGGCGGCGTTGTTGCGGAACAGGGTGTCCCCGGCGCGGAGGTATTCCGGCAAATCGCGGAAATGCCGGTGTTCAAGGCGATGTTCGCGGCGGTGGACGACGAGCAGGCGCGAGGCATCGCGCCGGTCGGCCGGTTGCTGGGCGATGAGCCTGTCGGGCAGCGGGTAATCGAAGAGATCGGTCTTCAAGGCGGGCAGGTGTAGGACACCGCAAGGTGGACGGCAACAACGCTCATGCGGGCGCCGAGGAAGGGTAACAAAAACGAGCTTGCCTCGCCGGAGGCAAATCCGCCGAATGCCGTTTCAATTTTCGCCGCTTTAGCTCAGTTGGTAGAGCGACTCATTCGTAATGAGTAGGTCGTCGGTTCAAATCCGACAAGCGGCTCCAGTTTTAACTGCTTTCACCGCAGTGAGGTTGGGTGTGCGAGGTCGGATACGGACACCAAAACGGACACCAAAATCTCAACTCCTTGAGAACTTGGGCTAGCCGGCACTAACCCGCCGACTACCCGCTAACTCTGCGGAACCGTTTCCAGTTATCGTCGTGGTTGCTCGCCAACCATGAAGACACGATACCGCATGATTCGACGGGGGAACCGAGGGGACACGTTTTATTGCGTGGATGCCCAGACCCGCAAACGCACCAGCCTGAACACGTCCGACCTGAAGGCGGCGCGGCGCATAGTCGAGGCCAAGAACCAGGCCGAGGAGCAGCCGGCGATCAACCGGCAGCTCGCCAAGGCCTACCTATCGGGCACCGACAACGGTATCGCTACGCGCACCTGGCAGGAGGCCATGGAAGCGCTCACCAACATGAAGCAGGCCGCCAACAAGGAACGCTGGCAGAGTGCCGCCAAGGACAAAGCTTTCGCTCTCTTGCTGCCCCGGGTCATCATCGACACTTCCAGTGAACTGCTTTTAAAGGTGCTCCAGGCGGGCACCGTCTCCACCCACGTTTTTTTGCGGCGGCTGCATAATTTCTGCGTGGACATGAACTGGCTGCCATGGCCGTTGATTCCCAAACGGCAATGGCCGGTCATCCGGTTCAAGGACAAGCGGGCGATCACCTGGGACGAACATTGCCGGGTCATTGCGAGGGAAAGGAACCCGGGAAGAAAGGCATTCTATCAACTGGCCTGGCACCTGGGGGCCTCGCAATCAGACTTGGCGCACCTGCAAGCCGAGGACGTGGACTGGGCGGCGCGGATCATCTGCTTTGTCCGCGAGAAAACGCGTTGGCGGGGCCAGCAGCCCCCGCAGATTCGATTTGGCAAAGAGGTTGAGGCCATCCTGGCCACCTTGCCCAAGACCGGCCCGCTGTTCCCGAATCTGCAAAACCTGCAGCCAGGGCACCGGGCCAAGGAGTTCAAGAAGCGTTGCACCGGGTTGGGGATTCATGGCGTGACCTTGCACAGCTACCGCTACGCATGGGCAGAACGGGCGCTGGTGGCAGGCTATCCCGAACGGTTCGCGCAGCTCGCCTTGGGCCACAATAGCAAGGCCGTCCACCGTGCCTATGCGAAGCGGGCACAGGTCACGCTACCCCCGCTGGAGGACTACGAACGGAACATGATTGCCGCGCCAGTGATTCCGCTGCCGTTGCCTGCAACTGGCTGACGCAACCTATTTGGAAGGGAGCCACTGGACGGAGACAGTCATGACAAGCAGATTTCCCTTAGCATACTCAATGGACGAAGCCTCATCGATATTATGTTCATCGAGTCCAGCGATACTCTTGCACGTTTCGATGAATATGCCGCTTTTCTCCAGCATATACATTTTGTTTGAAGCGGTGTTAAACGTGAGCCTCGTGTCAGTAACAAGCACCGCCAACGACTCATAGATTGCAGGCCGGTCTGCTAGAGGTGCACTCAAGAACGCATCAAATAGAATGCGGATAGCTGATACATGTTTAATCTTCATAGTAGCTCCGACATGAGTATCTTTTGCGGATAGTCATCACAAAAATGGCATGTTCTAGATGGACGAGGCAACTGCTTGGGACTGGCTGCTCAGGGGCACGATCTGGGCACGTCCTGTCTTTTGCTGATTCTTTTGCTTCCAATGTTGGCTGACTGCATTCGTCACCTTCGCCAACCAGGTGCGGTCTTTGGCGAGCTCAAGAACCTCAATCGTCGCGAAACCACGACGAGGACCGGCACATCGTGCGCCTGGCAATTCAGTACCCAGGCCGCTTGCTCGGCCGTCAGACGGGCCGGCAACTGCCCCAAGAGAGCCAGGAATCGGTGTTGGTCATCTCTCATCTCAATCGTTCTTAAGATTGAAGTTGGCGAACTCAGGGTGGCGGGTGCCCAAGAGCTTCACATTCCACCAGGAACGCTCCTTGGACACGTATTTGGCGCAGTAGTCGGCCACGTCATCGCGGTTGTTGATCGGCTCGATCCTGGCACGGCCATAGCGATTGAACCAGGTCTGCCACACCTCCCGCCGCGACTTGTTCAGGCAATCACACCACAACGCATGAACATGAAACCCGTCTCGGCTGGGATTCTGCTCCAAGGCATAGAAGTAGG
>LNEH01000062.1 GCA_001464505.1 Verrucomicrobia bacterium Ga0077533
CTACAGGAAAATGATCGCGATCCGCCACGCGCACCCCGCCCTCCTCCGCGGCGACTACCGCACTCTGCTCGCTGACGACACCCGCGATTTGTTCGCCTTCGAGCGCACGCTCGGCCGCGAACGGGTGATCGTCATCCTCAACAACTCCCCGTCACCCGCCACCCACGAACTCCGCGACCTCCCGCCCGGCACCTACACCGAAGAAATCAGCGGCGCGCGCCACGAAGCCTCAAACGGCACCGTGTCACTCACCATCCCCGCCAAGTGGGGCGCGGTGATTGCAGCGCACCGGTAGCGAACCTCAGGGCAAGCACCAAGGCATTCGAAGGTGACCGCTTTTGTCCGGCTTGCTGTGGGAGCGACCTTGGTCGCGACAGTCGCGTGCGAGCACGCTCCCACAATCAATTCAAGCAGAAGCGAGCTCCGGGATATTGGCCCCGATGGAAAATATGTGGGCCGACCCAATCCGCTGTCGCACTCAACGCAAATACGCCTCGAGGCACTCGTCGAGTGCGATAAAATGTTCGTGCGAAAGCTGCCCGAGTGAACCACGCAAGCGACCCTTCCGCACCTGCCGGATGCCGGGAATCACCGCGTAGCTGTCTTTGCCCGCAAAGCTGCCGACGGACAACCGCAACGGCCAGATCTCCGGAGCGACACTTGAGGTCGGCACGACGACCACGGTGTTGAGCATTTCGTTGTGCGCCGTGCCCGAGACCACGATGCCCGGCCGCACCTTGCCCATCTCCGGCGGCGTCGTGTCGCTCAAGTCCACCCAGACCACCGTGCCGCGCTTCATTTAACCTGCTCCCATTGGTCATTGCGAGGAGTCCCGGCTCGGCGGGGCGACGCGGCAATCCAGCCAGATGGATCGCCACGGTGCGCTACGCGCACCTCGCGATGACAAGGCAAATTGAGATACCACAGGCTCATGGCCTCTTGGGCTCGACGTCATCCACCAACGGAGCCGACTCCCATACCTCCATTGCTGACCGTTCCTCGGGATTTTTCTCCAAGAATTGCTGATAAAGCCCCGCCGCAGCCTTGTGCTCACGCGCCCGGTGCTCCCGCTCGATCAATTCCCTCACATAGCCCGAGATGCTCTCATCCTTCGGCTTCAAAGTCGTGACCTTTTTGACCAAATCCGCCTCTAGCTTTATGGTAGTCGCTGGCATACCTGACTAGTAGCCTTAGGGTATGCGTTGTCAACCCGCCATCTCACACCACCCGCGACCATAACACCTTGAGGTAGCGGCTTTCGGGGCAGTTGGAATACACCGGATGGTCGATGCCCGGGCCGGTGCGGTCGAATTGCAGACTGGCACTATTCATCTTTGGCAAGCGTCTGGTCAGCGATCACCCCGATGGAAACCTATTTTCCGTCGATGCCGCGGTTCACCAGCACCCAGTAACTGCCGGATCGCTTCGAACAGGTTACCGATGGCCGTATCATGGCCTTCCAGTTTGCGCTCAAGTTGCGCCAGCTTAGTCGCCAGTTCTCGATGGGTGGCCAGAAGCTCACGCAATTGCACAAAGGCCCGGACGATGGCGACGGACATCTCCACGGCCGTCTCACTGTTCAGCACCGTCGCCGCCATGATGGCCCCGTGCTCGGTAAAGACATACGGGAGGTATTTGATGTTCTGCCCGCGCTTCAAGGTCGCATTTTGCGACCTTGAACGGAGCAGTGTGGCCGCTTCCGGTTCGTTGAGCTGAA
>LNEH01000063.1 GCA_001464505.1 Verrucomicrobia bacterium Ga0077533
CCTACCGGCGCTGCCGCGTTAAGTCTAATTATCAAGGGACGTTGGTATTACCTGCTCATTCAAGCGTTTTGTCGTCACGCCGTAGAATCGGGCCAAATCGGCATCGAGCATCACGCGTTTGCCGCGCACCCAGTGGATACTTTGTTGGATCTGCTGAACCGGGAGTAGCGCGTCGGATGTATGAGCCATGGGCGGAGCGATTCGGAGCAAATATTGCCCTGAATCCGGTTGATACCCGCCTCCAGTGCCAAGGCAAACCAATGCTACACCACCCGCGACCAGAGCACCTTGAGGTAGCGGCTTTCGGGGCAGTTGGAGTATACGGGATGGTCGAACCCCACCCGCACGGTCATCCTGCAATTGCACACTCAATCGCGTGATACCGCCGGTCAACTCATCCTTGTTGACTGACCTGGCTAAGGCACAACCATTCCGGACGCAACGGCGACAACCCCCGCTCGCCCGGTCATGGCCACCCCCACAGACCATCCACCCCCGCTTCGCCGTCGAACCGGCTGGCTGCGGCGCCCTCACACAATCCTAGGCGTGGCGGGAGTCGTGCTGGTGACAGTATCCAGTCTGGTCGGCTCCGGCGGAAACCTCATCATCATCCCGTTTCTCCTTTGGATGCTCCTGCCGTGGGCTGTCCTCTGGTTGTCTGGCCGGCTGTTCGAAGATGATTGGATTCCTTGCGGAGCGGCCGTCTTCGGCCTCGCCTTCGAAGCAGGTATCAGGTCTGCGGTCTTCCTCTTTCCCCAAGGCTCCACCGCGGCGGTCGCCCTCGTTTTTTCCCCCGCTTTGGTGCTGATCGGCGCGATGCCCGTTGGCGGGGTGCTTGGTTGGCTGGCGGGCAAGGCTTGGCGCTGGAGCCTCACCGGCCGCATTGCCGTGATCTTGTTCGTTCCGCCGGTCCTGGGCCTCGGCTGGCTGGCCCTCGCCCGCCCCGAATTATTTCCCATCGCCGTCGTGCGCCGCGAGGCCGCACTCACGCGAATCGGCCCTCCCCGGATAGTCGCAGGCGCTGACATCTTCGGGCGAACAATCGTGTCGACCAAAAGCCTTTGGCCTGGCGTCGGCGATCTGGACGGACGACCCGGTGAGGAGCTTGTGCTCGCCACGCATGCCCATGCCGATTTTCTCGACCCGGTCACGCTCACGCATGCCGGGACAGCGGATTACGCAGGGCTTCCGCCAACCACCTGGAGCTGGCATTCGCGTCTCGTCCGCGTTGACGGCCAAATCAGCATCGCGCAAACGGGCGGAGGATATTCCGAGACCAAGTTGCTGAACCTCGATGGCGCGACGCGATGGCATTATCGGCCGAACCCTGCGCTGGCACCCGACGCGTTGCGGCCCGCCGACCTCGACGGCGACGGTGTGATTGAATTCTACAGCTCCTACGACCAGGCCGTCGTGCGGCTAGATGGATCCGGTCGCGAAATCTGGCGCCGCCCGACCCGCAATGCCTCGCTCACCGCCCTGGCGTCCCGCGGCGGTGAATCACCCGGGTGGGTTCTGGCCGTCGAATATGGCCGCAAAGCGGTGATCTGGGACGAGCAGGGGCGGCTCATCGCCGAGGTGCCAGTCGGTGAGAAAAATGCGCCCATGGCAATCGTGGAGCATGCGCGCGGCCGCACGCTGGTCAGCGGCGGGCCCGTCGTCCGGGGCACAGACCTGAAGGGCAAGTTGCTGTTTGAGATCCCCTTGCCCGACATGAACCTCTCAACCATCCATTCGCTGCGTTTTGCGTCCGGCTCCGCACCTCATCTTGCTGTAATCGCCACGGCGGATCGGCACACCAAACGCTGGCGCGCCCTCATCGTCGCGCCAGACGGCAGGGTGATTTACGACGAGGTCTCCGACAATTGGCTCAACTGGCTTGTCGTCCGCAAGGCCGATGGCTCGGCTGAGCTTTTCCTGACCCGTCCCAACTTGATCGAGCGGCTGCGCCCGCGCGCATCATGATTTCCAGACTGCCTTGGCCACTCACACCACCCGCGACCAGAGCACCTTGAGGTAGCGGCTTTCGGGGCAGTTGGAATACACCGGATGGTCGATGCCCGGGCCGGTGCGGTCGAATATCTGTAGGCGGCGATTCAGACGGTGCGCGCCCTTGATGACGCATTCCTCGAACGTCTCCAGCGACACGAGGCCGGAGCACGAACACGTCACGAACAGGCCACCGGGTTTCACCAGGCTGGCGGCGATCTGGTTCAGGTCGGAATATTTCCGCATGCCCTCGGACGCGCCGGCCGGCTCGCGCGTCATGACGAATTTCGGCGGGTCGCACATGACCGCATCAAACTGCTCGCCGTTCTTCTGCATCTGCCGCGCATAGGCGAAGGCGTCGGCATGCACCCACTTCAACTTGTTGGGCGAAACCTGGTTGAGGTTGGCGTTGCGCCGGCCTTGCGCAATTGAGACCTCATCGAGATCGACGGCCGTGACCTCGCTGGCACCGCCGAGCATGGCGTTGATGGAGAAGCCTCCCGTGTAGCTGCAGAGGTCGAGCACCCGGGCCCTCTTCACCAGCGTGCCGAAGCGTCGGCGGTTGTCGCGCTGGTCGCAGAAGAAACCCGTCTTGTGGCCCTCGGTGAAGTCGATCTCGTAGCGAACACCATTTTCCTTGATGCGGACTTTATCGGGAGCAGTAGAAAGCCCGTCCGGAGGCCGGGCTCCACCCAAGACACCCGGCTTGTCCGCCGTAGCCTTGGCGAAGGCGGAAGGCCGGGCTCCACCTTGTCCGTCCGCCCAACGTCCCGTTTTAATGCCTTCAACACTGGCGATCTCATGATCGATATTAACCCGGACGTGTTTCGTGCCGAGTAGTTCGTGCAGCAGCGGCAGCCATTTCGGCAAGCGCTGGAAGATGCCAAGCGAGTAAACGTCGCAATAAAGCGTGTCGCCATAGCGGTCGATGGTCAGGCCGCTGATGCCGTCGCCATCGGAGTTGATGACGCGCCAAGCGTCGGTGACCGCATCGAGCTGGAACATGTCCTTGCGCAGCGCCACGGCCCGGCGGATGGCCATCTCGAAATATTCCTCGCCGATGGGCTCGCTGGAATGGACGACGACGCGCAGCGGCATCTTGGCGCGCGGGTTGAAGAGCCCGGTGCCGACGCGGTGGCTGAACTTGTCGTAAACCGACACGAGGTCACCCGGCTGGGCGTCGCGCGACACGTCGCCGAGCATGCGCGGGAAGATGGCCGGCTGGAAGGAGACAAACTTCAGCTGGGCCCACGGCTTCGACCACTGCGCTTGCGGCAGTGGTTCGCCCTGGTCCGGGCGACCGGGGTTGATTGGCGTCTTCTCGTTGGTCTCGTCGGACATGTAGTCATTGGGGCCAATCACCGTGCGATTGGCAATATATTGGAGGCGGGGCCATCAGCCCCGCGGGCTGCCGATAACTCGCGGGACTGATGGTCCCGCCTCCACCAAACAAAAGGCCGGTCCGCGAGGACCGGCCTGAAAGAGTCGCGAGCAAGCTCGCTCCCACAATTTGCAGTCTTACGCCACGCGCTCGACGACGAGCGGGGGCGGGATGGGCCGCTTGGGCGCGAGGCGGTAGGCGTCCTTGAAGTAGTTGAGCGCCTGCTCGAGCTTCGCCTCGTCGTTGTAATGGATCATCATCAGCGGCTCGCCCTGTTTGACCTGGGTGCCGACCTTCTTGATCTCCGAAACGCCGACGGCGTAGTCGATCTTGTTGTGGTGGGCGGTGTCCTTGCCGGCACCGAGGAGCGAAACGCCCTTGGCGATCATGGCGGCGTTGATGGTATGGACGTAACCGCGCTTCGGGGCGGGCAGCTTGCGGATGTGCTTCGCGGTCGGGAATTTTTCCGGGTGGTCGATGTAGGAGATGTCGCCGCCTTGGGCCTTGATCATGTCCTTGAATTTTTCGAGCGCGGAGCCGTCGGTCAGGTGACGCTGCACGGTCTGCTTGGCCGAGAGCGTGGAGCCGGCGACGCCGGCGAGGCGGACGATCTCCATGCCGAGCTTGAGCACGAGTTCCTTCATGTCCTCGGGGCCCTCGCCCTTGAGGAGCGCGATGGCTTCCTTGATCTCGAGCGCCGTGCCGACGGTGTCGCCGAGCGGCTGGTTCATGTCAGTGACGAGCGCGACGCAGCGACGCTTCATCGAACGGCCGACCCGGGTCATGGAACGGGCGAGCTGTTTGGCCTGCTCCAGATCCTTGATGAAGGAGCCATTGCCCCACTTCACATCGATGACGAGGCCCTCGGCGCCCTCGGCGAGCTTCTTGGAGAGCACACTGCCGGTGATGAGCGGGAGGCTCGGGATGGTGCCGGTCTCGAGCCGGAGGTCGTAGAAGATCTTGTCCGCCGGAGCGAGCTCCGGGCTTTGCTCGGCGATCGCACCGCCAACCCGCGCGAGTTGGTCGACGAAATGCTGGATGGACATATGGCTCTTGAAACCGGGAACGGCCGAGAGCTTCTCCAACGTGGTGATCACATACTCCTGTTCGACACCGCACATCATCGGGACGACCACGCCGCTGGCCATGGCGAGCGGGGCGAGAACGAGCGCCGTTTTGTCGCCGACGCCGCCGGTGGAATATTTGTCGATCTTCGGTTTCGAAATATGGGACAAATCGATGACTTCGCCGGAAAGCATCATCTCCTCGGTGAGAATCGCCGTCTCCTGGGCGGACATATTGGCGAAGTAAATCGCCATCAGAAGGGCCGCCTGCTGGTGCTGCGGCATCTCTCCATCGAGGGTGGAATCGATAATGTAGCGGATTTCCTCCTGCGTAAATTCCTGACCGTCGCGTTTCTTCTCAATCAATGAAGTAAACGACGGCTTGATGAACCGGCGCGTGGGAATGGGACGTTTTCTCATGGAAGTCACTGTAGGTGTCGAGGGGATGGCGCCGTGTGGCGCAAAGCTCGTGAAGGCAAAGAGTTTTGTGAATTTTGTCGAGACTAAAATGACCCGATTACCGGCAATTATTCACCGGTTAATCACTCGCGGAAACCGCGCAAACCCAACCGGGGCCATTCACCAAAATCCTTCTTGCTCAAAGCCAAGCGCAATTCCTCAATCACCCGATGTCCCTTCCTTTCAACGTTGCCAGCCACCTCGACTCGTCCCTCCGGACGGCCGCAGCCCAGCTTGGTTTGGCCGACCGGGGCTTTCAACCAGAAGTGCGGGTGGCGGACCCGGCGAACGGTGATTATCAGGCCAACGGTGCCCTGGCCTACGCCAAGCGCGAAAAACAAAACCCCCGCCCCCTTGGCCAGCAAATCGTCGATCAATTGGGTGCGTTAAAGGTGCATTTTGACATTTCCCTGGCTGGCCCCGGCTTCATCAACTTCCGTCTTAAGCCCGCCGCTTTGCTCGCGTGGTTGCAGACTCACGACTCCGAGGAGCACCTTCACTCC
>LNEH01000064.1 GCA_001464505.1 Verrucomicrobia bacterium Ga0077533
TGCAAGGCGGCGCACGCGAAAGCCATCGACTCGGCCGTTTTTCCCGGCGGCCAGGGCGGCCCGCTCATGCACATCATCGCCGCCAAGGCCGTGTGCTTCGGCGAGTGCCTCAAGCCGGAGTTCAAGGCCTACAGCGAGCAGGTCATCAGGAACGCCCGGGCGCTCGCCGCCGCCATGGTGGCCCGCGGCTACAAGATCAACTCCGGCGGCACCGACAACCACCTCATGCTCGTCGACCTCCGCGCCAAGTTCCCCGAGCTCACCGGCAAGGTCGCGCAGGAGACGCTCGATAAGGCCAACATCACCTGCAACAAG
The DNA here is from genome assembly GCA_001464505.1 of Verrucomicrobia bacterium Ga0077533. Taxonomy (GTDB): domain Bacteria; phylum Verrucomicrobiota; class Verrucomicrobiia; order Opitutales; family Opitutaceae; genus Lacunisphaera. The sequence goes on from LNEH01000064.1 coordinate 316, forward strand.
AACACCGTGCCCTTTGAGACGCGCTCGCCTTTCCAAGCCTCGGGCATCCGCCTCGGCTCGCCGGCCATGACGACCCGCGGCATGAAGGAAACCGAGATGAACGAGATCGCCGGCCTGATCGACGGCGTGCTCGTCGCGATCGGCCAGCCCGACGAAGCCGCGGTGCTGGCCGCGACCAAAGAGAAGGTCGTCGCTCTCACCTCGCGGTTCCCGCTGCCGTATAAGTTGTAAGGTCTAAGTTTTAAGCAGCGCCCGACATTCCACCTTAAACCTTATCCTCTTAAGCCTTAAATTTTGTCACCGTGCGCCTCGACCGTCTCAGGGCCTTTGTGCTCTCCCTGCCCCACGCCACCATCGTCAAGCAGTGGGGCGAAAACCTGGTCTGCAAGATCGGGGGCAAAATGTTCCTCATCATCTCGCTCGACGGCGAGACGATTGAAGGCTGCGCCTTCAAATGCACGCCCGCCAACTACGCCCGGCTGACCACCGAAGTGGACGGGATAGTCCCGGCCACCCACAACCTCTACAAATCTCACTGGGTGCAGCTGGAGGATCCCGACGCCCTGACCGAGGCCCGGTTCAAGGAGCATGTCCACGCGGCCTACGACCTCATCCGCACCAAACTCCCGAAAAAAGCGCAGGCTGGTTTGCTGTAGGGCGGGGTCGCTGACCCCGCCAACGCGTGAGGCGGGATCAGCGATCCCGCCCTACAATCCTGTATTGGAAAAGAAACAGGCTTTGCGCGCGGGCCGCTTTCGCTCCATCTTCGCCGCTTCCACCTCCGTTGCGTCCCCCTTCCTGCCAGTTCAGATTTCCCCTCGCGACCGCCTGGCTGCTGCCCTTCGTCGTCTGCCTGTTGTTCGTGTCCGGCTGTTCCACCGTGGCCCGTCGTGCGCCGGGCCGGACGGTGGTGGAGGTTCAGGCCACCACTCTGCCCGCCCGCATCATCTCCAATTTCTTCGTGGTCGAAAGCCAATGGGACGACGGCCGCGCCTATCGCTTCCTCGTCGATACCGGTTCCAGCGTCAGTTATGTCTCGCCCGAACTCGCCCGGCGTTTCGCCGCAAAACCAAAGAAAGGCGCCGCGCCGCGCACGGTGCGCGTGCGCTCGGCCAACGGCGGCGAAGTCGATCTCCCCGCCATCACCCTGCGCCGGCTCACCTTGGGCGCGTCGCTGTTCGAGCGCGTGCCGGCCCTGATCTTCGACTTCACCGACCTGTCCGGCCACCTCGGTCTGCCGATTGACGGCATCATCGGTTTCCCGGTTTTCAAGAACGCGCTCCTCACGCTGGATTATCCCGGACAGCGGCTCGTCATCGCGCCCCATCCCGGCACCTTCACCCCGCCGCCGAAACAGAGCCTGCGTGTATCGACCATCGCTTTCAGCAACCAGCGGGGCACACCGCTCATCCCGATCCAGATGGGCAACGAGTCGTTCGTCGTGCTCATCGACACGGGAAGCGACGGCAGCCTGAGCCTCAACCCCGCCGGTCTGCACCCGCGCTTCGCCCAAAGTCCGCGCCGCGGCACACTCATCTCCTCGCTGCAAGGCGACCGCCTCCAGCTCACGGGCCGCCTCACCCAGCAGGTGTTCATCGGCCCGCACACCATCGACCAGCCCATCGTGGATCTCACCGACCAGCTCTCGTCCATCGGCGGCGAGTTTCTGCGGCATTTCACCCTCACCTTCGACCAGCGCCGCAACCAGGTCACGTTCGCCCGCGACGCCGACGGCCCGATCACCATGGAGCCGCGCCGCCACACCGGCCTGTCCTTCATCCGCTCCCCGGTTTACTGGCGCGTGCTCACCGTCATCCCCGACACGCCCGCCGTCCAACTGCCGGTGCAGGCCGGCGACCTCTGTGTCCGCATCAACGGCGAACCCGTGGAAAAATGGGGTTACGAACGCTACGCCGTCCTCCTGCAAACCGCGGCCAAGATCACCTACACCTTCCTCACCGGCACGAAGGAGACCGACGTGGAGATCCCGATCTTCGAGCTGGTGCCGTAGACCGCACGCACACAGTTCCGGTCGATTCAATCTTCTCCTGCGCGTCGTGTTCAGGAGCTGATGTCAACCAATAGTTGACATCAGCTCCCGGCGGCACCGTGCCGTTGCGCAGGATTCTTCCCGCCTAGGCTTTACACAACAGGAACGCCCCCGCCCCGTCGTGGCCGTCCTTCCACGGGTAAGCTTGCACGCTTTTTTCCAGCTTGAACGGCCCGCCGGCGCGGCTGTCGAAGAACGCCTTGATGACTTGCTCGTTCTCCTGTGCGTCGATGCTGCAGGTGCTGTAGACGATGCGCCCACCAGGCCGCACGAGCCGCGCGGCGGCGTGCAGCAGCTCAAGCTGCGACTCGGCGTGGCGCGCGAAGTCGCCGTCCTGCAACCGCCACTTCACATCAATGCGGTGGCGCATGACGCCGGTGTTGGAACACGGCGCGTCGAGCAGCACGGCGTCGTAGCTGAGCGGCAGGTTGAGATTCTTGTAGAATTCGGTGTTTACCTTGCGCAGGTCGGCCTCGACTTGCGCGACTTCGACGCCCGCCGGCGCGCGGGAGAGATTTTCCTTCAGCCGCACGAGGCGGATGTCGGGTTTGCCGGGGGCGGCGGGCTCGTCGAGCGCCACCACCTTGCCCGTCTTCATGGTGTCGGCGATGAACAGGCTCTTGCCGCCGGGCGCGGCGCAGGCGTCGAGGATGGTCTCGCCCGGCTGCGGCGCGAGCAGTCCGATGCACAGTCGCGTGGACGGGTCTTGCAGATAAAGCACGCCTTCGTTCGCGAGCCGGCGGATTTCGTCCCACTTGCCGGCCTTCACTTCATAAAAGTCCGGCCACTGGGTCGGCGCGAGGAATTCGGGGACGGGGGCCTCAATGCGCCAACGCGCATAGACTGGCGCCGGCTGCTGGTTCCATTCGAGGAGCCGGCGGGTCGTGGCCGCGCCGAACTGCTGCGTCCAGCGGCCGACCAGCCACTCGGGATGCGAAAGCTCGGTCGCCAAGTCGGCAGGTTTCTCGGCCAGACGCAGGGCGAGCTTGCGGGCGACGGCATTGACCAGGCCGGCCTCCTTGGCGCTGGCCACGGTTTTCGTCTTCTCCACCGCATGATGGACTACTTTGGCAGCATGCTCATCCACAGCGGAGCCGCCCCCTGACGTCCGTAGGCTTGGCGAAGGACGTTCCAGCAGCTCAAAGCCGGCCACGAGCAGGATCGCCTTCACCTTGGTGCGCGGCGGGCGGGCCATCAGCCCGTCCAGCGCAGCCTCCAGCCGGCTCGACCACCGGACGACGCCGTAGAAAAGCTGCTGCGCCCGGGCCCGTTCCTGGCCCGTCAAACCTGACGGAAGTCCCTCCAGCAGCGTGTCCACGCGCTCGGCGCGGGCCAGCCAGCGCTCGGTCAGACCGACCGCGGCTTCCCAGCCGCCGAAGGTGGGTTGCGAGGCACCGGTGGCTTTTTCCAAACCCTGTTTGACATCTTCCGCCATTATCCACTCAACTAATCGGTTCAACGACTAGATACGCAATTATGAATTCCGAAGCCATCTCCACGATTGTCAGCAAACACCCCGCCCTCAAGGCGTCCAAAGCCAAGCTGGAGGCCATGGAACCCGGCGCTTACGTGGTGCATCGCAGCTGGGGATTCGGCCAGATCAAGTCGTTCGAGGAGTCCGACCAGAAGCTGGTCATCGATTTCAAGGGCAAGAAGAGCCATCGCATGGACCCCATGTTCTGCGTCTCAAGCATGGAGGTCCTTCCGGCCAAGCACATTCTGGCCCGCAAGGAGACCGAGGCGGCCAAGGTCAGGGAGCTCGTCGAGGACGATCCGGTCCAGCTGGTCATCGACACCCTTTCCACCTACCCGGGCAAGGCCGCCAGCGCCATCGAGCTCGAGATCGTCCTGTCCCAGGTCGTCGGCGAAGAAAAGTTCAAGCGCTGGTTCTCGGGCGTCAAAAAGCAGCTGGTCAAGGATCCGCGCGTCGGCGTCCCCGCCAAGAAGACCGAGGCCTACATCGTCCGCGACGAGCCCGTGTCCGCCGAGACGGAAATCATGGAGGAGTTCGCCAATACCCGCTCCGCCCGCCGCCGCATCTCGCTCGCCGAGGATCTCCTCCTCCCTCGCCGAGGTGCTCTCCGGCATCACCGAGGCCGTGCGCGACAGCAACCAGCTCGACGCCTCCGAGCGCCTTTACGGCGCCTTCGTCCGCGACGAGCTCGCCAAGATCCTCGGCCACGACAACCACACCGCCAACCCCTCCCAGTCGGAACTGATCAAGGAAGCCCGCGGCCTCACCGCCATCGCGGAGAAAATCCCCGTCCATTTCCAGTCGCGCTTCCTCGACCTCGTCAAGGAGACCCACCCGCTCGAATGGCGCGAGATCGTCTTCGCCCTGCTCAAGACCTCGCAAGGCAAGTTCACCACCGAGTGCATCAATTTCCTCCTCGAGAACGGCCAGACCGACGAACTCGCCGCCGCCCTCAAACGC
>LNEH01000065.1 GCA_001464505.1 Verrucomicrobia bacterium Ga0077533
TTCGCCAAGGCTACGGCCAGACAAGTGAGGCGGAAGGCTCATCGATAGTTTCGCCCATTGGCGAAACTGATTAGTGGTTCCAAAATATCCGGAGGTTGGTTGGGTTTCAGGGCAACCCACCGAAAGTAGCGAGGAACCATAAATGCTAGAGCACCTCAAGGTCGGCGCAGGCAGCGGCGACCAGTTTGTCCAAGGCCGCCTGAACGATCACAGCAGTCGGGCCTTCCACCAGCAGCCGCAGCTTGGCCTCGGTGCCGGAGTAGCGGACGAGCACCCGGCCCCTCGTCCCGAGCTCCGTCTCGACGGCGGCGATGGTCGCTGGCAGCGTGGGCAGCGTCTCCAGCGGTTTCTTGTCCTTCACTTGCAGGGCAATTGTCTTCTGCGGGAATTTCACCAGTGCCAGGCGCAACTCGGACAACGGCTTGCGCGTCGCGAGCACCACTTCAATGACCTTGAGCGCGGCAACGAGCCCGTCG
>LNEH01000066.1 GCA_001464505.1 Verrucomicrobia bacterium Ga0077533
ACCGGACGACTCGCCGCCGAGATTCGCGCCTTCAGCCACCATCCGCTCGATGACATAGCGGTCGCCGACTGGGGTGCGGCAGACCCGGCCACCGGCGGCGGTGAGCGCGGCATCCACGCCGAGATTGCTCTGCACCGTCACCACCAAGGTCTGCTTGGCGAGCTTGCCCAACTTGAGGGCGTGCAAGGCGAGGATCGTCAGGATCTCGTCGCCATCGAGCACGACGCCCTGCTCATCGCACAAGACGCAGCGGTCACCATCGCCGTCGTGGGCGATACCCAGCCGGGCACCGTGCTGACGGACGGCCGCGCACATTTTTTCCGGGTGCTCGCTGCCGACGCCGGAGTTGATGTTTATGCCGTCCGGCTCTGCCCCGATGGTCAGCACGTCCGCCTGGGCGTCCCGCAGAACGGAACTGCTGGTATCCATCGTCGCTCCATTGGCGGTATCGAGCACGATCCTCCAGCCCGCCAGAGGGGCCGGCAGCAGTTTGCCCGCAGCCGCGAGATAGTCGTCGATCCCGTCCAGTTTCGGCAACGGGGCCGACCGCGTGGTCATGCGCGTGGTCGGCATGAGCTGCTCGATTTGCGCTTCATCGAAATCGGTCAGCTTCATGCCGCCGGCCCCGAAAAACTTGATGCCATTGTCCGTGGCCGGATTGTGCGAGGCGGTGACGACAACCCCGAGGTCGGCATTATTCTTCCGCACGGCCAGCGCCACGGCCGGCGTGGGCAACACATCCAGTGAGAATACGGTGCAACCTTCGTGCGCCAGCCCATCGGCCACTGCCTGGGCCAGCGCCGGGCCCGAGGCGCGCGTATCGCGGCCGATGACAACTTTGCCCGCCGGCAGGCCCTTCACCGTCTTGAGCCAGCGGCCGGCCGCCGCGCCGAGCCGCCACGCGAAGGCCTCGTTCATCGTCGCGCTGCCGTAGGGGCCGCGCACCCCGTCGGTGCCGAAATAGAGACGCTTCATTTTTGCAGCGGCGGTCTATGACCGCCGGAAGGACGTGGTCGGCGGTCATAGACCGTCGCAACAGGTGCTGCATAAGCCGGCAAAGCGTGTTTCATCCGCGGTAAAATTCCATGGTGGCTTTGATCTTCGCCTGCACGGCGCCACCGAGCAACAGTTCGCGCGCCGGAGCCAGCCCCTCGCGGATGGTGGACACGCGACCGGTCAGGTGTAGCGCCACGGCGCTGTTGAGCACGATGGTATCAACCAGCCCGGCTGGCCCGCGGCCGGCGAGAATGGCCTCGACTGTGGCCAGGTTGGCCGTGACGTCGCCCCCCTGCAGTTCGGTGAAGGGCGCGGGACTGAGACCGAAATCCTCGGCCCGCCATAACGCGCGCACTTCCCGCTGCCGGCCGACGCCGTGAACATGGTTGACCGTTGCGGTCGTAAGCTCGTCGATGCCCTGCCCCGGACTGATGACACCGTGCATGACCAGGCCCGCTTCCTGGCCCAGCTCGTCAAGCGTGCGGGCGAGCTTATCCACGAGTGGCAGAGCATAGACCCCGAGCAGCATGTGCGCCGGACGCCCCGGGTTGATCAGCGGACCGAGGATGTTGAAGACTGTGCGCCGCCCCTGCGCCGCCAACGCCTTGCGGACCGGACCGATGTGCTTGAACGTCGGGTGATAGTTCGGGGCAAAGAAAAACGCGTAGCCCAGCTGGTCGAGCGCCCGACGCACTTTTTCGGACGGGGCGGCGAGGTCCACGCCCAGCGCCGCCAGCAGGTCGGCGCTGCCGCACTGGGAAGTGATGCCGCGATTGCCGTGCTTCATCACCGGCACGCCCGCGCTGGCCACCACGAGCACGGCGAGACTGGAGATATTGAACCCGCCCGCGTGGTCGCCACCGGTGCCGACGATGTCGATGGCGCGCGGCGCCCAAGCCTCGACCCCGGGATTGACCGCCATGGCGCGGAAGGCCCGGGCGAAGCCGGCGATTTCGGCGGGGGTCTCACCTTTTGAGGCGAGCGCGGTCAGGAAGGCGGCTTTGGTTTCTTCGTCCACGTCGGGCGAACCCAACGCGGTGGCGGCGGCGGTCACTTCCGTCGCGGCCAAGTGCTGCCGGGCGTTCAACTTGGTGGTGAGCTCTTGCAAGGCGGCCATCGGGGAGCCGAGCAGAAGCAGATCATCCCGGTGGCGCAAAGCATAAAACCACGGTAGCGGCGGCCCATGACCGCCGGTTTTTCAACGACAGCAATCGCAGAGCGCGCCACCGTTCCCACCACCATAAAACTCGACAGGCTGCGGGCTTTGCGCGGACACTGGGGCGTGCCTTTTTCGCCCCGCCTCATCTGCGCCGGCCTTCTGCTGGCCGTAAACCTCACCGCCGCCGAACCTCCGGCCCCTCCCCTTGCCGAACTCAGCGTGTCTGACGCCATCGTGCTCGGCGTGGTCGAGGGCGTGACGGAATTTCTGCCCATATCCTCGACCGGGCATCTTATCATTGCCAACCGCCTGCTTGGACTCGAGTCCGAGAAACAGCTTACCGACCGCTCGGGCCGACCGCTGTGGCACAAACCGCCGTCGCGCGAGAATCCAGCGGGTGTGCCCCTGACCCTCAAACTCGCGGCCGACACCTACACGGTCATCATCCAGGTTGGGGCCATTGGCGCGGTCATGCTGCTCTATTGGCGGCAGGTCTTGTCCATGTTCCTCGGGTTGCTGGGCCGGAGCAGTGCGGGGTTTCGGTTGCTGCGCAATGTCACGCTCGCATTTCTGCCGGTGGCGGTCGGCGGATTCCTGCTGCACGACCTCATCGACCGTTACCTGTTCTCCAATTGGGCGGTCATCACCGCCCTCATCGCCGGCGCGCTGCTCATGCTGTGGGCGGAACGCTGGCGCCGCATGAACAGCGGCATCGGCTTCTCCAAGGGCGATCCGTCCGACCTGACACCGCGCAAGGCCCTGGGCATCGGCCTCGTGCAATGCCTGGCCCTCTGGCCCGGCACCAGCCGGTCGATGGTGACGATTGTGGCCGGCTATCTGGCGGGCCTGAATCCCGCCAAGGCCGCCGAATTCAGTTTTCTCGTCGGATTGCCGACCCTGGCCGGCGCAGCCGTTTACAAAGCCGCCAAAACCGGTCCGGCCATGATTGCGGTCTTCGGCTGGACCGATGTCCTGCTGGGAGCGGGCGTGGCCGCGATTTCGGCGCTGATTGCGGTCAAGTTCCTGGTGCATTTCATCGCCCGGCACGGGCTCGCGGGATTTGCGTATTACCGGCTGCTGCTGGCCTTTGGGTTGATTTTGTTTTCCCTGTTTTGACCCGCGCCGCCAGCGGCGACATAACTCTTGACGGCCCCCGGCACCAACCTTACGACCCTCGTCTTTATATAACAAAAAAGCGCCGGCTTACGCGGCCCCCCGCACTCCTGACCAACCT
>LNEH01000067.1 GCA_001464505.1 Verrucomicrobia bacterium Ga0077533
CCGCAGCGCCAACCGCCGCGCCGCCAACGCCCTTCGCGCCCCCCAATTTGCCAAGGACACCGACGGTGGCACTTTCCGCCCGCACCGCGTGAACCCCAAGACGGGCATCTACCGCGGCCGCCAGATCCTCAACGTCGAGGTCTAAACAAGTCCGCCGGGTTCAGTTTTTCCGCCATTAACCCCGAGACGGCCAGTCCCACGACCGCTCAAGCCCGGATTGCGATGGACGCGATGGGGGGGGACCTCGGACCGTCTGAAGTCGTCGCCGCCGTCAAACTCGCGCTGGCCGACGAAGCCTTGGATCCGATTACGCTGGTCGGCGATCAGGCCGTGCTGGAACGCTTGCTGGCGGACGCCGGCCTGAAAGGCCACGCCAAGATAGCCATTGTCCATGCCTCCGAGGTGATCACGATGGAAGACAAGCCGATGCAGGCCCTGAAACGGAAGAAAGACTCCTCCATGATCCGCGCCATCGACCTCGTGAAGAACGGCGAGGCGCATGTCACCATCAGTTGCGGCAATACCGGCGCCCTCATGGCCGGCAGCACGCTGCGCTTGCGCATGATGACCGGCGTCGATCGTCCGGCGCTTGCGGCGGTCATCCCGCGCGCCGGGGGTCATTTCATCCTGATTGATGCCGGCGCCAATCCCGAGGCCAGACCGGAGCACCTCGTGCATAACGCCATCCTCGGCGCCAACTACGCCAAGGTCATCTTTGGCGTGGCCGCGCCCCGGGTCGGCCTCATCACCATCGGAACCGAGGAGGGCAAGGGCAATTCCCTCACCGCCGAGACGCACGAGCAGCTGAAGAAAATCACCTCCGTCATCAATTATGTCGGTCCGATCGAAGGCTTCCAGGTGTTTCGCGACACGGTGGATGTCGTCGTGTGCGACGGTTTTGTCGGCAACACCCTGCTGAAGACCTGGGAATCGCTCGCCAAGTTTATCACCACCCTGCTCAAGGAAGAGTTGCAGGCGAATCCCCTCCGCATGGGCGGCGCCCTGCTGGCCAAGGGCGCCTTCGACGCCTTGCGGGCCCGGATGAACCCCGACACCTACGGCGGCGCGCCCCTGCTTGGCGTGCGCGGCACGCGCTGGTCAGCGCCATCAAGGCCGCCGGCAAGATCATCCACCAGGACCTTTACCACCACATCGAAACGGATGTCGCCCGGGCCAATGCGCTCCGGGCGGCCCCACAGGCCGCTGAAACGGTCGCCAACTGAATTTTCCCATGCCCTCAGTCATCATCGCGGGAGTCGGCTCCTACGCCCCGCCCAAAGTGCTCACCAACCACGATCTGTCCAAGATGGTCGACACTTCGGATGAGTGGATCTTCAGCCGCTCCGGCATCCGGGAACGCCGCATCGCCGCCGCGGACGAGGCCTGCTCCGACCTCGCCATCAAGGCCGCCACCGCCGCGCTCGCCGACGCCAAAATGAAGCCCAGCGACATCGACCTGCTCATCGTCGCCACCGCCTCACCCGATACCCCCCTGCCCTCCACCGCCTGCTACGTCCAGCACAAGCTCGGCGTGCCGGCGCACGCGACCTGCTTCGACATCGCCGCCGCCTGCTCCGGGTTCCTCTACGCCCTCGAGATCGCTTACGGCCAGTTGCTCACCAACCGTTACAAGCGCGCGCTCATTATCGGCGCGGAAAAGCTTTCCTCCGTCACCGACTGGACCGACCGCACGACCTGCGTGCTCTTTGGCGATGCCGCCGGCGCCGCCGTGCTGCACAAGGTCGACCAGCCCGGCATCGGCATCCTCGGCTCCGACCTCGGCGCCGACGGGGAGTTCGCCGACAATCTCTATATCTCCGCCGGCGGCAGCCGGCGGCCCGCCGACGCCAAATCGGTCGCGGAGCGCGCCCACTGCATCCGCATGAACGGTCGCGAGGTCTACAAAAGCGCCGTCCGCGTCATGGAGACCGTTGCCCGGGAAATGATGGAACAACACAACCTGACGCCTGACCAAATCAACCTTGTGATCCCGCATCAGGCCAACATCCGCATCATCGAATCCCTCGCCAGCAATCTGAAGGTGCCGATGGAGCGGGTTTACGTGAACCTCGACCGCTACGGCAACACCTCCTCCGCCTCCATTCCGCTCGCCCTCGACGAGGCCCGCCGCGCCGGCCGCATCAAGCCCGGTGACCTTACCCTCCTCGTCGCCTTTGGCGCTGGCTTGACCTACGGCGCCACTCTTATTCGCTGGTAACCATCCGTTTCATGCGCCGCCTTTCCCTCCCCCTCCTCCTCGCAGCCAGCGCTGCATCTCTGCTTATGCCAGCCCGGCTCGCCGCCGACCTGGTCTGGACGCCGCAGGACGGCTGGAAAGTCGAAGGCGGCGTGCTCGCGGAATTCACCGGCGAGCAAGGTCGCAACGCCCTCGACTTGATGAACAAGGCCCGGGCCGCGGAGGAGACCCGCGGCGCCAAATCGGCGCTGAAGCTATATACCAACGTCCAGAAGAAATATCCCAACTCCATCTTCGCCCCGGAAGCGATCTACCGCGCCGGCCGGATTCAGCAGCAACGCCAGGAATTATACAAAGCCTTCGAAACCTACCAGCAACTGGTGTCCCGTTATCCGAACTCGGACAAGTTCACCCAGGTCATCGGCGAGCAGTATCGCATCGCCTCCGAGTTGTTTGCCGGCAAACGCGTCCGCCTCTGGGGTTGGCTGCCCGGATTCAAGAACCGGGAGCGCGCCCTCGAATACTACGAGACCATCGTGCGGACGGCTCCCTACAGCGATTATGCGCCCCTCTCGCTCATGAACGCGTCGCGCGGCTACAAACAGATCGGCGAGACCGAGGCCGCCATCGACGCCCTCGACCGCATGATCAACACTTATCCCCGCAGCGTCCTCACGCCCGACGCCTACCTCAAGATCGCGGAGACGCACGCCTCGCTGGTTGACGGCCCGCTCTACGATCAGGCCTCCACCAAGCATGCCGTCACCTATTACGAGGATTACATGATCCTCTTTCCCGGCGACGCCGGCATGGTCCAGGCCGAGAGTGGTCTGGCCAAGATGAAAACCGTGCTGGCCCAGAGCAAGCTGACCATAGCCGACTACTACTACAAACATCGCAAGAACTACAAGGCCGCGAGGGTCTTCTACAACGAGGCGATCACCGTCTATCCCGATTCGGACGTGGCCAAGCAGGCGCGTGCCAAGCTGGTCGATGTCGACGCCAAGCTTGAAGGCCAAGCCGCCGCCGCCGCCGGTCAGCCCGCACCGAAGGCGGCCGAACCGCAGAAGAAAAAGCGCTTCTGGATTTTCTGACGGGATTTCGTTCCCTTCATCTGTCATTCTGAGCGCAGCGAAGAATCCAGTGCCATCGGATGCCATGTTATCTCCCTCTGGATTCTTCGCTGCGCTCAGAATGACGCGTTTGGGGATTCCGTCCGCCGTCCTCCTCGCCCGCGCTGCGGCACGAGCCCTTCGTAGCCCAGCTTGGCTGGGCGTAGCAGGGTGCCTGCTCCTCACCGGCTGCGCAGGCTATCGGCTCGGCACCGGGACAGCCCAGAAATTCACCACGCTCTTTATCGCCCCGGTCACCACCGAGGCGCTGATTCCCCAGGCCCGCGAACTGGTGACCACCCAGCTCCGCGAGGCTTTCATTCGCGATGGTCGAGTCGCGCTCGTCAACTCACCCGCCCAGGCCGACGCCGTGTTGCAAGTCTCGCTCACAGGCTACGACCGGATCGTGGCGGTGTCGCGACAGGACGACACGGGCCTGGCGCGGCGCTTTGATGTCACCCTGCACGCCCGGGCCACGCTGACCGACCAGCGCACCAAGCAGGCATTCTTTACGCAGCGGACATTGACCGCCAAAAGAGGGATCTTCACCGACAGCGGGCTGGTGCCGGCTGAATATCAGGGTCTGTCCCTGCTCGCCGAGCAGCTCGCCGTCGAGACTACCCACGCCGTGCTGGATACGTGGTAGGCGCTGGCGCAACGCGCCAGCGAAGAAATCCGGTGATTAATGTTTCTGGTTTCACTGGATGTTGGTTGTTGGCGCTTGGAGCTTCGGTCTCCGCTCGTGAAATCCAGGGTTGAGCCGGGACACACCATCGTGCTCCATTCTCAGCGAACCATGCCCCTGCCGCCCCTCATCGCCCCCTCTCTGCTCGCCGGCGATCACGCCAACCTCGCGGCCAGTGCCCGGGCTGTGGCCGACTGCGGCGCGACTTGGCTGCATTGCGACATCATGGACGGGCATTTTGTGCCCAACCTGACCTTCGGACCCGAAACCCTCGCCGCCGTCCGGCGGGCAGGATCCAAGCTATTTCTCGATACGCACCTGATGTTGGCCGAGCCGCAGAAGTATATCGAGCCCTTCGCCCGGGCCGGAGCCAACCTCATCAGCATCCACATCGAGCCCGCCTACGACCACCGCGGCACCCTCGCGCGCATCCGTCAGCTCGGCTGCCAGTGTGGCATCGTGCTAAATCCCGGCACACCCGCCGCCAGCATCGAGGCGCTGATCGGCGAAGTCGACTTGGTGCTCGTCATGACCGTGCAACCCGGCTTCGGCGGACAGTCCTTCCGGCGCGACATGCTGCCCAAGCTTAAGGAAATCGACAGCTGGCGGAGCGCGCGCAGCTTGAGATTCCGTCTCGAAGTTGATGGCGGCATCGACCTGGCCACGGCCAAGGAATGCCGCGCGGCCGGGGCCGACACCTTCGTCGCCGGCACGTCCTTCTTCAAGGCCGCGGACAAGACCGCATTCGCCGCCAGCATCGCCGGCCTGTAGCGGCGGTCTATGACCGCCGTGAGCATTTCCCATCACATCGCTCGGCGCTCATAGAGCGCCGCTACAGAAGATGAGCAACGCTCTCGAGCACAGCCACGGCCCCTATTTGATTTCCGACGACCCCGCGCGTTTGGAGGCCACCGCCATCCACGCTTATCTCACGCGCTCATATTGGAGCGAGAACATCCCCCTTGAGACCGTGCAACGCGCGTTGCGCGGCTCGCTCTGCATCGGTGCGTATTTGCTGAGTGGCGAATCCTCCGCCGCCAAGGCTTCGGAGGACACGCAAGTCGGTCTCGTGCGCATCATTTCCGATCACGCTACTTACGCCTATCTTTGTGACGTCTATGTGCTGGAGGAGCACCGCGGTCACGGCTTGTCCAAAGCCATGCTCGCCCTGACCCTCCGCCATCCGAAACTGCAAGGCTTGCGCAGCTGGAGTCTCCGCACCCGCGACGCCCACGGCCTCTACGCTCCGTTCGGCTTCAAACCCCTGGAGCACCCCGAGAGCTATATGGCTTTGCGCTTTCCAGACGTTTACCGGCAGCCGGACGAGGATGAGTGAAGGGGACGGCGGCATATTGAGGGAGGGGCTTTACACCCCGATTTCCCTCCGCTGCAACATTCCGCCGGGGCGCCAAGCCCCTCCCGCCTAGCGTCGGGCAGCCCGGGCAAGTTTTTCCGCCTGCTGGTATTGGGCGCGGAAACGGCCCGCGAGTTCATTGGCCAGTCGAATTTCGTCGACCTTGTTTTTGGAAGTCAGCGCCGGGACGATGCGGTCTTTCATCTGTTGATAAGTCACCGCCGACAAATCATCCATCATCGCCCGCGCGTCAGCCGGAAACCCGGCATGGATGATCTCCTTCCACGCCGCCACGAGTTCGGGGTGGGTGTCGAGGCACATCACGCGGATGATAAAGGCCATCGCCCGAAAATATTCCCCGCCGGTCCAGGCGCCGTTGTAGATGAGCGGATTGGCGCCGGCATACGGGTTCACCCCGGGGTCGGAGCGATATTTGTCAAAGTCCTGGGTGTAGAAATCGCGGCGGATAGGCAGCCGGCGCAATTCATAGCGATCGGTGCCGCCGGGCACACCCGGTTTGAAGTTCCAGAGTTTCTGCCCGTCCATCGAGAGCGCATACTCCATGAAGGCCAGCGCAGCCGCGGGATTGGGCGCGCCCCGCATGACGGCAATCGGATCTGGCGAAAGCACGGTGCCGTCCGGCGGCGAATAATAGCCGATGCGTCCGGGTGAACCGTCCACCCGGCGCGCGCTGCCCTGGAAACTGCCGCGCCCGTAGAAATCGATGCACATGCCGATGGCGGAGTTGCCCTGGATCACGTCGATCGGCGGTTTTTGGGAGGTATCGGTGAAATAACGGGCGTTGGCCCCGGCGAGCTGCACCAGGCGCAGGCCGCTGACCCAGCCGGCTTCCACCGCCTGCGCCTCCAGACCCTGGCGATCGCGGCCGGTCTCTTTCTCGAGCCGCACCCATTCCCGGTAAATGTGCTGCTGGATGACATTCTCAAACGCCTTGGCCATGGAGCTGCTCTTCGTCGGGTCGCACAGCGCGATCTCGCCCTGCAATTTGGGATTCGCCAGGTCGTCCCAGTTGCGCGGCTCCTGCTCGATGCCGAGCCGCTGCAGCGAGTCGCGGTTGTAGATCATGCCGTAGCTGCTCAACACATCGCCGACCCAGAGGCCGTCTTTGTCCCAATACGTCTCGCCGGTGAAGGACTGGGGAATCACCTCCTCCCGGAACCATTCCGGGCGCAGTTGCATGATGCCGGAATCCACCAGCCGCCCGGCGCTGGCCTGCCGGATGAAATCAAAACTGCCGCCGCCGAAGAAAATATCGATGCCGCAGCCGATGTCGGACTCGAGGAAGGCCCGCCGCGCCTCCATTCCCATCGTGTCGTCCGCCGGTGTCTTGTCCGGGACGAGGTCCGGATTGTGGAAGGCCGCCTGCACTTCGGTGCTCCACGCGCGGCCGAGTTTCTTGGTCCAGTGATTCTGAAAGGAGGAGACGTATTCCGACTCGAGAAAGCGCGTGATCTCGCTGGTGCCGCCGATGACGCGCCAGTCAATCGCCACCGTCTTGCCGGTGCGCGCGCGATACCATTCGCGAAAGCCGCGGGTATACTCATGGCGCAACGCCTCGTTGTGCGGCGTGATGATGACCACCGTTTCGTCGGCGTTTTCAATTGTCGCCTGCTTCGTGCGAAAAATGAACGGCAGTCCGACCACGGCCGCCAAGGCGATGAGGAGGAGCGCCCGTTTCATGATGCTTCCTCTGTCATCCTGAGCGGGGCGAAGGATCCAGAACGATATTCGCTGGCGGTCATGCTGCTGGATTTGGATGTCGCTTCGCTCGGTAACTTCGCGGCGCTCAGAATGACAATCAGGGCTCAGCCCACCAGCACGACCACGTCCTCCGGTTCCACCGTGGCATAGAGTTCACCGCGCGAGGCTCCATCCACGAAACGCGGGTTGCGCTCGAATATCTTCAGCTGGGTGCCGTTGCTGGTCACGAATTCGTATTGGGCGAATTCGCCGAGGTAAGTGGACTGGCCGATGCGGCCTCTGACGACATTGCGCAGCTCCGCGTTTCGGTGCAGCTCCCAGCATTCGGGCCGGATCGAGACCGTGACCTCGGTGCCCGGGGCCGGGATGTTCACCGGATCGCCAAAGACACCGGCAAACCTGCCCACCGGCGTCTCGACGGTCACGTAGTTGCCGGCCATACCCAGCACCTTGCCCGGCAGGAAGTCGGTCTCGCCGATGAAATTGGCCACCGTCTTGCTCATCGGACGCTTGTAGATGTCGCGGGGCGTTCCCACCTGCAGGATATGACCGCTCTCAAGGATGGCCATGCGATCGGCGATCGACAGCGCCTCCTTTTGGTCGTGGGTCACATAGACCGTCGTCAACTTGAACTCCTTGCACACGCGGCGGATCTCCGTGCGCATCTCGAGGCGGAGTTTGGCATCGAGATTGGACAACGGTTCATCGAGCAGCAGGCAGCGCGGGCGGATGACGAGCGCGCGGGCCAGGGCGATGCGCTGTTGCTGGCCGCCGGAAAGCTGGTTGGGTTTGCGGTCGGCGTATTTTCCCATGCGCACCGACTCCAAGGCTTCGCCCACCCGCTGCTTGATCTCGGCCGCGGTCACCCGGCGTTCTACCAGGCCAAAGGCCACGTTCTCCGCCACCGACATGTGCGGCCAGAGGGCGTAACTCTGGAACATCATGCCGGTATTCCGTTTGTGCGGCGCGAGCCGCGTCACATCCTCGTCGCCGAACAGAATCTGTCCCTGCTCCGGGATGTAGAAACCGGCCAGACTGCGGAGCAGCGTGGTCTTGCCGCAGCCGCTGGGGCCGAGCAGGAAGAACAGCTCGCCGGGATTGATCGTCAGATCGAGGCCGTGCAGGGCGACGACGCTGCCGAAATGCTTGGTCAGCTGCTTGACCTGGATGGAAATCATGAGAAGGACACGCGCCCAGGCGAGGCAACCGGCCGCTCCAGCCTAAGTCAAAAAAATAAACCCGCCGGGCCGGCTGGAACAGGGTGCCTTCGGACGACGGCGGGGCTTTTCTCGCCTCATGCCCTCCCCGAAAGGCCCGCCCGAACTCAAGCACCTCGACCACATCCTCGTCAGCCAGCTGGCCATCAAGCGCCGCATCGCGGAGCTGGGGGCCCAATTGAACCATGACTATGCCAAAAAGGACCTGATGGTCGTGGCCATCGTGAACGGGGCGCTCATTTTCACCGCCGATCTTCTCCGCCAGATGCGCAGCCCGCTGCGCCTCGACTGCCTGCGGGCCTCCAGCTATCATTCCGGCACCCGCGCCGTGGGGGAGCCGCGCATCGTCGACCAGATGAAACTCGATGTGAAGGACCAGCATGTGCTGCTGGTGGACGACATCCTCGACACCGGCAAAACCCTCGCCGCCGTCGCCGGCCTGATCAAGAGCAAGGGCGCCGCCTCGGTCAAAACCTGCGTCTTGCTGGACAAAAAGGCGCGCCGGGCCGTCCCGTTCGAGGCGGACTACGTGGGCTTCGAAATCCCCAACGAATTTGTCGTCGGCTACGGCCTTGATTTCAACGAACGCTACCGGAACCTCCCCTGCATCGGGGTGCTGAAGCCGAAATATTACGCCGCCTAAAATGCCTTGCACTCCCCCGGCCCGCGCCTTTGCTTGCCGGCTCACCCCGGAGAGATGGCCGAGTGGCTGAAGGCACAGCTTTGCTAAAGCTGCATAGGGGAAACTCTATCGAGGGTTCGAATCCCTCTCTCTCCGCCATTTTGCCGACCTTAGCTGTCGCGGTGGACGTTATCAGGCGCAAAAGCCGGCAGGCACACGGCGATATATTCGGCGCCCTCGGCGTGAGGCGTGCTGTATTGCACCCACTCACCCTTCGGCGTATGCACGGCCTGGCCGGCTTTGACCGTAAGGGTGGCACCCTTGGTTTTCACCTGCAGTTCGCCGCGCAGGACGACGGTGTATTCGTCGAACTCCGGCGTCTGGCCGGGCTCGATCCAGCCGCCCGGGCTGCGCATGCGGGCGATGCTGGCGACGGCGGTGCCGCTGTTCACACGACCGAAATATTCCTCGATGAGCTTGGGCTTGTTGCCAGCGGCTTCGATGACGGTGGGTTGGGAGATGAGGCGGGCCATGGGAAAAACGCCGCAGGGTAGCCTACGACGCTTGAATCAGAATTTGCTCGGGAGTTTCATTCGGATGCGGTCCGCCTTCGCCAAGGCTACGGCGGACGCCATTGAATCGGATTCCGATTCAATAGCGATAGTGCTCAGACTTGTAGGGGCCGCCGACCGGCACGCCGAGATACTCGGCCTGGTCCTTGGTGAGCGTGGTCAGCTTGGCGCCGATCTTCTCGAGGTGCAGGCGGGCAACCTCCTCGTCGAGGTGCTTCGGCAGGCGGTAGACGCTAACCTTGTAAGTGTCGCGGTTCTTCCACAGGTCCAGCTGCGCCAGCGTCTGGTTGGTGAAGCTGTTCGACATGACGAACGACGGATGGCCGGTGGCGCAGCCGAGGTTCACGAGGCGGCCCTCGGCGAGCATGTAAATGCTGTTCCCCTTCGGGAACGTATACAGGTCGTATTGCGGCTTGATGTTGGTGCGCTTGGCATCGGAGGTGTTGAGCTTGTCCACCTGGATCTCGTTGTCGAAATGGCCGATGTTGCAGACGATGGCCTGGTCCTTCATCAGGCGCATGTGCTCGAGCGTGATGATGTCCTTGTTGCCGGTCGTGGTGACGTAGATGTCGGCCGTGCCGAGCGTGGACTCGATCGTGTTGACCTCGAAACCCTCCATCGCGGCCTGCAGGGCGTTGATGGGGTCGATCTCGGTGACGATGACGCGGGCGCCGAAGCCCTTGAGCGAAAACGCCGAGCCCTTGCCGACGTCGCCGTAGCCGCACACGCAGGCGAC
>LNEH01000068.1 GCA_001464505.1 Verrucomicrobia bacterium Ga0077533
AGGAACCCCAAATATTCGTTCACAGGCGGCTTTGCTTTTCCAGTTTACAGGCCCTGCGATTAAATCAGCGCTTCCCTAGAAGCCGAGAGGTGGCATGGTTGAGGATATTGATATTGGCTCCGTCCGCATCCGAGGAACACAGCACAAGCCGGCATTGACGAACCCATGCGCCCGGCTATGTTGCCCGCACCATGAGCGTCCTCGAAGTCAAACAGGCCATCTCCAAGATGAGCAAACAGGAGCGTCGGGAAGTTCAGCTCTACCTCATCAAGCTCCGGCACAGCACGCCCGCTTGGAAGCGGGCCACGGCCAAGACCATCCGGGAAATGCAGGCAGGCAAGTTCACGACGATAGAGCAATTGGAAGCCCGGATCGCCCGCGGCTGATTACCGGCCGCATTTTACCGATCTGGCGACGGAGTTCATCCTGTCGCTTCCCAAGCGACGGCAAAGGCAGGTGATGGCCCAAGCCAGCCAACTCGCCCGCTATCCTTTTGTGGAAAGCGACTACCGCGTGGCTGATGACGATGGCCGCGAAATCGAGCACCTGTTGGTTGACGGCTTGGTTTTCAGTTATTGGGTGGATCACGCGCATCGGCTAGTGCTGATCACCGAAATTGAGGACGCCGACTCAGGCTGAGCATTTCATGAAACTCCGCCTGCTGCTCGCCCTGCTCGGTTGAATCTACCATGCCCACAGAAGCCAAGGATAACCCCGGGGTCATCGCCTTTCCGCCGCTGATCTTGGCCGCCCATGTCGTGGCCGGTGGCTTGATGCACTGGCTGTGGCCCATTCCGCTGTTGCCTTCCCCGTTTGCGCGGACCATCGGCGCGATCCTCGCGGTGGCGGCCGGGGCGCAGGCGTTCTGGGCCGCGAGAATCATGAAGCGGGCCGGCACCAACGTGAGACCGAGCCAGCCGACCAACGCGATTGTCGCTGCCGGGCCCTACCGCTACACGCGCAACCCGATGTATCTGTCGCTCTGCCTGCTCTATCTCGGCCTCAGCCTGCTGATCAATGGCGTGCTGCCCGTGGTTTTTCTGCTGCCTCTGGCCCTCACCCTGCACTTCGGCGTCATCAAGCGCGAGGAGCGCTACCTTGCCGCCAAGTTCGGAGAAACCTACCTTGCGTATCAGCGCGGGGTCCGTCGCTGGATATGATTTTCCCATGAAACTCCGCCTGTTGCTCGTCCTCCTCGGGTTCACTTGTGCCGCCATCCTGCCCGCGGCGGAGCCGGCCAAGCCCACCCACGCGGGTAAACAGCCTGTCCTCGTCACCGTGCATGGCGCGTGGGCCGGTGGCTGGCATTTCAAGAAGGTCGCCCCGCTCCTTGAAGCCAAGGGCTGGAAGGTTTACCGCCCGTCCCTGTCCGGCCTTGGCGAGCACTTCAACACGGCCCGCACCGACATCGGCCTCGCGACGCATATCGACGACATCGTCAACTTCATCCTCTTCGAGGATCTGCACGACGTCATCCTCCTCGGCCACAGCTACGGCGGCATGGTCATCACCGGCGTCGCCGACCGCATCCCCGAGCAGATCGCAAAACTGGTCTACCTCGACGCCATGGTGCCGAACGAGGGAGACAGCGCCATCGCCCTCATGGGCAACCGCATTCCCGTCGCGCAGATGACCAAGGACGGCATGATCGTCCCCAACTGGGTGAAGCCCGGCAAACCCTTCCCGATCGACGTGCCACACCCGCTGAAGACCTTCACCGATTCCATCGTGCTGAAGAATCAGGCCGCCGCCGCGAAAATCCCCGCGACCTACATTCTCACGGTCGAGACGGGCAAGAAACCCGAAGACGACGCTTTCTACCCCTCCGCCGAACGGGCCAAGGCCCGCGGCTGGCCGGTGATCATCATGGAAGGGGATCACAACCCGCACTGGCGCCAGCCCGCAGCGCTGGTCGAGCTGTTGGGTGGCGTGCGTTAAGGCTGGGCCGGGGCGGTCACTTATTTCTCTTTTTCGTTGGCCGCCGGCTGCTGGATGCCGGCATTGGACGATGCCTCCCGGTGGGTGCCGCTGCTGGCATTTGCGGGCGGCGGCGAATAGGATGGAGTGCTTGAGTTATCCTGCGCCGGACGCGGCGGCGTGTTGCCGCGGGCCGAGCTGTGGTCCTTGTCCGCATATCGCTTGTGGTCGCCGTCATCGGAGCGATTCCGGCCCCGGTGTTCGGGCTTCTCGGTGCGCGGCGGGTGATGGCGCCTCGGCTGGTCGGAATCTGTGCGCGGGGTGCGGTCCCAACGGGTGCGCGTGGTGGGCGGATGATCAGGCTTGTCGTTATGATCGCCCGGCTTGGGATGGACCCGCGGCGGCAACGGCGGCAAATATTTTCCGGAGTCGTAATAGTAGGGGTCGTTGTAGCCATACCGCGAGAAGCCGTGGTAACCGGAACTGTAATAGCCGAAGCGGGAGTGGTCGTAGGGATAGTAATCGTCGGCCCCGGGATAAGCCGCGAGCACCTGAAAGGTCCGCGCCGGGATGTTTCCTATCCGCACGATCACCCACTGGGCCATTTCGTCGGGGCTCGCGGTCGCGAAATTCACCTTCACCAGATACACTTGGTTGCCCGCCAGCCTTTCAGCCTGCAAATAAGCGATCACCGCCTCGCGCAATTCATCGAGTTGCGCCGGGGTCAGCTCCTGCTGGGTGGAACTCTCCACCACGGTAAACTCCACCAGGGGCTTTGGTCGCGGTGCCTTGGATACCGTGGTGGTGCATCCGGACAAAAACAGCCCGGCGCTGACCGCCGCTGTGACCAAAACAAATCGCGCGAATGGGTTCATGAGGCGGCTCCGGGATAAGGGTTAACCGGCGAAATTGAACTTAACCGCGAGTCACCGGCTCGCAAGCGGCATCTGCTCCACCGGCCGGGGCTTCGTAACATTTGCTTTGTCTGGCGGGCGTTCATGGGCAAAGTGCCGCAATGCGCCACTTCTTTCTCACCGTTCCCGTCCTCGCCTCCTGCCTGACCGTCGCTCTGTTGGCCGCGCCCCAGCCCGATGCCGTCGAAACCAAGGTTCTCCCACTCGTTGTCATAAAGGCCGCTCGCCTAGTTGATCCCGTTACCGGCCGGGTTCTGGCCAATCAGGCGGTCGTCATCGAAGGCGACCGGGTGAAGGCCGTCGTGGCCGCCGCCGATCTCACCAAGATTGTGCCCGCGGGCGCCAGCGCGCGGGTTATCGACCTCGGCGCCGCCACTCTCCTCCCGGGTCTCATCGACTGCCACACCCATGTGACCGGCCAGCCGGAGAACTTCTACGAGGATCTCTTCCGCCGGAGCCCGATTGACGAGGCGGTCACCGCCCATCTCTACGCCCGGCGCACCGTCGAGGCCGGCTTCACCACGATCCGCAATGTCGGGGCGGGCAACTACATCGACTTCGCCCTGAAGCGCGCCATCGACACCGGCAAGATTGCCGGCCCGCGCATGCTGGCGAGCGGACCGGCCCTCGGCGCCACCGGCGGCCACACCGACCTCAGCGGCATGTCGCCTTATATCCGCTTTGAGGGTGATATCGGCGGCGTGGCGGACGGCGTGGATGCGATCCGCAAAAAGATCCGGGAGAACATCAAATATGGCGCCGACGTCATCAAGTTCATGGCCACCGCCGGCGTGCTGTCGGAGGAGGAATCCGTCGGCGCACCCCAATATTCCTTCGAGGAAATGAAAGCCGTGGTGGACGAGGCCGCCATGTGGAGCCGGAAGGTCGCCGCCCATGCCCACGGCGCCGAGGGCATCAAACGCGCCATCCGCGCCGGCGTCGCCTCCGTCGAGCACGCGAGTTTCATCGACGACGAGGGCATCGCCCTCGCCAAGGAACACGGCACCTGGCTCGTCATGGACATCTATAACGACGACTACATCATGGCCGAATACGCCCGGCTCGGCTATCCGCAGAAGATCCTCGACAAGGAAAAGCTCGTCGGCCGCACCCAACGCGAGAATTTCGCCAAAGCCGTGAAGGCCGGCGCCAAAATCGCCTACGGCACCGACTCCGGCGTCTATCCTCACGGCTGGAACGGCAAACAGTTCTTCCATATGGTCAAATGGGGCATGACGCCGATGCAGGCCATCCAGTCCGCCACCGTAAACGCCGCCGATCTGCTCGGCTGGGCGGACAAAGTGGGCCGGCTCGCGCCGGGTCACTACGCCGACCTGATCGCGGTGCGCGGCGACCCGCTTGCCGACGTCACCGTGCTGGAGCATGTCGCTTTTGTCATGAAAGGCGGACGGGTGGTGAAGAACTCCCTGACCACCGAACCGTCGGACCGGATTGACTGAAAGGTGGAACCCGGCCTTCCGCCGTCGCCAAGGCTATGGCGGACAAGCCGGACTTGGCTTCAATTCTGGAGGGCCTGCGTCTCTGCGGGCCGCGGCGCGCCGTGACGCGCACCCTCCATCAGTGCCCGAGTCCGATCACCAGCGCGCCAAGCAGCAGGAAAAGCGCGCCGAGCAGCCCGGCTTCATAGCGCTCAAAACTCTTCACCTCGAATTTCTCCAGCCCCAGCAGCGCCAGCCAGGTGAAGATCATCATGCCCGCCAGGGTCGCGACCGCGAGGATCAGGCTGAGCACCACGAACCCGCGCCAGCCGAACTGCACCCCGGACAGATAGACCGGCAGGAAGCCTTCGCAGGGTGACAGTGTCAGCATCACGAAGAGCCCGCTGACGGCCGCCCAGTCGCCCGCCTTGGTCTCGACCAGCCGGCTGTCCTTCAGCTCCTCGTCCCAGTGGCTGTGGCCGGTCTCATGGCCGCAATGTTCGCTGGGATGGTGGCGCGCCCCCAGCACATGGTGATGCACCACGCCGCCGCGCCACTGCCGCCAAAGATAATACAGGCCGATCGCCAGCAGTATTCCGCCCGCGATGCCCGGGAACAGCCGACCGAGCCTCTCATCAAGCTGGAATCCGAACCACGCGATGCCGAGCCCAAGCAGACTGGTCAGCGCCACGTGCCCCAGCCCGGCCAGCGCCGACACGGCCAGCGTTTTTGTTCTGCTCCAGCCCCGCGCCCGCGACACCAGCACAAACGGCAGCCAGTGCGTCGGAATCGCCGCATGGAAGAACGCCACGGTGAAACCGGTGGCGGCGATGGTCGTGAGAACGGCGGAATTCATGTTTGGTGGTGGAGCGCCTTGCTTGTCGGGCCGTAGCCTTGCGCGAAGGCCGAACCTTCAACGCGCTAAGCGGCTTGAGGTCAAGCCGCACCACCATAGCAAAGTCGTCAAGCGGCCAGGGCAAGAGACGCACAGTCTTTGGCAGGAATTGGCGAAGCTTTTTCGTGTATTTCTGCCAGGCTTTCTGACTACCTAGCAGCCTTCCCATGTCCCCTGACCGCAACGCCGTCCGCGCCTACCTGCTCGCCCTGCAGGATTCCATCTGCACGGCGCTGGAGCGTGAGGGCGGCAGCGAGTTCCAGGAGGATGTCTGGACGCGCGCCGAAGGCGGCGGCGGGCGCTCGCGCGTGCTGAGCGATGGCACCGTGTTTGAGAAGGCCGGCGTGGGTTTCTCGCACGTGACCGGCGCGACCCTGCCCGCCTCGGCCACGGCCGCCCGGCCCGGGCTGGCCGGCCAGGCCTTCGAGGCGATGGGCGTGTCGCTCGTCATCCACCCGCGCAATCCCTATGTGCCGACAACGCACCTGAACGTGCGCTTCCTGCAGGCCGGCGAAGGGTCCGGCGCCACGTGGTGGTTCGGCGGCGGCTTCGACCTCACGCCCTATTACGGCTTCGAGGAGGACGCCGTCCACTGGCACCGCACAGCGCGCGGGGCCTGCGGCCCGGAGCTCTATCCGCGCTTCAAACAGTGGTGCGACGACTACTTCTTCCTCAAACACCGCGGCGAACCGCGGGGCATTGGCGGCATCTTCTTCGACGACTTCAACGAGCCCGGCTTCGACCGGAGCTTCGCCCTCCTGCGTCATGTCGGTGATGCCTTTCTGCCCGCCTACCTGCCCATCGTGCAACGGCGCAAGCGGCACGCCCACGGCGCGCGCGAGCGCGACTTCCAGCTCTACCGCCGCGGCCGTTATGTGGAATTCAATCTGGTCTATGATCGGGGCACCCTCTTCGGCCTGCAAAGCGGCGGCCGCACCGAATCCATCCTGATGTCGCTCCCGCCGCTCGTGGCGTGGCGCTACGATTGGAAACCGGCGCCCGGCACGCCCGAGGCGAAGCTCCACGATGTTTTCCTGAAACCCCGCGACTGGGCCAACCAAGCATGAACTCCCGCGAACGATTCCTGAAAGCCTGCGCCTGCGAACCGCTCGACCGGCCGCCGGTGTGGATCATGCGCCAGGCCGGCCGCTACCTGCCGGAGTATCGCGCCCTGAAAGCAAAGAGCTCCTTCCTGGAGATGGTGAAGACCCCGGAACTCGCCGCCGAGGTCACGCTGCAGCCGCTGCGCCGCTTCGCCCTCGATGCCGCCATCATCTTCTCCGACATCCTCGTCATCCCTGAGGCCATGGGCCAGGGCTACAAATTCCGCGACGAGGGCGGCATCGCGATGGATTTCCGGCTGGAGAACCAAACCCAGCTCGACCGCCTCGACGCCACCGGCGTGGCCGAGCGCCTCGACTATGTCGCCCAGGTGCTCAGGCGCGTGAAGACGGAGCTGAAGGGCGAAAAGGCCCTGCTCGGCTTCGGCGGTTCGCCCTGGACGCTCGCCACCTACATGCTGGAAGGTGGCAGCGCCGACGACTTCGAGCGCAGCAAGGCCGTGTTCTATTCCGACCGCGCCTTTTTCAATGCGCTCATGGCCAAACTCACCACCGCGCTCATCGGGTATTTCCAGATGCAGATCCGCGCCGGCGCCGACGCCATCCAGATTTTCGATTCCTGGGGCGGCATCATCGCCGGACAGGACTACGAGGCTGCCTCGCTCCGTTGGATCCGCGAGATCATCGCCGCGTTGCCGAAGGATTTTCCCGTCATCCTCTACGCCAAAGGCACGTCATCCCAACTCACCGACCAGGCCTTCAGCGGCGCCAGCGTGCTGGCCGTGGACTGGACCGTCGACCTTTCAGTCATCCGCAAACTCGTGCCCGGCAACATCGCCCTGCAGGGCAACCTCGACCCGGTGCTCATGAACACGACGCCCGGGATCGTGCAGCGCGAAACGGCCCGGCTGCTCGAATCCATGCGCGGGGCGAACGGCCATATTTTCAATCTCGGCCACGGCATCATGCCCGAGGCCAGGATTGAGTGTGTGGAAGCGCTCGTGAACACCGTCACCAACTGGAAGTCCTGACATGGCCGTCAAACGCATTGCGATTGTAGGCGCCGGCCTGACCGGCCTGACCGCGGCCTTCCGTCTGCACCGGCAAGGCCACCAAGTGACGCTCTTCGAGCGTGGCACCCAGCCCGGCGGCTCGGTGCGGACGATTCGCGAGAACGGCTATCTCATCGAGGCGGGACCCAATTCGCTCCAATACGGCGCGCCCGAACTCAAGGCCGTGATGCAGGAACTGGACCTGGAACCTTCCCTGCTCACCGCGGGGCCCGCGGGCAAGAAACGTTTCATCGTTCGCGGCGGCAAATTTGTGCCGGTGCCCACCGGCCCGGGCGCGTTTTTCGGCACGAGCCTGTTCTCCTTCGGCACCAAAGTCTTGATCATGGCGGAACTGCTCAAGCGCCCGAGGATTCGCACGACGGACATCAGCCTCGCCGAGCTGATCCGTTCCCATTTCAACCAGGAACTCGTCGATTACGCCGTGAATCCGCTCATCGCCGGCATCTACGCGGGCGACCCCGAGAAGCTTTCGACCAAGCACGCCTTCCCCTCGCTCTGGCAGGCCGAGCGCTCGCACGGCTCGCTGCTGCGCGGCCTGATGGCCCTCGCCAAGGAGAAAAAAGCCCGCGGCGAATCTGGCGTCAGCCCGATCGTCTCGTTTCCCGGCGGCCTCCAGACCCTCACCGACACTCTGGCGGCCCGGCTCCCCACCGGGGCCCTGCGGCTCAATGCCGCCGTCGAAACCATAATCCCGGGCCGGTCACACCGGTTGGTCTGGAAACGCGACGGCCAGTCCGCCAGCGGCGAGTTTGATGCCGTGATCCTCGCCGTGCCTGCGGCCGGACTGGCCCGCCTCACCTTCGGCACCCTCGGCGAGCGGCCGTTTGCCCTGCTGGACTCGGTGACACAGCCGCCGGTCAGCTCGCTCTTCCTCGGCTACCGACGCGACCAGGTGACTCATCCGCTCGATGGGTTCGGTGGTCTCGTGCCCGCCGTGGAGCGGCGGGAGGTGCTCGGCATCCTTTTCTCGTCCACCCTTTTTCCCGGCCGTGCACCGGACGGCCACGTCGGCCTCACGATATTTTCGGGCGGCGTGCGCCAGCCCGACAACGCCCGGCTCAGCACCCCCGCCCTGCTCCAGCGTATCGCGCCGGATCTGCGCGACCTCGTCGGCGTCAGCGGCGAACCGGCCTATATCCGGCACAGTTTCTGGCCCCAGGCCATCCCCCAATACAACCTTGGCTACGAGCGCTTCCTTGAGCCCCTCGTTCTCAGTGAGAAACAACACCCGGGATTGTTCATCGGCGGCAATGTGCGGGACGGAATTTCCCTCCCGGATTGCGTCAAATCCGGCACCGAACTTGCCCGCAAGGCGGGCGAATGCGCAGTCAATTTGTAGCGGCGGTCCCTAACCGCCGGACGGCGCGCCCAGAGCGCCGCTCCAGGTGTTTCCGGAGAAATTTTTGGAATCCCAAAACAAATTTCCTCTGCAGGTCTCGCCACTTGACTACCCTCCTTGGTTGGGTAGCCTCCCGCCCCTTATTTCCGATGGCGACCGATCTCAAAGACACCCTCCTGCTTCCGAAGACCGATTTCCCCATGCGGGCGAATCTGGTGCAGCGTGAACCGGCCCGGGTGGCTCATTGGGATAAGACCGGCCTCTACCACGCCATCCAACGCCGGCGCGCCGGCGCGCCGGCCTTCGCATCGGCACCGCGTTGAACAAGACGCTCAAGGACATCGTCAACCGCTACAAGTCCATGCGCGGCTATCGCACGCCCTACGTGCCCGGCTGGGATTGCCACGGCCTGCCGATCGAACAAAAGGTTTCGCGCGAAATTCAGGAAAAGAAGCTCACTCTCACCACCGGCGAGCTGCGCGCCAAGTGCGATGAGTTTTCCGAGAGCTGGATCGCCAAGCAGACCGCCCAATTCAAGCGCCTCGGCGTGCTGGCCGACTGGAAAAACGAATACAAGACCAAGGCGCCCGCGTTCGAGGCCGACATCGTGCGCACCTTCGCCGCGTTCATCGACAAGGGTCTCGTCTACCGCAGCAAGAAACCCGTCTATTGGTCCATCCCCTTTGAGACGGCGCTCGCCGAGGCGGAGATTGAATACCAGGACCACACCTCGATCGCCGTCTGGGTGAAATTCCTCGTGCCCACCGCCGAAGCACAGAAGTTCGGCCTGCCCACCGACAAGCCGCTCTATCTCGTCATTTGGACGACCACCCCGTGGACGATCCCCGCCAATCTGGCCGTCGCCTTGCACCCCGAGGTGGAGTATGCCGTCGCCGACACCGGTGCGGAACGTTTCATCGTTGCCTCCACTCTGCTCGACTCGGTTTTCAACGCCTGTAGGTCGGGCTTTACGCCCGACAAGTCGGGGATAAACCCCGACCTACAGAAGCCCACCGTCGTGCGCACCGTGCCCGGCGCAAAGCTGGAGCATCTGCAGGCCAGCCACCCGTTTATCGACCGGGCCTCGCCCGTGGTGCTCGCCGACTACGTCACGACCGACAGCGGCACCGGCGCCGTGCATACCGCGCCCGGCCACGGCGCGGAGGACTATCTAACCGGCCTCAAATACAAATTGGAGATCTACTGCCCGGTCGGCGACGACGGCAAATACCTCGACGATGGCAAAATGCCCGCTGACCTCGTCGGCCTCACCACGCTGGAAACGGTCGAGGATCTCGCCGCCAAACGTCCCGCGCCCGCCAACCTTGGGGTCCTGAAAAAACTCGCCGCGGCCGGCGCCTTGCTCGCCAAGGCGAAGCATTTGCACAGCTACCCGCATTGCTGGCGCTCCAAGACCCCGATCATTTTCCGCGCCGTGGACCAGTGGTTCGTCTCGCTCGACCAAAACGGCCTGCGCGCCACCGCGCTGTCCGAGATCGCACAGATCGCTCAGGCCGGCGGCTGGATCCCCGCCTGGGGCGAGGGCCGCATCCGCGGCGCCGTGGAGTCGCGGCCCGACTGGTGCATCAGCCGCCAGCGCTCATGGGGCGTGCCGATCCCGGCCTTCTACGACACGAAGAAACAGGCTTACCTTGACGCCGGTGTCGCCCGCGCCGTGGCCGACAAGTTCGCGAAGCGCGGCAGCAATCTCTGGTATGACTCCACCCCGGCGCAGATTCTCGACGGCGTGAAGCTCCCTGCCGGCTGGCCCGCTCCCGCCGAGCTGACCTGCGGGCGCGACACGCTGGATGTGTGGATCGACTCCGGCTCGACCCAGGCGGCGGTGCTGCGCAAACAGCAGGGCGGCACGTCGTGGCCCGCCGATCTGTATCTGGAGGGCAGCGACCAGCACCGCGGTTGGTTCCAGTCATCGCTCTGGTGCAGCGTCATCGCCTTCGGCGGCGCACCCTACAAGGCGGTGCTCACCCACGGTTTCATCGTCGATCACGAGCGCAACAAGATCTCCAAGAGCAACACCTACGAGAAGCCGCAGACGAGCGACGCCTACGTCGCCGAATACGGTGCCGACGTCATCCGCCTTTGGATCGCCTCGCAGGATTTCCGCGACGACATCCCGATCTCCAGGGAAATCCTGTCGCACGTCAACGAGGCCTACCGGCAGATTCGCAACACGCTGCGATTCCAGCTCTCCAACCTTTTTGACTTCGACGCCGCGAAACATGCCGTGCCGGTCGGGAAGATGAGCGTGCTCGACCGCTGGGCGTTGCACCAGACCGCCGTCCTCATCACGGAATGCACCAAGGCCTATGACGCCTATGATTTCCACCGCGTCTACCAGCTCTGCAGCCAGTTCTGCTCGGTCACGCTCTCGGCCACCTACCACGACATCCTGAAGGACCGGCTCTACACCCTCGGTGCGGCCAATCCGCTCCGCCGCTCGTCACAGACTGCCATCCACCATATTTTCACCACCCTGGTCAAGATCCTCTCCCCCATCATCACCTTCACGGCCGACGAGGCCTGGAGCTTCGCCACCACGGGCCGGGAATATAGCGATGATTCCATCCACCTGCAGGACTGGCCGGTCGTGCCAGCCGGCTGGACCAGCGAGGAGATTGCGGGCGACATGGCCCAGTTGCTTAAGCTCCGCTCCTCCGTAAATGAGAAACTTGAGCCGCTGCGCCAGGCGGGCACCATCGGCAAGTCACTCGACGCCGTCCTGAGCATCACCGGTCAGGCCTCGGACGCCGCCTTCGCGGTGTTGGAAAAGCACCGCGGATTTCTCCCCGAACTCTTCATCGTCTCGCAGGTCACTCTGGAGGCGAAACCCGGCGCCGCCCTCGCAGTCGCCCCCCGCCACGCCAAGGACGCCGGCTTTGTCCGCTGCCCGCGCTGCTGGCGCTGGGTGCCGAAACTTGTTCACAATCCGCACGGAGAAGTTTGCCCTCGGTGCGAAGAAGCCCTTAACTCCTAATCCGATCCCCCATGGCCACCAAGAAAAAGTCCCCCGCGAAGCCCAAGCCCGCCGCCAAGAAAGCTGCGCCTAAAAAGCCCGCCGCCAAAAAGATTGCGCCGGCCGCCAAGGGGGCAGCCAGGCCCCCGGCCGGGAAGCCCGCGCCCAAGCCCGCCGTCAGCGCAAAGCCCGCGCCGGTCAAAGGCAAGGCGGTGTCGGCCGCCGGCTTGAAGCGCCTGCTGCTCGAGCGCAAGTCGGCTCCCAAGGCCGCCATCGCCTTCAGCCTCGACGAGGTCCGCGAGATCGCGAAGAAAAATGAAAAACAGATCGAGACCGCGGCCAAGAACGGCAAAAACGGCAAGTCCGGGGCCGGGACCAAGAACTCCCATCTTCCGGTCGATCTCGCCAAACCCCACAAGCCGCACCACGTGAAGACCGCGTCGCTGGCCGACATTCTCGGTTTCAACCCCATCAAAGGCAAAAAGGCGCGGGCCGCGATGATCGATGAGTCGGAAGTCCCGGACAAATACCGCCGCTACTACCGCCTGCTGCTGGAACTGCGCACCCACGTGCTGACCCAGCTCGGGGAGCACACCGAGGAGACCCTGTTGAAGTCGGCCAAGGAAGATTCCGGCGACCTATCCGGCTACGGCCAGCATATGGCCGATGCCGGCACCGACACGTTTGACCGCGACTTCGCCCTCAGCCTCGTCTCGAACGAGCAGGAGGCCCTCGCCGAGATCGAGGCCGCCATCAAGCGCGTTCATGCCGGCACCTACGGCATCTGCGAGACGACGCAAAAACCCATCGCCCGGGAGCGGCTGTTGGCCGTGCCTTTCACCCGCTATTCGACGGAGGCCAAGAA
>LNEH01000069.1 GCA_001464505.1 Verrucomicrobia bacterium Ga0077533
CGAGTGAGGGGGATTCCCGATTTTAGATTCTCCCTTGAAGCCTTCCAGCCAGCCCAAGACGGAATCCGCGGCCTCTGAGGTCGGCGTAGCCGGCCAATCCAAAATCGAAAATCTTCGCCCGGCGACGGTCGGGACGAACACCGGGCCCGCCGCCCCTCGACAAGCTGGGGGCCTTGAGCCTGTCGAAACGGCAGCGGGCAACGGCGCAAAATCGAAATTCCAGCGTCTCGCGGCCTACCGCCGGCTCTGGCTGCTCGGTCTCGCGGTCTTCGCCCTGGATCAACTGACCAAATACTGGATCAATGCCCGTCTGCCGTTTGGCAGCTACGGGCCCGGCGCCAGTATTGAGATCTTCCCCGGTTTTTTCTACTTGGTGCATGTGGGCAACACCGGGGCGGCCTGGAGCATGTTTACGGGGGCCAGTCTCTGGCTGGCCCTGCTGGCCGCCGGCACGCTGGTGGCGATCTTTTTCTGGCGCCGCTCGCTCGGGCTGCGTTCCCCCGCCGCCCAGGTGGCCTTCGGACTGCTCTGTGGCGGCATCGTGGGCAACCTCGTGGACCGGGTGGTCCATGGCCACGTCATCGACTTCCTCGATTTTCACTTTGGCAGCTACACCTACCCGACCTTTAACGTCGCGGACTCCGGCATTTGCGTCGGCGTCTTCTGGTATGTGCTCTGGTCGCTGCGCCAGCCGCCCCAGCCGGCCGACTGAGTGAACTACTCGACGTTCGCGATTTGCTCGCGGATGCGTTCCAGCTCGTTCTTGAACTCAATCACCTGCTGCGCGATGGCCAGGTCATTGGCCTTGCTGCCGATGGTGTGGATCTCCCGGCCAATTTCCTGCAGGATGAACTCCGCCTTGCGGCCCACCTCGCCATCCGCCCCCAGCAATTCCCGCAGTTGGCCCAGGTGGCTGCGCAGCCGGGTGATCTCCTCCGTCACATCGCAGCGGTCGGCGAAAAGCGCGACCTCCTTCAGCACCCGCTCGTCACGCACATCCAGCTCAAGACCGGCCGACCGCAACCGTTGCAGCAGCTGCTCCTTGTAAACCCCGCTGACCTGCGGGGCGCGGCGCGCGATCACCTCGACGGCGCTGTGCAGTTTTTCCCAGCGCCCCAGAAAATCGACCAGCAGTGCCTCGCCTTCCTTCGCCCGCATGGCCCCCAAGCCGCGCAAAGCCTGGCCGAGGGTCTTCACCAAGAGTGCGGCGGTCTCGTCATCGGCCGGCAGTTTGGTTCCCGTGCGCTGGGCGCTGGCAATCGCCCAGAGCAGTTCACCTGTCACCTCGAAATTGATGTGCTTCGTGCGGGCAAATTTTGTGAGGTGGTCGAGCGTTGCCGTCAGGGCGGGTTGATCCCAGCCGATCGCCGCCGCAGTCTGCCCCGCCACCTCGACCGCCACATGCACCTTGCCCCGCTGCACGAGCTTGCGCACGGCGTCGCCTAAGGCGGACTCGAAGGCCTGCCATTCGTCGGGCAGGGAGATCGACAGGTCGAGCCCGCGGCGGTTCACTGAGTTGACCTGCACGGTCAGGGTTTGCGTGCCGAGAGTGGCCGTCGCGCGGCCATAGCCAGTCATGGAATTCATACGAACAGGAGGTTAACCACCGATTTCACGGATGAGCACGGATTAAATGAGAATAAAAAGTCCTGTTTATTCCCTTTGGGTCTAATACCCCGGAGCTTGCTCCGACTTGGTTTGAATCTGTGGGAGCGTGCTTGCACGCGACTGTCGCGACCAAGGTCGCTCCCACAAAAACCGGGCAGCAGCGGAATTGTTGGAATGCCCCGGAGCTTGCTCCGGGGATTCTTTACTGGCCGCAAGAAGGCGCAAGAATCAGCGGCGAAACAAGCTCGCAAGGCGCCTATAGGCGCGCGGGAGATATCCGAGCGCAGGGCTCGTGATTTTTGTGCCTTTTTGCGGCCAAATATCCGGAGTTCAAGCTGGCTGCGCCAGCAGCTTCTGGACCTGCTGCACATCCTTGTCGCCGCGGCCCGAGAGATTGATGACGATGATCTTATCCTTGGACAGAGTTTTCGCGCGCTGCAGACCATGCACGATGGCGTGCGTTGACTCGAGCGCGGGGATGATGCCCTCGTGGCGGGAGCACAACTGGAAGGTCTCCAACACTTCATCGTCCGTGGCGTAGGCGTAAGTTATCCGGCCGGTGTCGCGATAATAGGCGTGCTCCGGCCCGATGGCGGCATAGTCGAGCCCGGCGCTCACCGAGTGGGTCAGTTCGATCTGTCCGTCCG
This sequence comes from Verrucomicrobia bacterium Ga0077533, assembly GCA_001464505.1. Lineage (GTDB taxonomy): Bacteria > Verrucomicrobiota > Verrucomicrobiia > Opitutales > Opitutaceae > Lacunisphaera. The sequence goes on from LNEH01000069.1 coordinate 2,256, forward strand.
CGTTCTGGAGAATGTAGGTCTTGCTGCCCTGCAGCACGCCGAGTCTGCCACCCTCGAAGCGGGCCGCATGCTCGCCCCGCTTGATGCCGCGCCCGCCGGCCTCGACCCCGGTGAGTTTCACGCCCTTGTCGTCGAGGAAATCATAGAAACAGCCGATGGCGTTGCTGCCCCCGCCAACGCAGGCGATGATCTCATCCGGCAGCCGGCCTTCCCGGGCCATGATCTGTTCCCGCAGCTCCTGCCCGATGACCCGGTGAAAATCCCGGACCATCATCGGATACGGGTGCGCGCCGAGCGCCGAACCGAGGATGTAGTGCGTGCCGCGGACATTGGTCACCCAGTCGCGCATGGCCTCGTTGACCGCGTCCTTGAGCGTCTTTTGCCCGGCCTCCACTGCGACCACCTTGGCGCCCATCAGGCGCATGCGAAAAACATTCAACGCCTGGCGCTCCATGTCCACGGCGCCCATGTAGACGGTGCATTCGAGGCCGAATTTCGCGCAGACCGCCGCCGTGGCCACGCCGTGCTGGCCGGCGCCCGTCTCGGCGATAATCCGCCTCTTGCCCATGCGTTTGGCGAGCAGGGCCTGGCCGAGGGCGTTGTTGATCTTATGGGCCCCGGTGTGGAGCAGATCCTCGCGCTTGAAATAGATCCTGGCCCCGCCGCAGTGCTGGGTCAGCCGCTCGGCGAAATACAGCTCGGTCGGCCGGCCGGCAAATTCCTTGAGGTGGTGCCGGAGTTCCTGCTGGAAAGCCGCATCTGACCGCGCCTGCTCGTAGGCGGCCGTCAGCTCCGCGAGGGCCGTCATGAGGGTTTCGGGCACAAAAATCCCGCCGTAACGGCCAAAGTGCCCTGCAGCGTCGGGCAGTTGCTCAGAGGTGATGGGCGCGGGTTTGGCGGCGACGGACACGAGACAAAAGAACTAGAGGCCACTGGCCCAAACGCAAATGGGATTTCGCGCTGAGCGAAAAGCTCCAAATCCCAAGCTCCAACCTCCAGTGAATCAACAAACCCCAGCCGAACCCCAAGAAACAAGCTGGATACTCCAGGCTTGGTTTTTCACTGGAGCTTGGATGTTTGAGCTTGGTGCTTTCCCCCTACGTCCGCTTGACGGTCAACAGCGTGTAGTCATCCCGCAACGCCGCCGGACTGGCGAAACGGTCCACCGCGGCCAGAATCGTGCTGTTGGTGTCCCGGGCGGAGCCGGTGTGCCCGGCCCGCAGGGCGTCGGCCAGCCTAGCGCCACCAAACTCCCCCCCCTGTGCATTGGGTGCCTCGGTCAGGCCATCAGTATATAGCACCAGGGTGGAGCCGTGGTGAAATTCCAGTGTCTTGTCCTCAATGACGGAATCAAACAGCTCCACCTCCACCAAACCGACCGGCATCCCCTCCGAACCGACAAACTCGCTGACGTAGGAGCCGGTGCTCGGGTCTCGCCGCGAAACGAGCGAGAGCTCATGGCCGGCACGGGCGATCGTCACCTGATTCCGGCCCGAGTCCACCACCGCATAGGTCATGGTGATATACATGCCTTCCCGCATGTCGCCGGCGAGCGACCGGTTCAATTCCGCCAGCACCCGCGCGGGCGAGGTGTGCAGCGGCGCGATCTGCCGCAGCGTTGTCCGGCAGATGGCCATGAGCAACGAGGCGGAGATGCCCTTGCCCGCCACGTCGGCCACGGCCACCCCCACCCGATCGTAGCCGAGCTTAAAGACATCGTAGAGGTCGCCGCTGACTTTCTGCGCGGCAAGGTAACGCGCATCGATGTCCAGACCCGGCAATGAGGGCATGGAGCGTGGCAACAGCATCTGCTGCACGTCACTGGCCAGCGCCAGATCCAGGTCGAACCGCTGCTTGTCCATTTGCAGCGCGAGAAAATCGGCATTGTGCACCGCCAGGCCGGCCTGTTCGGCCAGCGCCTCGACGAGAGAATAATCGGTCTCCGTAAACGGCAGACCGTCGGAAGCGTTGCACACACACAACACCCCGATGAGCCGCTGGCGCACCGTGATCGGCGCCGCGATGACGGAACGCACCATCAGGGCGGCATCATCGTGCTTCACAATGCGGGGATCAGCCGCCGCGCTGGTGATCAGTTCGCCGCGGCCGGTCGCCGCCACGCGACCGACCACTCCCTCGCCCACCGGAAAGGACTCCGACTTCAGCACCTCCTCGATAAACCTGGCCCGCGAACCGAGCTTGAGGCGCTGCGCATCGGGGATCGGCCGGTGCGGGGGAAACAAACCCTCGACGGCCACGCCGCGCATCATGTTGTCCGCCCCCTTCTCGAAGATGCAGGCGCTGAGTGCGCCCGTGCTCAGGATGGCGGCATGCACGATGCGCTGGAACAGCTCTTCCCGCGGCAGCCGCTCACCGACGGCGTCCACCATGGTGTGCATGTAATTGAGCACGATCTGCCGCTCTTCCATCAAGGCCTGCTTCTCCTCCTCCAGGCGGGCCGCCTCTTTCTGGGCCCGCCAGTAAAGCGCGTAGACGAGCACCGCGCCGAGGAAACCGCCAAGGACGAAGAACATCATGTCCGCATCCTAGCGCATTTCCACGCGGTTGCGCAAGAAGGCCAGCACGTCCTGGAACTTGGCGGCGTTGGCCGCATCGGCGGTCACGAGGTTCTCATGCGCCTCCAGCACCAGCCGGGCGTGCTCGATCTCGCTCCTGGCCCTGGTATCCAGGGCTTGCGCGCCGCCGCTGAACTCCATCGGAAAATCCCCGGCGTCCACCGTGGCCAGCCGGTGCAACCCGAGGTTGCGGATCAACTCCAGGTTGCGCTCGGCCACCCGCACCAAAGTCAGCGTCCCGGGGGGGTGCTGTCGGCGGAGTTCCAGCGCCACCCCGGCCAGCACGCCGAGGAAGGTGCTGTCCATGCTGGTGCAATTAAGGAAATCGATCACATAGCTCTTGCGGTCCTGCTTGAACATCGCGGCGAAGAAATCCCGCAGGCCGCCGCTGTTGGCGAACGACGCGCGGCCCTCGATCCGGACCATCACGGGGGTGGCGTAGGCATCGACGAGAAAAGTCGGTTTGATCGGCTCGGACATGGCGGAAGAAAAAAGCGCAGCGGCAATTCACCGCCGCACCCCCGTGCAAGTCAATCAGCTCTTCCCACGATCTGCCGGAGAACGTAGGGCAGGATGCCGCCGTGCTGGTAGTAGTCGATCTCGATGGGTGTATCGATGCGGCAGCGCACCGGCACGTTTTCCACGGCGCCGCTCCGGCGGGTGATCCTGAGCGTGAGGTCCTGCTGCGGCTTGATCGCGACGGTGAGGCCGACCACGTCGTAGGTCTCCGAACCGTCGAGCTTCAAGGTCAGCGCGGTGGTGCCTTCCTTGAACTGGAGCGGCAGCACGCCCATGCCGACGAGGTTGGAGCGGTGGATGCGCTCGAAGCTCTGCGCCACGACGACTTTCACCCCGAGGAGGTTGGTGCCCTTGGCCGCCCAGTCCCGCGACGAGCCCGTGCCGTATTCCTGACCGGCCAGGACAATGAGCGGCACCCCGGACTTCTGGTAGGCCATCGCGGCGGCGTAGATGGAGGTCTCGGCCCCGTCGGGCCCGAGAGTGTTGCCGCCTTCCTTGCCGCCGAGCATAATGTTCTTAATACGAACATTGGCAAAGGTGCCGCGGGTCATCACCCGGTCGTTGCCGCGGCGGGAGCCGTAGGAGTTGAAATCCTCAAAGGTCACGCCGTTATCGAGCAGGTATTTGCCCGCAGGCGATGACTTCTTGATGGCGCCGGCCGGGGAGATGTGGTCCGTCGTCACCGAGTCGCCGAAGATGCCGAGCGCGCGTGCACCGTTGATCGGCTGGATGCTGCCGGGCGTGAGTGAGAAGCCGGTGAAGAACGGCGGCTCCTGGATGTAGGTGGACTGCGCGTCGAAGGCGTAGGTGTTGCCCGTCGAGGACGGGATCTCGTTCCACTTCGGGTTCTGCGCGGCGAAGTCGGTGTAGAGCTTGCGGAACACCTCGGGCTTGAGCGCGGCAGCCATCTGGTCGCGGACTTCCTGCAGCGTCGGCCAAAGATCCTTCAGGTAGACATCCGCACCGGCCTGATCCTTGCCGATGGGCTCCTTGGCCATGTCAATGTCCACCCGGCCGGCGAGCGCGAAGGCCACGACCAGCGGCGGAGACATGAGGAAGTTGGCCTTGATGTTCTGATGGACGCGGGCCTCGAAGTTGCGGTTGCCCGAGAGGACGGAGGCGGCCACCAGGTCGTGCTTGACGATGGCCTCCTCGATCGCGGGGTGCAGCGGGCCTGAATTGCCTATGCAGGTCGTGCAGCCGTAGCCGACCGTATGGAAACCAAGCTGGTCGAGGTAGGGGGTGAGGCCGGTTTTGTTGAGGTAATCGGTGACGACGACGGGATTAACCTTCAGACCCTTTTCGACGGCCTTCTTGGCGAGCAGGCCGGCGGCGAGCATGACGCTTGGGTTCGAGGTGTTGGTGCAGCTCGTGATGGCCGCGATCAGCACCGAGCCGTGGCCGATGTCGCCATCCACCCGGGGCGCAGCACCCATATCCTTGTCCGGCGTGGGCCGGTTGTTGGCCATCTCCCGTTCCGTGAGCGGATTGGTGGCGCAAGCCGCCGCCTTCTCCATGGAAACGGGCTCCTGGCTGCCGCCCCCACCGTGAAAGGCGCCATTCGCCGCGACGTGAATCCGCTGGGCGAGATCATCGGCCTTTTTGCCAAAGCCGTTTTCGGCAACTGGCTTCGAGAACGCGTCGAGGAAACTCTCCTTCATCTTCGGCAGTTCGATGCGGTCCTGCGGGCGCTTCGGGCCGGCGACGCTCGGGACGACCGTCGTCAGGTCGAGGTCGACGATCTGAGAGTAGTCGATCGCGCCTTTCTGCGGGATGCCCCACAGGCCCTGCGCCTTGTAGTAGGCCTCGTAGGTGGCGATGTGCTTCTCGTCGCGCCCGGTGGCGCGAAGATAAGTGGAGCACTCGGCGTCGATCGGAAAGAAGCCCATCGTCGCGCCGTATTCGGGCGCCATGTTGGCGATGGTCGCCCGGTCCACGACCGGCAGCGCGGTGGCGCCGGGACCGAAGAACTCGACGAATTTGCCGACGACCTTGGCTTTGCGCATCATTTGCGTGACGGTCAGCGCGAGATCGGTCGCGGTGACGCCCTCGCGGAGCGCTCCGGTCAGATGGACGCCGACCACGTCGGGCGTGAGAAAATAAACCGGCTGGCCGAGCATGCCGGCCTCGGCCTCGATGCCGCCGACGCCCCAGCCCACGATGCCGATGCCGTTGATCATCGTGGTATGCGAGTCAGTGCCGACCAGGGTGTCGGGATAATAGACGTCGCCCTGGTTCAGCACACCCTTTGCGAGGTATTCGAGGTTCACCTGGTGCACGATGCCGATGCCGGGCGGAACCACCTTGAAGGTGTCGAACGCCTGCATGCCCCACTTCAGGAACTGGTAGCGCTCGCGGTTGCGCTTGAACTCGAGGTCGAGGTTCTTCGCGAGGGCCTCGGCGTTGCCGGAGAAGTCCACTTGCACCGAGTGATCAACCACCAGGTCAACCGGCACGAGCGGCTCGATGATCTTCGGGTTCTTGCCCAGCTTGGCCACGGCCGAGCGCATGGCGGCGAGGTCGACCAGCAGCGGCACGCCGGTGAAGTCCTGCAGCACGATGCGCGCGACGACGAACGGGATCTCCGCCGTGCGGGCCTCGGTCGGCTTCCAGCCGGCCAGCTCGCGGATGTTGGACTCCATGACCCGCTTGCCGTCGCAGTTGCGCAGCACGGCCTCCAGCACAAGGCGGATGCTCACCGGCAGGCGCGCGACCGCGGGGAACTGCTTCGCCAGCTCGGGCAGCGAGTAGAACTTCTTGCCCCCCTCGAACGATCGCAGGGTTTGGAATGGATTCGGGAGTGACATCGTGGTGACTTTGGATGGGTGGAACTGTAGCGGCGGTCTGTGACCGCCGGACAGCGCTCATAGAGCGCCGCTACAGAAATGAATTACTTGGCCAGCGCGGCCTTCACCTTCTCGAAATTGGGCAGGTCTTTTGGTGTCGGGGTCTGCTCGGCGTATTTGATCACGCCATCCTTGCCGATGACGAAGGCCGCCCGGGCGGCGGTGTCACCAACTCCGGCTAGCATCGGGAACACCACATCGTAGGCTTTGATGACGGTCTTGTTGAGGTCGGAGAGCAGCGGGATCGTGATCTTGTTGGCCTTGGCCCAGGCCTCGTGGGTGAACGGGCTGTCCACGCTGATGCCGTAAACCTCGGCGCCGAGACCGGCATAGGCGCTGAGCCCGTTCGAGATGTCGCACATCTCCTGCGTGCAGACCCCCGTGTAAGCGAGCGGGAAGAACAGCAGCACGGTCTGCTTCTTGCCGAAGTTGTCGCTCAGCTTGACGTCCTTGAGGCCGTCCGCGGCCTTGGTCTTGAGGGTGAAATCAGGGGCTTTGGAACCGACGGCGAGAGGCATGGCAGGAATGGGTTGGCGGTGGATGGTTGGACGGTTGCCCGTCTGAGGGAAACCATTAACTAGAACCTCCCGGGTTCGCGCGGCAACCCATTTTGCTGCGGTATGAGGATGGCTGCTAAATTTGGTGCTACGGTCATTAGTCCAACTGTGGGCGGGGTGCCCTCACCCCGCGGGATACGCCATGCCTGGCGGGGTGAGGGCACCCCGCCTACAGTCGAGCCACTGCGCGCTTGCACCCCACCCCGCCATCCTCGTTAAATTCTGCCGACATGAGCGACATCCTAGCCGAACTTGAATGGCGCGGCCTCTACGCCGACTGCACCGACCGCGCCGCGCTGGCCAAGCGCCTCGCCGAGGGCCCGCTCACGCTTTACTGCGGCTTCGACCCCACTGCGGACTCGCTCCACGTCGGCAACCTCGTGCCGCTGTTCGCTCTGCGCCGCTTCCAATCGCACGGCCACTTCCCCATCGCCTTGGCGGGCGGTGCCACCGGCATGGTCGGCGACCCCTCCGGCAAATCCGACGAGCGCAACCTCCTCACGCCCGACCAGCTCCAGCACAACCTTGCCTGCATCAAGCCGCAGCTCGCGCGGTTCCTGGATTTCGATGGCGTGCAGAACCCCGCCCGCGTGGTCAACAACTACGATTGGGCCGGCGACCTCACCTTCCTCGAGTTCCTTCGCGACACCGGCAAGCACATCACCGTCAACTCCATGGTCGCGAAGGATTCCGTCAAGTCGCGCATGAACGAGCGCAGCGGCGGCATCAGCTTCACGGAGTTCACCTACATGCTGCTGCAGGGTTTCGATTTCTGCCACCTGAAGAAAACCTTCAACTGCGAGCTGCAGGTCGGCGCCACCGACCAGTGGGGCAACATCACGGTCGGCACCGAATTGACCCGCAAGAAACTCGGCGCCACCGTCTGGGGCCTCGTCTTCCCGCTCCTCACCAAGTCCGACGGCGCCAAATACGGCAAGACGGCCGACGGCACCGTGTGGCTCGACCCGAAGAAGACCAGCCCCTACCGCTTCTACCAGTTTTTTGTGAACAGCGACGACGCCGACGTCATCAAGCTGCTCAAGACTCTGACCTTTCTCTCCCAGAAGCAGATTTCCTCCCTGGAAACGAAACTGAAGGACGACCCCGGCGCCCGCGCCGCGCAGAAGGCGCTCGCGAAGGAGATGACGGTGCTCGTCCACGGCGAGATTCTCTTCGGCGGTTCGCTCGACGGCGTCAGTGAGCAGATCTTCAACGATGTCGTCGGCGAAGTCCCGACCAAGGACATCGAGAAGGTGAAGCTGGAAGGTGCTGGTGCCGCCATCGCCGACTTGATCGTCCTCTCCGGTCTGGAGAACTCAAAAGGCGCCGCCCGCAAGGACCTCGAAGCCGGCGGCATCTACCTGAACAACGTCCGCGTCCCCGACCACACCCGCGCCGTCACGACCACCGACCTGCTGTTTGGAAAATACCTTTTGCTCAGAAAGGGGAAAAAGACCTACGCCATTTTAAAGGCGGGTTAGCTGTATCACGAGCTATTCGAAGTCAGGCCTGATGAAGCTCCCCAACGGCAAGCAGGCTTTCATCGATGTGGCCAAGGTGCGCGACTACGCGCTAAATCCCGCTCATCCGGAGGGGAAGCACAAAGCACGG
>LNEH01000070.1 GCA_001464505.1 Verrucomicrobia bacterium Ga0077533
GGCCCGCTCGCGGTCCTGACCTCCCGTTTCAGCGCCTCGGCCTCCGAGATTTTTGCCGGCGCCATGCAAAACTACGGCCGCGCCGTCATCATTGGCGACAGCTCCACCCACGGCAAAGGCACCGTGCAGGCCGTGCTGGAGATGAAGAATTACCTGCCGCGGCTCAGCCAGGGTCTGGCCAACACCGGCGCGGCCAAGCTCACCGTGCAGAAATTCTACCTGCCCAACGGCTCTTCCACCCAGAAGCACGGCGTCACACCCGACATCGCCCTGCCCTCGATCGACGACTATTTGCCCATCGGTGAGTCCGACCTGCCCCACGCACTCCTGTGGGACGAGATAAAATCGGTGCCCTTCGAGGGCAAGGCGCTCGCCAAAACCTTTGTCAAGCCCCTGCTGGAGGCCAGCCGCGAACGACAGCACACCCTCGAGGAATTCGCCTACCTGAACAAAAACATCGACTGGTTCAAGGAGCGGCTGGAGCAGAAAAACGTCTCCCTGAACCTCAGCCAACGACAGGCGCTCAAACAGACCGACGGTGATTTCAAGAAGGTCATGGACGCTGAGCGCGAGCGGCTCGCCAAAAACAATTTCGCCAGCCGCGAGATCAAACTCGACTCCGTGCTCAAGACGGCCGCCGCGCCCAAGCAACCGGCGCCGCCGGCCGACGAAGGCGACACCGACGCGCTGGATGCGGACACCAAAGCCAGGCTCGACGTCCATTTGCGCGAGGCCCTGCGGGTTGCCACCGATGCCCTGCGGCTGAACTTGGACCCGCAATTTTGGGCGGACGGTCGCGCTCCTCTCACCGCCGGCTTACACAAAGGCTAGCAGGTAGCGTGGCCGGCCCGTGAGATCGCACCGCGACTCCGCCCGCGCGTAACCCCGGGCCGCCGCCAGCGGGAGCAAAGCCTGGTGCTGGGCGATGCCCGTCTCGCAGGCCAGCAGCCCCCCGGGGGCCAGATACGGCTTCACCGCGTCGATGATGTGTTCCACCGCTGCCGCGCCATTGCCCCCCGCCGAAAGCGCCATGTGCGGCTCGAAATCCCTTACCTCCGGTTGGGCTTCCCCCATCTCAGCATCCGAAAGATAGGGCGGATTCGCGATGATCAGCTGATATTGCTCCCCCGCGGGCAGGGCGGACAGCCAGTCCGACCGCACAAATTTCACGCGTCCCGTCAGGTCGCAGGCTTCGGCGTTCTCCCGGGCGAGGTCCAGGGCCTCGGCGCTTTTTTCCACCGCCGTCACCGCCGCCCCGGGGTAGGTCTTCGCCAAAACCAAGGCGATGGCCCCGCTGCCCGTGCCGAGATCAAGAATCGTGGCGGGCGGGACCGCCAGTTGTTGCGTCACCAATTCGATCAGCCGCTCCGTCTCAGGCCGGGGGATGAGCGCGCGCCGGTCGACCTTGAGTTTCAGGCCGAGAAATTCCGTCTCGCCCGTGATGTATTGCAACGGCTCGCGGTTGCCGCGGCGCTTCACCAGCGGACGGATTTTCTCCAGTTCCGCCTCGGTCAGCGGTCGCTCGAACTGGAGGTAGAGCTGCATGCGCTTCAGGCCGAGCGCATGGCCGATGATCAGCTCGGCATTCAGCCGCGGTGATTCCACCCCGCGTTGGTCTAAAAACCCGGTGGTCCGTTTGATGATCTCGAGCACGCTGAGCATCTCAATCGTCTTCGGAATCGCGCGGGCGCACGGGCAGCGCTCTTCAAAATCCGCCCGCTGGAGCGCCGCAATGATCGGGTCGATGTGCCCCTCCATTACGGCCGGCAGGCTGTAGAGTGTCAGGCCGATGCGGTGATCCGTCATGCGGTTTTGCGGGAAATTGTATGTGCGGATGCGCTCGCTGCGTCCGCCGGTGCCGATCTGGCCGCGGCGCTGGGCGGCGTATTTCGCCTGCTCTTCGTCCTCCTTGAGCTTCAGGAGTCGGGAACGCAGCACGGCCATGGCCCGGGCCTTGTTCTTGATCTGGGAGCGATCGTCCGCGCAATAAACCGTCAAGCCGCTCGGTTTATGCACGAGCCGCACCGCCGAGTCGGTGGTGTTGACCCCCTGCCCGCCCGGTCCGCTGGCCCGCATCACCGTGATGTCGAGATCCTGCGGATCGATCTGCACCTCAACCTCCCCGGCCTCGGGCAGGACCGCGACGGTGACGGTCGAGGTGTGGATGCGGCCGTTGGCCTCGGTGACGGGGATGCGTTGCACGCGGTGGACGCCGCTCTCGTATTTCAACTGCTTGTATACCTCCTGGCCGGTGATGAGGAAAATGATCTCCTTCAAACCGCCCCGGTCGGACGCGCTGGAGCTCATCGGCTGGACTTTCCAGCCGCGACCCTCGGCGTAGCGGGTGTAGGCGCGATAAAGCTCGGCCGCGAACAGGCTGGCCTCGTCACCCCCGGTGCCGGCCCGGATCTCCAGCACGGTGTTGCGGGAGTCCGACGGCTCGGGCGGGATCATGGCCAAAAGCACCGCCGAGTGCAGCGCGTCGCGCCTGGCCTGCAAGGCGGGCATCTCCTGCTGGGCGAGGGCGCGCAGTTCGTCATCGGCCGCGGGATCTTTCAGCATGGCCGTGTGCTCGGCGAGTTCCCGCTCCGCCCGCTCGTAGGCGGCGTGGGTTTCCACCAGCCGGCGGAGCGACTGCTGCTCGCGGGAAACCTCGGTCGCCTGGCGCGGGTTGGCGTAGAACGACGGCGCCGCCATCTGCGCATCGAGTTCGTCGAGCCGGCGCTGAAAGAGGGTGATGTCGGGCAAATGATCCATGCGGGAGTTACGGGCGGAAAATTGTGAATTGCTTCAGCCGCAGGGCGCGGCTTTATCAAAGGTCAAACCTGCGGCAACACCTGCCGTCTAATAGAAAATATCCGCGATGGCTTCCACCCTCTTCACTCAGAACATCATCGCCTGCGTCTGGGATTTTGACAAGACATTGATTCCGGACTACATGCAGGCGTCGCTTTTCCGGCGCTACGGCATCGACGAGGCGACCTTCTGGGCCGAGACCAACGCCCTGGCCGAGAACTACCGGAAGCGCGGTTACAGCATCGCCCCGGAGATCAGCTACCTCAACCACCTCCTGACCTATGTGCTGGCCGGGAAGATGCCCGGCCTGGGCAACAAGGTGCTCCGCGAGTGCGGGGCCGAGATCAAGTTCTACCCCGGGCTGCCCCAATTCTTTGCCTCGTCCCGCGCCTGGGCCCGGGCCAAGCCGGAATATGTGAAGCACGAGATCCAGCTTGAGCACTACGTTGTCAGCACCGGCCTGGCCGAGATGATTCGCGGCAGCGCCCTCGCGCCCCACCTCGATGCAACCTGGGCCTGTGAATTCATCGAAAACCCGCTGCAACCGGGCTTCCTCAAGCAGAAAGAGTTTCCGCTCGATGCGGCCAACGAAATCGCCCAAATCGGCGTCATGATCGACAACACGACCAAGACCCGCGCCATCTTTGAGATCAACAAGGGCACCAACAAGAACGCCGCCATTGACGTGAACGCCAAGATCACGCCCGAGGACCGCCGCATCCCGCTGCAAAACATGATTTACATCGCCGACGGCCCGAGCGACGTCCCCAGCTTCTCCGTGGTCAAGAAAGGCGGCGGCAAGACCTACGCCGTTTACAATCCCGCCGTGCGCGCCGAATTTGAGCAGAACGACCGCCTCCGCCATACCGGCCGCATCGACCATTACGGCCCGGCCGACTACACGGAGAGCAGCGCCACGACGAACTGGCTGCACCTCCAGATTGAGAAGATTTGCGACCGCATCGTGACGGATCGTGAGGCGGCAGTCGCCTCGCGCGTGACCCGGCCGCCGCGGCACCTGAACGCCTCGCCGGAGGAAGAGGCGGCCAAGAAAGCCACCAAGCAGCCCAAGCAGGCTTCCTTCCTGGAATAGCCGGCATTCCTGCCGGCGAACCACCTAACCGGCCGCGAGCACGAAGCGTGGCGTGTCCCGCAGAATCCGGAACCGCAACGGCTCAGCTCCGCGTTCATCGAAATTCGTTTCGCTATCCTCACCCGGCCGGGTGGCTGCCGCCAGGTCAGGCTGGATGCGCTGCTTCAGGGTCTCGACCAGATTGGAGACCCGTTCAGCGTATTGATAGCTGACACTGGGGGCACGGCCCCTCAGCACGGCGTCAACGCCGCAGTTCCACGCCATGGCGATGTTAAACACGTTCGCTTCCGCACCGGCCCGTTCGAGGGTGCGCTTGATCCACTCGTAATGCTTTACGGCCACCTCGTCGGCCACGTCGCGTTGGATCGCCTGACGGAAGGGTTTGGCGGTATGCATGCGCCAGGTGCCCGGGCGGAATTGATACGGCCCCAACTCACCAAATCGGCCCACTTGGGTTAGATTGGTCGGGTTCTCCACCCAGTTGATGGCGCGCAATGTTTCCCAACGGTCGGACGCCCCGGCTACATTTGTAAAACCGAGGATCGTGACCAAGAGGAGAGACTTGAAGATGGGACTTTTCATAACCTAAGTGGCCGGGAAAAAGGCCATATTGAAGGCATCGACAAGAACCATTTTCTCTCAAATATTTTACAAGTGACGGACTGTCGCTGGTTTTACCAGTCACTTTCATAACCCACTATCCGAGCGCATTTTTACGCGCCGATCTTACTCAAAAATAATTAGGCGGAATCACCTTTTTTCACGCAAAAGTCCTCGATCAGTCGAGCGACCAATGCCGTCCAACCCGTCTGGTGACTGGCCCCCAGCCCCTGTCCGGTCTCGCCATGGAAATATTCGTGGAAAAGGACCATGCCCTTGAGCCGCGCGGCATCGGCTGGGGAGCACCCGTTGCCATGGCATACCCTCCCGCCGTCTGCCCCCGGCAGGAACAATTTTACCAGCCGCTGGCCCAATTCCTGGGCCGCCACCTGCAAGGTCACCTGCCGGCCGCTCCCCGTCGGAAACTCCACCGTGAAACTGTCCCCGTAGAAGTGGTGGTAGCGTTCGAGGGCCTCGATCAGCAGGAAATTGGTCGGAAACCACACCGGCCCGCGCCAGTTCGAGTTGCCCCCGAACAAGCCTGAGTCCGATTCACCCGGCACGTAATCCACCCGGTATTCCTGACCGCCCGCCTGCAGCACAAAGGGGTGCTCCTGATAGACGCGCGACAATGAGCGCACGCCATACGGTGAGAGAAACTCCCGCTCATCGAATACATAACGCAACACCCGCCGGAGCCGTTCCCGGGACGGTATGGCCAAAAGCCGGCGCCCGGCGGCCAACTTGCCCCGCGTCAGATAGGAAATGTGCGCCGACAGGTCTTTCCGGTTTTGCAGGAACCACCGCGTGCGCTTGGCGAAGCCCGGCAGCTTGTCCAACTGCTCGTCCTCGATGAACTCCACGGCGAACAGCGGAATGATGCCCACCATCGAGCGCAGCCGCAGCGGAAACGACTGTCCGTCCATCTTGAGCTGGTCATAGTAGAATCCGTCCTCTTCGTGCCACAGGCCGGTGCCGCCGAGATTGTTCATCGCGTCGGCGATCGCCACGAAATGCTCGAAGAACTTCGACGCGATGTCCTCGTAGGCCGGATCGCCCTCCGCCAGCTCCAGCGCCATGGCCAGCATCGTGGTGCAATAAAATGCCATCCATGCCGTGCCATCGGCCTGCTCGAGGTGTCCGCCCGTCGGCAGCGGTTTCGAGCGGTCGAACACCCCGATGTTATCGAGCCCGAGAAAGCCGCCCGAGAACAGGTGCTTGCCGCCCGGATCCTTGCGGTTCACCCACCACGTGAAATTGACCACGAGTTTCTGAAACACCCGTGCCAGGAACAGCCGGTCGCGGCCGCCGCGGGGGCCGGTCATCTTGTAGACGCGCCAGCAAGCCCAGGCATGCACCGGCGGATTCACGTCGGAGAAATTCCACTCGTAGGCCGGGATCTGGCCGTTCGGGTGCATATACCACTCGCGCAAAAACAGGTTCAGCTGCTCCTTGGCAAAATGCGGGTCGATCCGCGCGAACGGGATCATGTGGAACGCCACATCCCACGCCGCGAACCACGGATACTCCCACTTGTCGGGCATCGAGATGATGTCGCGGTTGAACAGGTGCGGCCAGTCGCTGTTGCGGCCCTGGCGCCGCGCGGCGGGCGGCGGCGGCTGCTTCGTGTCCCCCTCCAGCCAGTCCGCCACGACAAAATGATAAAATTGCTTCGACCAGAGCAAGCCGGCGAAGGCCTGCCGCGCCACCGTGCGCTCCTCCTCGCTCACGCCGGCCGGCAGGACGGTCGCATAAAACTCCTCCGCCTCCGCCCGTCGTGCCGCGAAGACCTGCGCAAACCCCTCGCCGAAGGGCCGCCCCGGTGCTTCCGCCTCGGCGCTGAGCCGCAGGCGCATGACGGCCGTCTCGCCGGGCGCGAGGTCGAGCACCCGGTGCGCCGCGACCTTGGTGCCCGTGCGCCGCGCATTCACCGCGTCGGCCCGGCCGCGCACCACGTGGTCGTGAAAAGCATCCTTCACAAACGGACCGGCATTTTCGGTTTCGAAAAGCTTGGCGGTGTTGGTCTCGTTCTCCGTGAAGATCAGCGGATCGGACCGGCCGGCCGCCGGCTCGATCTCCCAAAAAAAACGGCCGAGCGACTCGTGGTGGGTCTGCACATGGCCCGGCGCCAGTTGCTGCATCCGCGGCTTGAGCTCGCAGCCCTCGTGCTTGCAGCCCCAGGACCAGGTGTTGCGATACCAGAGCGTCGGCAACAGGTGCAACGGCGCCCGCTCCGGGCCGCAGTTCCGCGCGGAAATCTCCATCAGAATGTCATTCGGCCCGCCTTTGGCGTATTCGACCGCCACCTCGAAATAACGGTTCTCGGCAAACACCCCTGTGTCCTCCAGTTCGAATTCCGGCTCGTGCCGGCCGCGCCTGCCGTTCTCCGCGCGCAATTGGGCGTAGGGAAACTCGGCCTGCGGGTAATGATAGACGGCGCGCATATGGCTGTGGGTCGGCGTGCTGGCGGTATAAAAATACGCCTCCTTCACGTCCTCGCCGTGGTTGCCCTCCGGCCCGGAGAGCCCGAACAGCCGTTCCTTGAGCCGCGGATCGCGTCCGTTCCACAGCGCCAGGGCAAAGCACAGTCGGCACTCGCGGTCCGTGATGCCCAGCAGCCCGTCCTCCCCCCAGCGGTAGGCGCGGCTCTCGGCCTGTTCGAAGGTGAAATATTTCCAAGCCTCACCGTCCGCCGAGTAATCCTCCCGCACCGTGCCCCACTGCCGCTCGGCCAGGTAGGGGCCCCAGCGCTTCCAGTTTTTCCCGCGCTGCGCGTCCTCGGCCAGGCGCGTGTGCTCAGCGGTGA
>LNEH01000071.1 GCA_001464505.1 Verrucomicrobia bacterium Ga0077533
TGGCCGGTCTTGCTCACCACGACGTAGAGCAGCGCGGTGTCGCCCCAGGCCGCCAGGCATGCGCCGTCCCGGTCCACCAGCACCGGGGAGACCGCCGCCGCCAGCGCCGGGAAATCTGCGCGTTGGGCGATGTAGCAATGGAACCAGGCCCCGTCCCGTTTGAAGCAAACCTCGAGCACCTCGTGCCCCTGGAAGCTGACTGTGCGGCAGCCGGCCTTGCGCAGGGCCGCAAAGTTCACCGGCAGGTTGTCGCCAAGCCGCGTGGTCGGTCGGCTGAGTGCCGCCTGCAAAGCGCCGGCTTCCACGCCATGCCCGCCGTGGGTTTCGCTGCGCATCGCATCGGCGAGGGCAAAATCACCCAACGCCGAGTTCGCCGCGGCCTGCTTCGGCCAGAACGCCACGCCGACGGCGATCAGCACCGCCACGCTGGCGGCAACGACCAAGGCGGGCTGACGCCACCCTCTCTGCCGGGTCGCACCCGGGATGGTCACGCGGCCGCCGGCCAGGATGGTCTCGCGCAACCCCGCGGGGGCCTGGACCTGGCCGAGCTTGGCGCTGATCGCGGCATCAAAGGCCTGCGCTTGGGCGAACCATTGACCCAGCCCCGGGTCGAGTCTGGCCTGTTCCAACGCGGCGATGAAGATCGCGTCTCCGGTATCGGCGCCGTTGGGGCGATAACCCTGGAGGATGAATTTTGCCTCTACGTTGTTCATGATTGTTTCCTTGCGGATGGAGGGTTGAACGGCACGACCTTGCCGGGCGCGCCGGATTCCTTGCCGGCCAGCGCGGTGCGCAACTGGGCCTTGCCGCGCGACAGACGCGACATCACGGTGCCGATGGGCGCCTCGAGCATTTCGGCGATTTCCTTGTAGGAGAATTCCTGGAGATAAAAAAGCGTCAGCGGCGCGCGATAGACCTCGTCCACGTCCTGCAAGGCCTCGACCACCAGGGCCGCGTCCATCCCGTTGACCACATCCACCTCCGGTGCTGGCGGGTCGGACTCAACCGGCCCCAGGTCCTCCAGCGCCGTGATCCTCCCGGCCCGGCGCCGGCCGCGCAGAAATTCGCGATAGAGCGTGGTGAAGAGCCATGACCTGGCCTTGCCCGCCTCGCGCAAGGCATGACCTTGCTTTGCCCAGATGAAGAACGTCTGCTGCGTCAGGTCGCCTGCGTCCGACGAGTTTCTCGTCAGGCTCAAGGCAAAGCGGTAGAGTGGCGTGTAATGCGCGTCCACCAGCTGGTTGAACAAATCATTGGCCATGCGGGGATAAGAGTCAGCCGGTGGGCGCCCTATTCCAAGGAAAAGCAGGCGGGGTCCGCCCCCGGTTCACTTGCCCGGGGCCCACTTGGGCGGGCGTTTTTCGCGAAACGCGGCGACGCCCTCCTGTATCTCGGCCGATTGGCGCATCGCCAGGTGCGTCGCCATCGCGCGCTCAAGATCCGTCGCCAGCGGCGAAGGCCAGAGTTGGGCGAACACTTGCTTGGTGCGCGCGACGGCCTCGGGACCGCCCTGCATCACCTCGGCGGCGAGTTTCAACGCCGCCGGCAGCAATTGTTCGCCGCCAAGCGCGCGGTTGATCAAACCGATGGATTCGGCATGGCGCGCGGAAAATGTCTCGCCGGTCAGCAGGATGTGCCGCGCATCGCGCTCCCGCAGCTGGCGCCGCAGAAATGTCATCACCAGCGCGGCCACCAGGCCGCGGCGCGTCTCGGGGTAGCCGATCTGCGCCGCTTCCTCGGCCAAGGCAAAGTCACAGGCCGACATCAGACCCGCGCCACCGGCGATCGCCGCGCCGCGGACCAAGGCGATGGTGACGAGCCGGCTTTCGCTCAGCCGTTGCAGCATTTGCGCGATCAACTCGGCAGACTGGTGCGCCCGGGCGGGGTCCGCCGCCTCGGCGAGGTCCAGGCCGGCGCAAAAAACCGGGCCGGCGCCGGTGAGGATCAACACACGTTGCGCGGGATCGTTTTCCGCCGCAGTCAGCGCGGCCAGCAGCGCCTGCACCAGTTCGATCGAGAGGGCGTTACGCTTCTCAGAGCGGTTGAGCGTGAGGCGCATGAGGCCCGGACCCATGGTTTCAGAGAGAACAAGGGCGGAGTTCATGGTTCAGACTTGGATCACGCCGGTGTGGAACGCGGCCTTGGCGGCGGGACGGGTCGCGAGCGCGAACGCCCGCAGCAGAATCGCGCGTGTCTCGTGCGGCTGGATGACGGCATCGACCCAGCCGCGCGCGGCGGCATAACGGATGTCGGCCTGCTCCACATAGTTTTCCTTCACCTGCTGGCGCAGGCTGTCGAGTTCCGCCTTCGGCCGGTCCTTGGCGGCGCGCGCGAGGATGTGGTAGACGACATCGCTGGCCTGGGCCGCACCCATCACGGCATACTTGGCGTTTGGCCAGGCGAAGATGAAACGGGGATCAAAGGCCTTGCCGCACATCGCGTAGTTGCCGGCGCCGTAGGATCCCCCGGTGACAACGGTGATCTTCGGCACGGTGGAATTGCTGAGCGCGTTGACCATCTTGGCCCCGGAGCGGATGATGCCGCTCTGCTCGGCGTCCTTGCCCACCATGAAACCCGAAACATCCTGCAGGAACAGCAGCGGCAGGCGCGTCTGGTTGCAGTCCATGATGAACCGCGCCGCCTTGTCAGCCGAATCGGCGTAGATCACGCCCGGCATCTGCAGGCCGGTCGCCTTGGACTGCACGCGCATCCGCTGGTTGGCCACGATGCCAACCGGCCGGCCGCCGAGCCGGGCAAACGTGGTCACGATGGATTTGCCATAGTCGGCCTTGTATTCGTCCATCGAGCCGGCATCCACCAGACAGCGCAGCAACTCGCGCACATCGTATTCGCGGCGGCCGTCGAGCGAGACGATGTCGAGCAGCTTGGTGGCGGGAAATTCAGGCTCGCTTGTGGGAGGGGCTTTATGCCCCGACGCTGCCGCTGAGTCGGGAGGTAAACTCCCTCCCACAGCCTCCGCCGGCAGCAACGCCACCAGGCTGCGCAGGCGTTTCAGGCAGCTCTCGTCGTTCTTCTCGCGAAAATCCACCGTGCCGGACAGTTCGGCGTGCATGGTCGCCCCGCCGAGGGACTCCTGGTCGATTTCCTGGCCGATCGCCGCCTTCACCAACTGCGGCCCGGCGAGGTAGAGCCCGCTGCCTTCGGTCATGAGGATCTTGTCGCAGAGCACCGGCAGGTAGGCGCCGCCCGCGACGCAGTTGCCCATGATCGCCGCGTATTGGGGGATGCCGGCGGCGGAGATGACGGCGTTGTTGCGGAAGATCCGGCCAAAATCGTCCTCGTCGGGGAAAATCTCATCCTGCATCGGCAGAAACACGCCCGCCGAATCCACGAGGTAAACCAGCGGGAGGTTGCACTCGAAGGCGATGCGCTGTGCGCGCAGCACCTTCTTGCAGGTCATCGGCACGAAAGCACCGGCCTTCACCGTCGCGTCGTTGGCCACAATCATGCACGGATGGCCGCCGATGTCGGCGATGCCCGTGACCACGCCCGCACCCGGAAAGGCGCCCCACTCCTTATACATGCCGTGCGCGGCCCAAAGGCCGAGCTCAAGGAACGCCGCGCCTTGGTTGTCCGCCAGCGCCGCGATCCGTTCGCGCACGAACAACCGCCCCAGCTTGTGCTGGCGGGCCTGGCCGTCGGCCCCGCCGCCCTCGCGCAGCTCGGCTTCCTGCCGGGCAAATTCGTGATAATAATCGAGCAGTGTTTTGGGAGACGGCACAGTGCAGGGGTGATAAGGTTGGTTTGTGGTTCACTCTCATCACAAATTTAGCGCCGGGCAAACTGCAATCAGCGAGCAACGCTACGCCATAGGGATTATTAACGGCCGCACGGAGCGGGAACCCTTGATCACTGGCGGCGGAAATGGTCATGCCGTGGGGACAACTGTCCGCCGCCGGCAGCACTGAAAGTGGCCTGCCATCCATAGCGCTCGGGCGACGGATGGTGGCAAGTCTCGGAATCGAACCGAGGACACAAGGATTTTCAGTCCTCTGCTCTACCAACTGAGCTAACTTGCCATGTCCGAAAGGGGCCGAGTTAAAAGGGCGCCGGAAGGACGCGTCAACGGGGAATTTGAATAAAGCTCCGGACGCGGCTTCACCCGCTTTCCTCGGGCGGTTTGAGGGCGCGAAAACTGCGCCAAAGCGCGAGGTCGTAAACGATCTTCAACCCGCCCGCCACGAAGAAGGGCACGCTGGCCAGCGCGGGCACGCCCAACAGCGGCCCCGCCAATAGCGGAGCCAGCGCCGTGCCGAGTTGCCGGGCGGTGCCGGTCACGCCGTTGGCCGCGGATCTTTCCTCGGCGGGAACAACCGCGTTCACATAGGACTGCCGTGCGGGCACATCCATCTGCGAGATGGTGTGGCGCAGCAGCAGCAGCGTCACGGCCCAGCCAAACGTCGGCATCAGGGGCACGCCCATCAGCAGCACGTTGGAGGGCAGGTGCGTCCAGACCATCGTGTTGACCAGGCCAATGCGCCGGGCCATCGGCACCGCCGCCAGCGCCGAAAGGCCCGACAACAGGTTCGCCCCGAAGAAAATCGCGCCCAACGCGGCGTCGCCCGCCCCAAAGCGCCGGTGCAACCAGTAAGCGAGGAAGCTTTGCACGATGAAACCGCCCGCAAAGGAATCCAGGGAGAAGAGCGCGCTGAGTTTGAAGACCGTGGCGCGGGAGGAGCCGAGGCCGAGAAATTTGTCCGCCTTCGCCGCGACCGCTTTCACCTCCACCTCCGGTCCCAGCTGCCAGCTCAGCCCGCCGATGACCAGTCCGAACAGCGCGTAGCTTCCGAGCAGCAGCCGGTAGCTGGCAAGGGCGGTCCAGCCGATGTGTTGCAAATACTCCGCCGCAAATCCGCCGGCCAGCGCCCCCAGCGCCGTGGCGCCGTAGCCCGCCACGTTATACCACGCGAACCAGCGGGTGCGGTCGCGATCGGCGATCAATTGCGCCAGACAGGCCTGCTCGACCGCGAGAAACGGCCCGACCTCGCCACCCGTCGGGCTGATGACCCCCACGGTAGCTCCCAGCACCAAGAGGGCGAAATCGCCGGTCAAAGCCATCACCACGCCGCCCAGTGTCATCAGCAGCGCTCCAGCCACCAGCACGCGGCGCCGCCCCCAACGGTCGGCGCGCGTGCTCAACCAGAGCGTGATCGCCGCGTCGCCGAGAAAGGTAAGCGTCAGCAGCACGCCGATCCGGGCTGCACTCAAACCGGCGGCGGCCAGATAAAGCACGAGGATGACGCCGAGGATACCGTAGGCAAACATTCGCACCATGCGCGTGGTGAAGAGCAACCACACTCTGGCCGACGGTTGAGTCACCCGGCGATGGAGCCCCAGCCCTCCGGCCACGGCAACGCTATTTCCGCGCCCCACCCACCGGTCACGACGCCGGCTTGAGGGCGTAGGCCGACACGTGCCATTTGCCGTCCTTGTCGAGCATGGGCGTCACCGTTTCGATCGCCTCCGAGCCTTCGAACTCGGTCGCAAACTGTATCACCCAATAGTCGCCTTTGGGGGCGCGGGGCAGTTCATGCACCAGACTCGCCTCCTTGAACTCGCGCTTTGTGACCGAACCGAGGGGCTGGCGGCCTTGGTTCATGGCCGCCACCCATTTCCGTTCGGTCACCACCGTCTTGAAATACGAGGACGCCTCTTTCCAGCTGTCGGCATATTTCTCCTCATCGATCAGTTGGAGCCAGGCCAGGGCGGCGGTTTTGGCTTCCTCGAGCGACGGCTTTTGTTCCTCGGCCGCAACCGCCGCCAACCGACCGGAAAAAATGCAGACGGCGACAGCAAGGCAGTGCACAAAATGGCTCATCAGTGGGCGGGGTGCGCCTTGATGGTGCCCGTTACCATCACCCCGGGCAAGCTGCAACCGGGCCGCTAGAGCAGTTTATGTTGAGTTGTAGCCGCTGGAAAAGGTGGAGCGTGCTGACCTCAGCGCGCTTGCCTTGGAAAAACGCCCTGAGGTCAGGGCGTTCCACCCAAAATCTGGC
>LNEH01000072.1 GCA_001464505.1 Verrucomicrobia bacterium Ga0077533
GCTTCACATTCGGCGTGTAGTCGAGATCGCAATCAGGGTCGGGCGTCTCGTAATTTATCGTCGGCGGCACGATGCCGGTCTCGATCGCCTTGATGCTGATGAGCGCCTCGATGCTGCCCGCCGCGCCGAGGAGGTGCCCCGTCATCGACTTGGTGGAGCTGATGTGGACCTTGCGGGCGTGGTCGCCAAAGACCTTCTTGATGGCGATGGTCTCGAACTTGTCGTTGTAGGGGGTCGAGGTGCCGTGCGCATTGATGTAGTCGACCTGGTCGGGCTCGATGTTGGCGTCGGCCAGTGATTTGACCATGGACTGCGAGAGCCCTTTGCCGTCCGGATCCGGAGAAGTGATGTGATAGGCGTCGCAGGTGGCGGCGTAGCCGGCCAGCTCGCAGTAGATGGGGGCACCGCGGGCCAGGGCGTGTTCCAAGCTCTCGATCACCAGGATGGCCGAACCCTCGGCCATGATAAACCCGTCGCGGTTCGCATCGAAAGGCCGGCTGGACTTCTGCGGGGCCTCGTTGTTGGTGCTCATGGCCTTCATGGAGCAGAAACCGGCGTAAGCCAGCGGCGTGATGGCGGCCTCGGCACCCCCGCAAACCATGACATCGGCCTCGCCGCGGCGGATCATGCGGAGCGACTCGCCGATGGCGTGCGTGGCGGTGGAACAGGCGCTGACCACGCCAAAGTTCGGGCCTCTCGCCCCCAGCTCGATGGCCACGAGCCCGCCGCACATGTTGCTGATGAGCGCGGGGATCATGAAGGGCGACACCTTGCGCGGGCCGCGTTCCAACAGGACCTTGTGCTGGTTCTCGATGGTCCACATGCCGCCGATGCCGGAACCGATGATGACGCCGACGCGGTCGGCGTCCTCCTTGGTCATGTCGAGTTTGGCGTCGGCGATGGCCTGTTTGGATGCGCAGAAGCCGAAGTGAGTGTAGCGGTCGTTGCGCCGGACTTCCTTGGGGTCCATGTGCTGGGTCGGATCCCAGCCGCGCACCTCGGCGCCGATCTGGCAGCTGTAGTCCTTGGCGTCGAACAGGGTCACCTTGTCGATGCCGCATTTGCCGGCGATGATGTTGGCCCAGAAATCATTCACATTGTGGCCCAGGGAGGCCACGACGCCCATGCCGGTGACGACGACGCGTTTATGAGTGAGGGAGGATTCCATCTGATAAATCTATGCGGAAAATAAAAAAGCGCCCTACCATACCAGCGCTAGGCCAGACGGTAGAACGCTTCGGTCAGTTGCCAAAATTTATTTCTTCCCCGCCTTGTTTTGGATGTAGGTGATGACATCGCCGACGGTCTGGAGCTTCTCGGCATCGGATTCGGGGATCTCTCCCTTGATCTCGTCCTTGAACTCCTCTTCGAAAGCCATGATCAGTTCCACCGTGTCAAGGGAGTCAGCGCCAAGGTCGTCGAGGAACGACGCCTGCGGGGTGATTTGCTCTTCGTTAACATTCAGTTGGTTAACGATGATTTCTTTGACGCGCTGGTCGATGGTTTTCTGGTCAGCCATGAGATTGGAAAATAGCTATAAAACGTTTGTGAAGAGGCATCACATCACCATGCCGCCGTCAACGGTAAAAACTTGGCCCGTGATGTAACCCGCTTCCTCCGAACAGAGAAACGCTGTCATGTGCGCGATGTCGGCCGCCTCACCCAGGCGCTTCAGGGGTATGACCGAGGTGATTTTTTCCGCAGCCTCCGGGGGCAATGCCGCGGTCATGTCGGTTTTGATGAAGCCGGGGGCGACGGCATTCGAGGTCACGCCGCGAGCGGCAAACTCCTTGGCGATGGCCTTGGTGAAGCCGATCAAGCCGGCCTTGGCCGAGCAGTAGTTGGCCTGCCCGGCGTTGCCCATGATTCCGACCACCGAGGTGATATTCACGATGCGGCCCCACCGTTTCTGGGTCATCGAACGCCCGATGTGCTTGGTCCAGTGATAACAGCTGGTGAGATTGGTCGTGATGACCGCGTTCCAATCGTCCTCTGACATGCGGAACAGCAGGCCGTCCTTCGTGATGCCGGCGTTGTTGACCAGAATGTCGATTTGGCCGAGCTCGGCGAGCAGATCGGCGCTGGCCTTGGCGACTGCGGCCCCGTCGGCCACGTCCACGGCGAGCGCCTTGGCTTTGCCGCCCGCCGCCGTGATGGCTGCCGCCGTCGCCCCGCAGCTGTCCGCGGACTTGCTCACGCAGATGACGGTCACGCCGTTCTTCGCCAGCAGTTCCGCGATCGCCTTGCCGATGCCGCGACCGGCACCGGTGACGAGCGCCACCCGTTTGTTGAAGGTCAGACTCATGCGGCGAGGATGGGATGCCCTGACCGCAACGCCCGCAAGCGCGAAAATTCCGCCCAACCACGCCCAACAGGCCGACCTCGTTTCCCGCTCCAGCTGATGTCGCCTCTCCTCCGATATGTGTAACGTATTATATTACACATTTCCCGGAACTGACGGCTTTGATTTGTCGCGCAACCGCCCGGGCCGGACAACTGGTGTCAGCTCACCGCCGCGTTGGAAAAATCCCAGCCATCCCACCAGGAGCAGCGTGCGCTCGGCATCCAGGCAGGCTGAACCGGCCTTCAGGCAATCCTGCAAGCGCTGCCGTGGCAGGCCGAGCAACCGTGCAAGCTGCGCTTTGGCACCATATTTCCGCAAGTGGGGCCTGACCTGCTTCACGAGTTCATTCCACAAAGGAGTGTCCGGTCCCGGTCGCAACGTCAGGCTGCGGCGACGCACCTTGGAGCGACTCTTCGGCTGTGCTTTTCTCGCATCACGTGCGGCCTCGGTTGCGGCGCAGATCAGATCCTCAACCAAGGCAAACGGCAATGGCGTTGGCCCGAACACGGCTTGTCTCAGAGTAGGCATGGGATATGTGTAATATAATACGTTACACTATTATCGGGTCAAGCCATGCGGATGGGCGGCTCGGTTTGTGTCCAGCGGGCCGGCCTTGAGCGTGTCGAGGAGGCTGCGCACGCCGAGTCCCGGCTTTCTCCGCCGCGCCCTTAATCGTGTGCTGGAAGGCGGCATCGGTGCCGTGATGGCGGCGCCGGATCTTGGTGGCGGAGTCGACGCTGGTTTCGCGTGAGGGGAAATGCCATTGCCACTCCCAGCGTTCACCCGCCCGCTGATATTTGCAGATCTGGCCTTCAGGCAGCCACACTCCGGGATGTTCCCTGCCCGAGCGGATCCAGCCTTGTCTTGGAGAGGGTTATACGGACCATGACCCCCATGAAACGCCATGCCTGCCTCTTTCGGCTTTGGGCTAATAACACTGTTTGGGCGAAGACATGAAAATTGGCTATCGAGAACTTCGTGTAGGGTCGGTCATTTCGGCCGTAATTTCAATCCCGGTTGCTCTCTACAGTGGCGTCGAGTTCATAAGCAAGATGACCGTTTGGAGCGCACTCGCAACCGAGCAGAAGTTACTTTGGTCGCTTGGTCTGTTGGTAGGAGTTGCGCTTCTTGTCTCGTCTATCCTGTATACGGCGACGGAAATAAAGTGGATCGGGGTGTCACACGGATTGTTGATGACGTTCGTGGCCCTAGTTATTTTCTCCTACGCTTCTCACGGTATCTACGATGAAATGGCAGCTATACCGGTTTACGGCGGAATGATCCTCTTCGCTATTGTTGCTGCGGGATCGGCTGCTTTGACTCTAATCTATGCGACTGATAAGAAGCCCAACCAGGCGCCAAAGCCAACGGCCCCGAGCGGCCGTGGCTCATCTTGAACGTTAGGCAAAGAAAGAGCCTGCTGCGGGCCACCAGTCTTTGCACAAGGCTACGGCCGGCATGAAGGGCCGGCGGGGATTCAGCTCAATACACGTCGCGCTGGTAGCGTTTGTCCTTCTTCATCTGCTTCACGTAGTCGGCGGCGGTCGCCGGCTCCAGGCCGCCCTGTTGCGCGATGATCTCGTGCAGCGCGAGATCAACGTCCTTGGCCATGCGATGGGCGTCACCACACACATAGAAATAGGCCCCGCCCTTGAGCCAGGCCCAGAGTTCCGCCGCGGCCTCGCGCATACGGTCCTGCACATAAATCTTTTTGGGCTGGTCGCGCGAAAACGCGAGGTCGACCCGCGCCATCTTGCCCTCGGCGAGGAGCTGCTTCCACTCGTTGCCATAGAGGTAGTCGGTCTTTTCGTGCTGGTCGCCGAAAAACAGCCAGTTGCGGCCCGGTGCTCCGGTGGCTACGCGCTCCTGCACGAAGGCCCGGAACGGGGCGATGCCCGTGCCCGGCCCGATCATGATGACATCCTTGGTCGGATCGTCGGGCAGGCCGAAATGCGATTCGGCGACAAAAACGGGAATCAGCGTCTTGCGCCGCGTCACCCGGTCCGAGAGATAGGTTGAACACACGCCGTAACGCCGGCGCCCGTTGGACTCATAACGCACCGGTGCGACCGTGAGGTGCACCTGGCCGGGGAACATCTTGGGTGAGGACGCGATGGAATAGAGGCGCGGCATCAGGCGGCGGAGGTGGCCGATGAATTCCTGCGGGGTCAGTTTCGCCCCGGGGAATTCCTCCAGCAAGTCGAGGTATTCGCGCTGCCCGAGGAAGAGCTCCAGCGCCTCCTTGGCCTCCGGCGCCAGCAACGCGGCCAGTTGCTCCTTTTCTTTCGGATCGGCGGTTTTCGCCACGAGGGTCTCGAGGATTTTCCTGGTCGGCTCCGCCAGGGAAAACTTGGTGGTGAGCGCATCCCGCAGGCTGACCGGCGCCGTCAGGCGCGGCAATGTCACCGGCTCGTTGCCGGTGGCGCCCAGCAAGTCGATGATCTCCTCGACCAATTGCAGCCGGTTCGAGGGATAAACCCCGAGTGAATCGCCGACCTTGTAGGTCAGGCCGCTGCCGGCGATGTCGATCACCAGATGCCGGGTGTCCTTGCTTGAACCATCCTTGTTGAGCACGCGGTTCTCCAGCAGTTTGGCCGGCAGCGGGTTGTCTTTCGTATAAAGGTTGAAGGGCGGATTGGAGACGTGCATGGGCTGCGGGAAACCTTCCCGTGGCCGTATGGTGTGGCAAGCTCAGTTTGCGTCCGGGGGAATCTCGTTGCGCCGCTCCGCCGTGCCGGCCATTCATCACCCTCGCATGGAACCTGTCCGCATCCAGAAACTCATTGCCGAAACCGGCGTCTGCTCGCGCCGCGCGGCCGAGGCGTTGATTGTCGCCGGCGAGGTCTATGTGAACGGCGAGAAGGCCATTCTGGGCCAGAAGGTCGAGCCCGGCGCCGACAAGGTCACCGTGCGGGGCAAGGGGCTCAAGTCGCGCGCCCAGCCCAAGTTGGCCCTGGTGATGCACAAGCCAAGGGGCGTCGTCTGCAGCAACAGCGACCCGCACGCCGACCACACCATCTTCGACCTGCTGCCGCGCGAGTGGGCCAAGCTCCGGCTCTTCTGCGCCGGCCGGCTCGACAAGGACAGCGAGGGCCTCGTGATTCTCACCTCCGATGGTGACCTCGCCCACAAGCTCATGCATCCATCTAATCTGGTCGTGAAGCGTTACTACGTATCGCTTGAGGCGCCCTTCCCCGCCGGCCGCCTGCGGCAGTTGCTGCGCGGCGTCGTCATCGAAGGAGAGCACCTCAAGGTTGAGCGCGCCAGCCTCGTCAACCCCAAGGCCGACCGCAGCTCCACCGAGCTCGATGTCCACATGCACCACGGCAAGAAGCGCGAGATCCGCCAGCTCTTCCTCACCCTCGGCTTCGAGGTCCGCCGGCTCCGCCGCTACCAGATCGGCTCCCTCCGCCTGAAAGGAATTCCTTTGCGCGGCGTGAAACAACTTTCTAGCAAAGAAATCCAATCCCTCTTCGTGGTCCCTGTTGCGCACTACCGCGAAATGACTCCTTCCACTCACGATGAAAACTAGACTCGCACTTCTGACCCTCGCCCTCGCTGCATCGCTCACGGCCGACACGCTCCTGACCGACACCGCGGTCTTCGTGCAGACCGATCCAAAGTCACCCGTTCTCACCCGGCTCAAGGCCGGCAGCACCGTCACCGTCGTGGGCGAAGCCCCGGCCGGCTGGCGCCGGATCGAGGTCCACGGCCCCTTCGAGGCCTACGCCCAGAGCCGCGACATCACCAAGGGCCTCGAGGTCCGCGAGGGCGGTCACATTTACGCCGCGCCGCGCAAAGACGCCCAGCTCCTCGCCGTGGCCGCCGCCGGCGACAAGTCCGAGGTCATCGGCCTCGCCGGGGGCGACTGGTGCCAGATCCGGCTCGAGAAAAAACTCCAGGGTTTCATCGCCGTCGGCGAAACCGCCAATGTTTCCGCTGACGTCAAACCCATGCTGCCTGTCACCGCGGCTCCACTCCCCGCCGGCCCGGTGACCACGGTCGGCCGCCCGGTGGCGATGTCGGCCCACACCGCCGACACCCCCCGCCTGTTCGCCGGCACCCTCGTCCTCGCCCGGCGTCCCCTCCTCAATCCCAACCCGCTCTACGATTACCAGCTCACCGACTCCACCGGCCGCCGCTTCGCCTATGTGGACACCCGGCGCCTGTTGCTCACGGACAAGATGGAAACCTTTGTCGATCGCGAGATCACCATCACGGGCACCGTCCGCAACACCGTTGACGGCAAGGATCTCGTCATCGCCGCCGAATCCATGTCGCTGAAGAAATAAACCCATTCCCACTCCGGGGTGGAACGCGCTGACTCCAGCGCGTTTCTTCGTTCCCAACCAGCGCGTTGGGGTCAACGCGCTCCACCTCCTTTCTTTCCCTCCTCATGGAACTGATCGACGGCAACAAAATCGCGGCGGACATCATCGCCGAGCTCAAGGCCCAGGTCGCCCTCCTCCCGGGCCGGCCGCCCTGCCTCGCCCTCGTGCGCGTGGGCGAGGATCCGGCCTCCGTCTCCTACGTGAAGAAAAAGGAAAAGGCCTCCGCCGATATTGGCATCACCAGCCGCCTCCTCTTCCCGCCGGTCACCATTTCGCAGGACGAGCTGTTCGCGCTCATCGATGGACTCAACGCCGATTCTGAGGTTGACGGCATCCTCGTCCAGTCGCCGCTGCCCAAGCACCTCAATGAGGTCGCCGTCTTCCGGCGCATCGCCGCGCACAAGGACGTTGACGGCTTCCACACCCTGAATCTCGGCAAGCTCGCGCAGGAAGACGAGACGGGGTTCGTCGCCTGCACGCCCGCCGGCATCATGCAACTCCTCCAGCGCTCCGGTGTGTCCATCTCCGGCCGGCACGTGGTCGTCCTCGGCCGCAGCCTGATTGTCGGCAAACCGACCGCCCTGCTGGCCCTGCAGCGCAAGGCATGGGCCAATGCCACCGTCACCGTTTGCCATTCTCAGACCGCCAACCTCCCCGCTCTCACCCGCCAGGCCGATGTGCTGATCGCCGCCATCGGCAAGGCCGGGTTCGTCACCGCCGACATGGTCAAGCCCGGGGCCGTCGTCATCGACGTCGGCGTCAACCGCGTCGCCGACTCCACCAAAAAGACCGGCTACCGGCTCACTGGCGACGTTCATTTCCCCACGGTCGCGCCACTCTGCAGCAAGATCACCCCGGTGCCGGGCGGCGTCGGCCCCATGACCGTCGCCATGCTCATGCAGAATACCGTCAAGGCCCGCCGCCAAAACCTGCCTTTCCCCCAGCCATAGGATAGGGCTTTCTCTTTTAACGGAACCTTGCCAGAGGGGGGCAAACCCCTTTCGCTGCCTTACCGCACCGCATGGCCGCACCCAAGATTCTCGTCGTCGACGACCAGCCGATCAATGTTCAGTTGCTCAAACGCAAGCTAGAGCGCGAAGGCATGGTTGTGGTCACCTCCTACTCCGGCCGGGAGGCGCTTGACCTGGTCAAGTCCGACAGACCCGACCTCATCCTGTTGGACGTGATGATGCCCGAGATGGATGGCATCGAAGTCTGCCAGCGTCTCCAGGCCAACCCCGAGACCAAGGCCATCCCGGTCATCTTCATCACCGCCCGCACTTCCAAGGAAGGCAAGATCGAGGGCCTCGGCGTCGGCGCCGTGGATTACATCACCAAACCCATCGACCTCGATGAGACTCTCGCCCGCGTCCAAACCCAGCTCCGTTTCGTCTCGATTAACCGCGAACTCATCGAGCTGCAGACCCGCCTCGGCGAAACCCGCCGCGCCGCCACCATCGGCGCCGTCACCCAGGGCATCGCGCACAACCTGAACAACCTGCTCGGCGTCGTCATCGGCTACGTGGACCTCATCAAGGCCTACCACGAGAAACCCGAGCTGGTGAAGAAAAACGCCCAGCACCTCGATGACGCCGTCAACCGCATCGTCGGTATCATCAAGCAGCTCACCGGCCTCGTGGGGAAGAACCGTCCGCCGCTCATCCGCGCCAGCCTCTCCCGCATGATCGACAGCGGCATTCGCCGCTACCAGATCGAATACAAGATCGACCATCCCATCACCATCCAGCCCGCCCCCGCCGAGGTGTTGATCGACACCAACGTCGAGGTGTTCGAGGACACCCTGTCCAAGCTGCTCATCAACGCTTGGGAAAGTTACCACGACGAGCCCGACGACAAGCGCCCGATCCAAATCCGCACCGAGGTCGTCGAACGCCCCGAGGAGGGTCGCTTCGCCCTCGTGCACATCGAGGATCGCGGCCGCGGCCTTGACCCCGAGGTCAAGGATCATGCCTTCGAACCCTTCACCAGCACGAAGCACACCGTCGGTGTCGGCATGGGCCTCACGATCGCCCGCCACGCGATGCGCAACCTGGGCGGCGAGGTCACCCTGGAGGATCGTCCCGGCGGCGGGGCGGTTTGCACCATCCGCCATCCGCTCGAACGGAAGAACAAAAACAAGGAGTGAAAGGTGGAGCACGACCTCCCGCCGTCGCTAAAGCTATGGCGGGCAGAGGTGTCTGGGCGTGGGCTCCGTAGCCTTGGCGAAGGAGGCCGGGCGGGCTGTTCGGGATTGTCATTGCGAGCTTGTGGGAGCGAGCTTGCTCGCGACAATCTGCCCATCGCGGGCAAGCTCGCTCCCGCCAAAACCCATATGCCCTCCCCTCGCCTGGCTCTCATTGGCGCCGGCCATCTCGCTTCCGCCATCGTTCGCGGCCTGCTGGCCCAGAAAATCTTCGCGCCCGGCGATGTTGCCTGCACCAGCAAGTCCGGCGAAACCGCCCGGAAACTCGCTACCGATACGGGCATCACTTTTGAGCCCGATCTGCCCAAACTGCTCGCCGGGGCCGACACCATCCTCGTCGCCTTCAAGCCCCAGTCGCTGGCCGGCGCCGACCCGCGCCTCGCCGACCTCACCGCCGGCAAGCTCGTCCTCTCCGTGCTCGCCGGGAAAAAGCTCGCGCGCCTGGCTCAGGCTTTTCCCCGCGCCCGCAATCTTGTCCGCACGATGCCCAACACTCCGGCTGCCATCGGCGCCGGCATGACGGTTTACTGCGCCCTCACGCCGCTGGCCCCGGCCGACCGCGCGACCGTTGAAAGACTGCTCGGCGCCCTCGGACAGTTCATGGAACTCGGCGAGGAGCACATGGACACCGTCACCGCGCTCGTCGGCAGCACCCCCGCCTTCCTCTTTGAATTTGTGGCCGCGCTGCGCGACGGTGGGGTCGCCGCCGGCCTGCCACCCGCCACCGCGCAGAAACTTGCCCTCGAATCGGTCCTCGGTGCCTCCCGCCTCCTCGCCCGCAGCGCTGAAACACCCGAAGCCCTCCGCGACAAGGTCACCTCACCCAATGGCACCACCGCCGCCGGCCTGCAGGTCATGGCCGCACGGCACTTTCGCGAGACCATGAAGGAAACCATCCTCGCCGGCACCCGCCGCGCCGGTGAATTGTCGCAGGATTGATGGTAGGGCGCACCGGCCCGGTGCGCCGAGTATACGGCGGAGCGGGCCACGCCTGTGGCGGGCAAGCCGCTCCGTCCTACCAGTGTCTCGTGCTACTGCCACTTGCCACTTGCCACTTGCCACTTGTCACTTTCCTCTGCCGCCATGGGCATGGAATTCGGCTGGTGGGACAAGGACGACGACGGCGTGAAGTGGCAGATCAATGCGCGCTTTCACGGCGGCGCCGTCGTGTTCAGCCGCAAGACGGGCCACAATACCTCGTGGGAGGACTTCGCCCCCACCGACGCCCAATGGGACCGCCTCATCAGCGAGGCCGAGCGCCGCCTCCCCCGCCGCCTGATGAGCCAGAAGGAATTCGCCCTGCTCAAGGGCCAGCGCCCGCGATAATTTGCCTCGGTTTCGTTTGCCGGGCGGTCCGGCCCGGACAAATCCCGGGTGCCCAGCAGGGCACAACGGGACCGAGAACCGGGGACAAACACCGGGTGGCCAGCCCCTCGACCAGCTCGGGGCCTTGAGCCTGTCGAAACGGCAGGCCACAACGGTGCCATAGGACGCCTGCGCTTCACAGCATCCCCCGGGCCTGCGGCCAGATGAACAAAAACGCCGGCGCCAGCTCGGCCGGCCGTTCCGCCAGCCACCGGTCGATCTGGGCCACCGTGAACCAGTCGCCGCGCTCAATCTCATCAGGCTGCAGGACGAACGGCCCTTCCGCCTCCACGCGATAGACCCACACGAACTCCTGACCCGTCTCCTCGCGGGCCTCGATCTTGAACAACCGCTGCGGCGGCTTCACCGGCCTGCAGCCGATTTCCTCCGCCAGTTCACGCCGCGCCGTGCCGTCGTAATCCTCCCCCGCCCCGACATGCCCCGCCGCCGATGAGTCCCACACCCCGGGAAACAAATCCTTCTGCATCGAACGCTGGTGGAGGAAAACCTGGCCGGCCTGGTTGACGACCAGGAGATGCACCGCCCGATGCCGGAGACCGCGCCGGTGGACCTCGCGCCGGGTCAGCTGCCCCGTCACCCGGTCCTGCTCGTCCACCACGTCGAAAAGTTCGTCGAGATTCTGGGCCACGGATGACACCGATGAACACGGATGGATTTGTTGTCCAGCCGCCGCTCACGCCAACTTTGGTTTGTCATCCGTGCCCATCCGTGCAATCCGTGGCCCTCCCAAATTTCCATCATGGCCAAAATCGAAATCAGTCAGGTCGCCGAGATCCTCAAAAAGCACAAGCTCGACCCCTCCGTTCTCCGCGAGATCGTCGAGGAGATGAACGAGATCACCGCGCCCGCCGCGGACGAGGACATCAAGCCCCCCGCGCCGAAGAAGCAGTTCGTCATTTTGCTCTCCGACATGGAAGGCAAGCTGCCTCGCAAGGACCTCACCGGGTGGGTGGTGCAGATCCCCGAGGACGCCAGCCCCTACTCGACCACCGACCGCGTCTTCAAGGGCGCCTACGACTTCAACGCCTCCAAGCGTGGCCGCTTGCTGCCGGTGAAGTCCATCGGCGAGGCCCTTGAGAGCGGCAGCGCCAAGTATTTCCGCGAATCCGAGCTCTGGGTGAAGACCAAGCTCCCCGTCGCCGTCGTCGTCACCGACAACGTCCTCCCCCGCGACGAATTTACAATGGAAAAAGTAGATAAGCGCCGTCGTAACGACGAATCTTGAGCTTGCCGAGTCCGCGTAAGGACGACTGAGCGCGACAGCGCGAAGATGGCGTAGCCCCGGAGTGAAGCGCAGGGGCGAGCCTTCGCGGGCGCCCCTCGGGCGCGAAGGCGAGCAATTCAAGATGGAGAAAGTGGATCGGCGCCGGAAGGACGCGTGACCTGTAGCGGCGGTCAATGACCGCCGTGGTCTGGGGCGGAACCCGGCCTCCGGACGGGTTTTCCGGATGTGCGCCAGCCTCGGCGGCTTATCCCGCCCTACAATTCCGTCACCGCCCACTCCTACGCCTCGCCCCAGTCGCCGAATTCCCACTCGCGCTTCACGGCGGCGTGGCCGGCGGCGAGCAGCTCGTTGTTCAGGAATTTCTCGCCGCCCTCCGCCGCCACAAACACGTCCGCCAGATAGCGATCATACTTGTCCGGCTTGGTGGTGCAGACCGTCACGGCGATGCCCGCCGGCACGAGCGATTCGGTGAAGCGCTTCGCCGCCTTGCCTGCGGGCGTGGCGATCTCCGGGCAGTCGAGGTCGCGCAGGCGCAGCTTCTCCTTCACCCACTGGTCGGGCCGCAGGAAAATCTTCACCCAGAGCGTGTCGCCGTCCACGACCTTGAGCACCTCGGCGCGGTAGGTGAAAAGGTCGGCCTTGGTCGCGTCCTTCGCCGCTTCGACGCCGTCCGCCGTCAGACGCACGAAGCCGTTCGCCGCGAGCCGGGCCGAGGGGCCCAAAACCAGGTAGCACGCGAAGCCGAGGTCCACGGCCAGGCCGTCGCCGTCGGCGATGACCCGGCACACGCCCGGCGTGCCCCGGCGCGGGGTGAGAAGCTTGGGGGTGGTCCGGGCTGTGTCCGGGGCCGGCGACACGTCGATGGCGTTGAAGGTGCGGACCCGCTCGATCAGTTGCGGGGAGGTTAGATGCTTCGCGAGCGCCTCTTTCAGCAACACCGCCCGCTGGGCTTCGTTCTCGACCTGGCTAAGCACGCGATAGTGGTTCCAGGTCAATTGTGCGACTTGTCGCACAATTGGGAAACAGCGGTGGAACTGGGCGCACTCGTGCAGGGTGCGTTTGCTGACACCGGTGTCGGCGGATAGCCTTTCAAAGACCTTGGCGCCGTAGCCGGCGCGGTCCTTGTGGGCGAGGATGTGCTCGTTGATGAGGCGGCCGGTCTCGTGGTAGGTGCGCACCCAGGCCTTCTCGATTCCCGCCCGGCCCTTGAAGACCGTCCGCTCCACGGCCCGCCGCAGCTCGGCGTAGGAGGCGGAGGCAGGCACAGGGGCTGACATCGGTGTGTCCCCGGTCAGCCGGGTGCTACCCGCGATGCGGCTTGATGTCGCGGATCGACAGGCGGGCCAGCTCGGCCGGCAGCTCGGCCTGCTCGGCGTTGAAAACCGTCACATTCCGCGCCACCCGCCGGTTGGAGAAATGCACATCCACGCGCTGATAGCCCATGCCCGACTCCGGTAGTTTGAGCAGCCGGTCAATCCATTTTCTTTCAAGGGCGACGCGCATGGTTATCCGGGAGGGATTTGATTCCGGTGGATCACGCTCCAGGCGTTGGTGCCGGCCGGAAATATCACCTCCACGCCTCCGCCGGGCTGGCCGTGGGCCGGCTCCACCACGCCATATTGGATGGCGGTGCTGGCGTTGGGCATGACGGTGAAGCGGTGCATGGCGGGATCGGTATTGGGCAAAGCATACCGCTCGACCGCCTATTTTCCAGTGTGAACCTGCAGCGAGTCGGCGTGGGTCGTGCCATAGGTGCCGGGCAACAGCCGCTTGTCGCCGGTGATGCGACGGTCGTTGGCAAAGGCGCTGAAGCGGCGGAACATCTCACCACTGTTTGTTTTTTCAGGCGGCGCATCTTTGGCCGGCCCCCGGTGACGCCGCTCGCGGCCATAGGTGGACCGATCTTCCAGCACGGTCTGGCTCACCTTGTCGGCCGGCTTGGCCCGAAGCCTGATCTCCCGCACTTCCCGTCCCGCTCCTCCCGCCTTGATCCGGCCTTCGCTCAGTGCTGCATACAATGTCCTCATTTCCGGCAGGGTGGACCAAGGCAGGGTCAGTTCCGCATTGTAGGCGACAGCCGCAACTTCCTTCCCCGCGTCGGTAACGAGATCAACCAACTGGTAACCCATGCCGGACTCTGGCTGGGCAAGAAGGAAAGCCTGCAGCTCTGAGGTCAGGCGATACATGCGGCCGGCAGCGTAATGCGGGGGGCCGAACTGGCCAGTTTCGAATCAAGGGGCTCAATCATCCGTCTCACGCCGCGTGGCGGCGGGGGCGGAGGGCGGGGGCAAACGTGGGCGGGCAGGCGAGCGGGGAGTGGCCGCCCCACATCTCGGGCGGGAGCCGGCGGCGGTATTTGGCGTTCGTCTGGAGCAGGGCGGCGAACAGCCAGTGGCGCTGGTAGACGCGCAGCCACTCGCGGTCGTGCGGGCCGCTGAATCGCTCGCGAATACACCGGCTGGTGCGGAAATACGCCTCGCTGCGGCGGCAGAGCCAGTCGATCCAGCGTTTCCGGGGGAAACGGGCCTCGCGGGTGACGGCCTGCACCTCGTTCACCACGGTCTCGGCGGCGTTCAGGCAGAGCGCGGCCTGGTCGGGGGTGAACGGCGGCTGGGGGCGGGCAAAGGAGCGCCGCCACACCGGCCGCGTGCGCGGGTCGGTGGGCATCGGCAGGCCGGGAGGATCAGTCGGCTTGGCCGACGGCAGCGGGATTTCCCTTGCGGCCTTGTCATTGCGAGAAGCGGAGCGCCGAAGCAATCCAGCCGTTTCGACAAGCTCAAGGTCACGAGTCTGCCGCAGGACTGGATCGCCATCATCCTTCGCCGAGGCTACGGATGACACGCGGCCCGATGCTGGGCCTCGCGATGACACTCGTTTAGGATGCCGGTGCGATCCCCCCGACGAGGGCGATTTCTTCGGGCGTGAGGAATGGGGTGGTGCGCGGTGGAGTTGTCGCTTCATCTCCCGGCCAGGTCAGGCGCCCACGGTTTCGGTCAGGAGCCGGCCGATGTTCTCGGGCGCGACCCGCTTGGAAAGATGCAGCATCTCAATGCCGACCACCATGCCCTCGGCATTGTAGTCAAGGATCACGCCGGGCGAAATCTCCTCGCTCTCGGCGGCGGGTGCTTCGTCCAGGTTCAGGTAAAGGGCATCGGCATCACGATCGACGGTGAGTTTCATAGTTGGCCTTTCATTTTGCGGTCGAGATGGGCGGTGATGATGCGGCGGAGAGCCTGCTTGGAAACGATGA